>JBEKNU010000004.1:0-79057 GCA_049522495.1 Terriglobia bacterium
CCCTGCTCATACCCCGCCAGTCGCACCACGGCCTGCTGCGCCTCCCTCCTCCCCGTCCACAGTCATTCAGCCTCCGGTTTCATCATTCAGTCTCTTTGAGGCTCCCGTCGCGCCGCGTTCCGGGCCGGAAACGTTGGAGCAAATCCGTCAGGACCTCGGCGATTGCCGCCGCTGCAAGCTGGCGCCCACTCGCAAAACGATCGTGTTTGGCGAGGGAAACCCGCACGCTGCGCTGGTGTTTATTGGTGAGGGGCCGGGCGCCGACGAAGACGAACAGGGCCTCCCCTTTGTGGGCCGGGCCGGCAAACTCCTCAACCGCATGATGCAAACCGTGGGCCTGAAGCGCGAAGACGTATATATCTGTAACGTCGTCAAATGCCGTCCGCCGGGGAATCGCACGCCGGAGAAGGACGAAGTGGATGCCTGCTCGCCCTTCCTCTATCGCCAGATTGAATCCATCAAGCCCCGCCTGATTTGCTGCCTGGGCGCGCCTGCCGTCCGCACTGTGCTGGGCATCAAGGAAGGCATTACCAAAATTCGGGGACGATTCTATGATTTCGGCTCCACCAAAGCGCTCGCCACCGTCCACCCCGCCTACGTCCTCCGCAATCCGCGTGAAGAAAAAATTCTTCGCGAGGACTTTGAGAAGATCCGCGACTTCCTGAAAAATACTTAGCGGGGATAAAGGGGTTACACGATGAGTACAGCATTGGCAAATCCAACCGAGATGATCCGGCGAGGAGCACCTCATCTTATCCGCTCGGACGAGGAGCTTGCGGAATACACGGAGGCACTCTTTAAGCTGACGGCGAAGTCTCACCCGACAAGGGAAGAGGAAGAGGCCATCGACTTGCTGACACTTCTCATTGAACGGTATGAGGCAGAGCGCTACCCGGTGCCGGATGCCAACGCGATCGAGGTACTACGGTTTCTTCTCCGTCAGAACGGGCTCTCGCAAAAGGATATCTCAACGGAACTGGGAAGCGAGAGCACCGTTTCACTGGTCCTTTCCGGCAAGCGTCGTTTGAACCGCGACCACATTGCGCGGCTAAGCCGGCGATTCCATGTTTCGCCATCAGTCTTCTTTGCTAGCGAGTAGACTAAATACTGACTGGCCCCGCCAACCTCCTGTGCAATCCGCGCGAAGAGAAAATCCTGCGCGAAGACTTTGAAAAGATTCGTGATTTCTTGCGTAATCTGTGAAATCTGGGTAATCTGCGGATAATGGGTTTTCACGACGCGCTTCTACATCCTGCGGTTCCGGTGACTTTGTTTGAGGTGGTTCCCCCCGCCGCAGCGAAGCCTGAGGCCATGGAAGGCTCCCTGCACGAACTCCAACAGTTGCGCGGCCGCGTGGATGCCATCAACATTCCGGAAATCCACGACGAGGACCGCCCCGGTGAGCGCACCAGCAAATTCATCGAGCGGGTCGAACCCCGCATCCTCGGCTCGCGCATCAAGCGCGAACTGGGGATTGACGTGGTCATCAATCGCGTCACCGTTCACGACGCGGAGCCGGAGCGCTGGTTTCGCGAAACCCTGGGGCCGTGGAACATCCCCAATTGGGTTCTCGTGGGGGGCGAGTCGAAGGAGATCCGCTATCCCGGCCCCAACCCCGGCGAAGCTGCAAAGCTCATAAAATCCTTGAACCTCCCCGTGTCGTTAGGCGGTATCACGATTCCCAGCCGTGTGAATGAGCCGGAACGCATTCGCAAGAAGCACGCGCAGGGGGTGGAATTTTTCACTTCGCAGGTAATGTTTGACTCGAACGATCTGGTTTGGCTGATTCAGCGGCTCAATGGCGTGGACGCCCGCATCTTCATCAGCTTCGCCCCTGTGAGCAACCGTCGCGATTTGGAATTTCTCCGCTGGCTCGGGGTGGATATCCCGCGCGATCTCGACCGCTTCCTGCTGGGGTCCGAGCAAGGTGAGGCCGCCCCGGCTGCGACGTGTCTCGAACGTTCCATCAATTTGGCGCAGCGCATTCTGATGGACGTGTTTGATAATCTGCCCCCCGATCCGCCGCCCATCGGCTTGAATATCGAGCACATTACGCGCAAGAACTTTGCTCCCGCACTCGCCATGCTCGAGCGGCTGGGGAATCTGTACGCCAGTCTGATCGCAGCTCGCGCCCGTTCTTAGGATTCAGGATTCAGGATTTAGGATTCAGGGACAAGGTACAAGAATGAGCGTCGCGAGTGCCTTGATCCTAAATCCTGAATCCTAAATCCTTGTCTTGTGTTTCGACCCTAAATCTTAAATCCTGAATCCTAAATCCTCGTCTGACGTAAAATGCCTTCGTGGATCGCAAACCCTCCTCAACAAAATCCACTCCTCGTCCCCGGCGGGCGAACCTGGTGGAAATCGCCGTAATGGCGGCCATTCGCAATACCCTCACTTACCTGGTTCCCGATTCCTTCACCGTTCAGCCGGGCCAGCGAGTGCAGGTTCCGCTGGCCACGCGCAAAGCCACGGGAATCGTGCTGCGCGCCGGCAGCACCCTTCCTCCCGGCATTCAACCCCGCCCCATTTTGCGCGTTCTGGATACTGAACCGGTTCTCACCCCGGAGTTACTGGAGCTGGGGCTATGGATCGCCGACTATTACGTCGCACCCATTGGCGAGGTCTTTCGCGCCATGTTGCCATTGCGCTCAACGACGCGACGCACCCGGTCAATCCGCCTGAGCGCGTTGGGTCAGCGGAAGCTCCAGGAAATCAATGCGCAGACGGGAGAGCCGGCTGGCCCCGCGGGCGATCTCCTCAACTACCTTGCCATGCGCGGCAGCGCCTCGCTGCAAGTGCTCCGGCAAAAATTCTCTGAAGCTTTCTTGCAAGCGCTGAAAGAAAAATTGCTGGTCGTTGATGAAGTCGAGCGCGAGCGTACCCAACGGCAGGTTTATGCCGTGCGCCTCGCGGGCCCCGTGCCGGAAAAACCTCTGCGCCTCTCGCCGGCGGCAAAAAGAATTCTGGAAGCGCTGGAAGGGGAAGGGGCGGCGGGAGACCATCGCGAACTTCTCCAGACCGCGCGAGCGGATCTTGCCGCCCTCAAGAAGCTGAGCGCCTCGGGCCTCGTCGAACTTGAGCTATCAAAGGCCCTGCCCCACGCGGGGGCCGACCGCCTTTCGGCCCTACAACCCGGGGACACCGCCCCAGAAGCGGCCGCGCCCCTTGTCCTGACGCCCGCGCAGAGTACCGTGCTCGACGACCTCACAAGGCAATTGGAGTGTGGACAATTCCAGACCACGCTGCTCCATGGGGTAACGGCCAGCGGGAAGACGGAAATTTATCTCCGGCTGATTGCCCGCTGCCTCCAAAGGGGCCGCACCGCTCTGATGCTGGTACCCGAGATTGCTCTCACCCCCTCCGCGCAGACGCAGTTCCTGGCGCGGTTCGGCTCGAAGGTGGCGCTTCTGCACAGCGCCTTATCCGAAAACGAGCGGCACGAGGAATGGTGGCGAATTCGCCGCGGGGAAGCCCCGGTGGTGCTGGGAACACGCTCGGCGATATTCGCTCCCCTTGCGAACCTGGGAGTGGTGATTATCGATGAGGAACACGACACGAGCTACAAACAGGAGGAGACGCCACGCTACCACGGGCGCGACGTCGCCGTGGTGCGCGCGCGGCTGGCCGGAGCGCTCGCGCTGCTGGGTTCGGCCACCCCATCGCTGGAGTCTTACTGGAACGCACGAGAGGGGAAATATCGGCTGGCAGTGCTTCCCGAGCGGGTGGAAGGGCGCAAGCTGGCAGAGGTGGAAATCGTCGACATGCGCCAGGAATTTCGCGAAACCCATACGCAGGTGCCCGTCTCCCGCCGCTTGCACCAGGAGATCGAGACGCAGCTCGTCAATCGGCAGCAAACCATGATCCTCTTGAACCGCCGGGGCTACTCCTGGTTCCTGCTGTGCCGCAGTTGCGGCCAGACCGAGCGCTGCGTGAATTGCTCGATCTCACTCACCTATCATCGCCGCGAGCACCGCTTGATTTGCCATTACTGCGGTTACTCTGCGCCGGTACCGGCCCGTTGCCCTAATTGCCAAAGCGAGCACCTTCACTACGTGGGCGAGGGAACGGAGAAGGTGGAAAAGAAGTTTGCGGAACTTTTTCCCGGCGCCCGCGTGGCGCGCCTGGACCGCGATGTGGCTCGCCGGCAGGGCCAGTTCCAACGCATCCTGGAGGAGTTTCGGCGGGGCAAGATCGACCTGCTGGTGGGCACGCAACTGATCGCCAAAGGACACGATTTTCCCGGTGTGACGCTGGTGGGAGTGGTCTCAGCGGATATCGGCCTGGGACTGCCGGATTTTCGTTCCGCGGAGCGGACTTTTCAATTGCTCACCCAGGCGGCGGGACGCGCGGGGCGCGGCGAAATTCCAGGGCGCGTGTTGGTTCAAACCTTCTTTCCCGACCATTACGCCATTCGTATGGCGGCGGAGCAGAACTACGAAGCGTTCTTCCATAAGGAAATGTGTTTTCGACGCATGATGCATTACCCGCCGGTGACCGCTCTGGCTAACGTCATCGCCCATGGCGCCAAGCTTGAACAGGCCGCGCAGGTAGCAAAACATGTAGGCAATTTCCTGATCCCGCTGGAGAAACAAACCGAGGGCCTGAAGATCCTCGGACCCACGCCCGCGCCTCTGGCAAAATTGCAGGGCCGCTTCCGCATCCAGTTTCTGATGAAGTGCACTTCCCGAGCCCGTCTCAGCACCATCCTGCGGCGCCTTGCGGACTACCTCGACCAGCAAGGCATCCCCCAGCGCTCGCTGATGATCGACATGGACCCCATGAACATCATGTAGGCAGTAGGCAGAAAAGGAAATTGCCACTGCCTTCTACATCCTGCTTACTGCCTACTGAATTTTGAATGGCGTGGGAAGAAATGTGAGGACGAGAATGATCGCCGCCACGATGGCAAGAATCTTTCTTTTCCGTCCGAGAGGTTCCACCGGCTCGAGGACCTTCGGGTGGCGAAGGCCGATGAAAAACAGGATGACGGCCCAGGCGATCCAACCATACCAGCAGAAGTATCCCAGCGGCAGCAAGACCAGGAAAAACCCTCGCGAGATGTTCCGGCACTTGTCGCCGAGGACCGCATAAAGGATATGCCCGCCATCGAGCTGTCCCACCGGGAGCAGGTTTAAGGCGGTTGCGAAAAGCCCTACCCAGGCGGCGCAACCCACAGGGTGGAGAATGATCTCTGCCGGGTTGATTCCGCTTCGAAACAGCTTGGTGAGGAGGATCACCGCCAGAGGATTACCCAGGGAGATTGAATCGGGCGTGGCGGCGGGCACAGTGCCCTTGGTAAGAAAGATCGCCAGGATTAACGCCGGGATGGCAAGGACAAAGCCGGCGATCGGCCCCGAGATCCCTACGTCAAAAAGCTCACGACGATTCACAATGGGAGACTTGATGCGAATGAAGGCGCCTAACGTTCCAATCAGCGTCGGCGCGGGAATGAAGTAAGGGTAAGTGGCGTGAATTCCGTAGTGGCGGCAAGTCAGGTAATGGCCGAGTTCGTGCGCCAGCAAGATACCCAGCAAGGTGGAGGAAAACGGCACGCCCAAAACCAGCAACTCCGGCTGGCGCCACAATTCGCGGAAGAAGGCGAGGGAAACGTCCCAATCAAGAACCGGAAGATTATGGGCGTAATTGAGCTCGATGTGCGCGCCCACGACCAAAGTCGTCAAGACCGTGAGCAGGAAAAGCCCCAGGTGAAAGGGCAGCGAGTTGTACCAACGCTTGCGGGCCCCGAAGCCCCAGCGGACAGAGACCCACGCGGGAGTGGACCAAGGTATCTCGCTGACCGGTGGCTGGCCGATACGCCCGAATTGGGATTCATCGCCCATACGCAAGTGGGGAAGAATCCTATTCTCGCCCGCTCCTGGCCGCCTGTAAATAGGTTAGGAGAGAGATTGCAGTTCCTTGCCGGGCTTGAAGCGCACAGCCTTGCCGGGGGGAATGCTGACTTCCGCCCCCGTTCGGGGGTTCCGCCCGATACCGGTTTTGCGAGGTTTCACGTTGAAAACACCGAAGCCACGCAATTCAATGCGGTCGCCCTGCGTCAGCGCTTTCTTCATGGATCCAAATACCGTTTCCACGGCCATTTCAGCTTTTGTCTTCGTCATGCTTGTACGGTTGACGACCTCATTGATGATGTCCAGCTTTATCACGCAAACCTCCTGAAAATACAGGCTTTAATCCTAAGAACACAGAGAGGCATTGTCAAGAATTTTCTCCTCGACTATGATTCTCCTCTTTTTACTTGCAGAATGGGAATGATTCCGTGGCTTGCTGCCACGGCCACAAGCCCGCAGTTTGCGCGAGGTGAGACTCAATGCCGGTCAAGAACGATCGCTGGATTCGTAAGATGGCCACGGAGCACGACATGATCCGTCCCTTCGAGGAGAAGCAGGTTCGGGAAGGTGTGATTTCCTACGGGCTCTCGTCTTACGGATATGATCTGCGCGTCGCCGATGAATTCAAGATCTTCACCAACGTCAACTCGACGATTGTCGACCCGAAACAGTTTGACGCGCGCTCTTTCGTCGAATTCCGGGGGCCGGCTTGCATCGTCCCACCCAATTCCTTTGCCCTCGCCCGCTCGGTGGAATACTTCAAGATCCCGCGCAACGTAATAACCATTTGCCTCGGCAAATCAACTTATGCCCGATGCGGTATTATCGTAAATGTGACGCCGCTGGAGCCGGAATGGGAAGGCTTCGTAACCCTCGAAATCTCCAATACCACTCCCCTGCCCGCCCGCGTCTATTCCCACGAAGGCCTTTGCCAGATCATTTTCTTGGAGTCGGATGAAAACTGCGAGACCTCGTACAAAGACAAGAAGGGCAAGTACCAAGCCCAACAAGGTATCGTGCTGCCCAAGGTTTAGAAGGAGGAGTCAGAAGTCAGGAGTCGGAAGACAGAAGTCGGCAAACGGGCGTGGGAATGCGGGTTTCTGCATCGGTTTTGCTTAAATGTCTACCGTTTGCCGTCGACTGCCTCCTGTCTCCTGACTCCTTCCCCATGAAACACTTCGCGTTGATGTTGCTGGGGGTCTGTTGGCTGGTCATGCCTGCGGGCGTGGTGGCGAACGGCCAGACCGGAAGCTCCCTGGCGCCCGCGTCGCAGGCCGCGCGGCCAGCTCCTTCCACAAGCCAGGTCCAGCCGGCTTCGCCGCCCACAACTTACACCCTCACGCCGGAACGTCGCGCTCAGGCCATTGCCTATTCACGTTCCCTTTATATCCTCTATTTCCTCGGAACTCTGGTTTCGATCGGGATCTATCTATTCCTCTGGCGTGCCCGCATCGCCGTGCGCTTCCGCGAATGGGCGCGCCAAGTCTCGCGCCGTCACTCCGTCCAGTGTCTAATCTTCGTACCGTTGTTTGTGGCGGCCGCAACGCTGCTGAATCTCCCTTTCGATTTTTACTACAGCTACATTCTTGAGCACCGCTTCGGTCTCTCGACGCAAGGGTTGGCATCCTGGTTCGGCGATTGGGGAAAAAGCCTGGGCATTGTCGCGGCGACGGGCGTCATTGTCGCCTGGGTTTTCTACACGCTCGCCCGCCGCAGCCCGCGCCGCTGGTGGTTCTATTTCTGGTTGGCGTCGATTCCTCTCGTCTTGGCTTTCATCCTCATTGAGCCCTACGCCATCGAACCTCTGTTCTACAAGTTCACACCTCTCGAGAAAACTCAACCCGCCCTGGTCGAGCGGATCGAAGCCATGCTCACGCACGCCGGCCTTTCGATACCGCCCGCGCGTATTTTTGAGATGGACGCGAGTTCCCGCACCAAAGCGGTGGATGCCTATGTCTCCGGTTTGGGCTCGAGCAAGCGTGTCGTGGTGTGGGACACGACCCTCAAGACGATGGGGCCGGATGAGTTGTTGTTGGTGCTCGGACACGAAACCGGGCACTACGTCCTTTACCACATTCCCAAGGAATTCGCTCTTGACGAAGCCGTGGCGCTGCTCTTCTTCCTTCTGGGATTCTTCGCCGTGAACCGGTTAGTGGAGAGGGCCGGCCCGCGCGCCGGGATTGAGGGAATTGGAGACTTGGCATCACTTCCCCTCGTGCTCGTAGTCCTCACCGTACTGGTGTTCCTGTCGGCCCCCGTCGTGAACGGCATCTCGCGCTACTTTGAACATCAAGCTGACCAATTCGGCCTGGAGGTGGCTTACGGCGTGGTTCCGGACCCCAACGCCGCCGAGGTCCATTCGTTGCAAATCCTCGGAGACTTAGACCTGGCTGACCCTGATCCCAATCCTTTCATCAAGCTCTGGCTTTATACCCACCCGCCGCTTGACGACCGTATCCGCTTCGCGGCCACTTATAAGCCGTGGGCGGAAGGAAAGCCCCTCGAGCTGCTGCCGCACCAGCGATGAAGCATTCCCGCACTTTGCCCGCGAAATCGGTGGCATGGCCGCGCTCATACCCCAGAAAGTAATGTTTTGACATTACCCGATGAGGACCGTATACTGCCGCACCACTAGGCGTGCCCTCGCTTCGGGTGGAGGCCTTGTCCGTCGTGGGCCTTCATCTCGCCGCCATGACCAGGAAAGTGTTGCTCGTTGACATCGATGCAGCTTCACAGGAGCAGTGTGCGCGCGTTCTGCGAGACTGCGCCTGCGAGGTCTGTGCGGCGAGTTCCGGCGCCGCGGCCTTGGCGCTGCTGGGAACCAAGGAATTCGATGCCGTTCTGGTGGATTTCCGGCTGGCCAGCCTGGGAGGAAGCGATCTGCCCGCCGCCGCCCGGCGCGCACAACCGGGAATCAATATCGTTCTCATGGTGGAAGGGATTGGCAACGCCCCACCCCAGCATCCCCTGCGATTATGCGGACATCCACTGCTGACCAAGCCGCTGAAAATCGAAGAGCTGACACGGGTGTTGGAGGTCCCGCCGGAGGCAGTTCCACCGTCACCGCCGAAACCTGACACCGCTTCGCCACAGTTGGCTCCGGCAGAGTTTGCGGGCTTGGTCGGTGTCTCGGAAAAGATGAAGAAAATTTACAGGCTGATTTCCAAAGTGGCGTCGCAGCGGCATCCGGTCCTGATCATGGGTGAAAGCGGCACGGGAAAAGAACTGGCGGCGCGGGCTATCCACACACAAGGCCCCTGGAAGGATCAGCCCTTCGTCCCGGTTGACTGCGGCGCGCTGCCGCCAACCCTCATCGAAAGCGAGTTGTTCGGGCACGTCAAAGGGGCTTTCACCGGCGCTGCCCAATCACGGCAAGGCCTGCTGGCGGCGGCCGGCTCGGGCACCGTCTTCCTGGATGAAGTCGGCGAACTGCCCATCGAACTGCAATCGCGGCTGCTGCGCACGCTCCAGGAGCATGAAGTCCGGCCCTTGGGCAGCAACGAGCGGATCAGGTTCGAAGCGCGGGTCATCGCCGCCACCAACCTGGATTTGGAGGCGGGGATAAAGCGCGGCGTTTTTCGCAAGGACTTATTCTTCCGCCTCAACGTAGTCTCCCTCAAGATGCCCTCGCTCCGCGATCGAAAAGAGGATATCCCGGCACTGGTCCGGCATTTCCTAGCGCGCCTCGGAAACGAGAAGTCGGTGACGCAGATTTCCGATGAAGCCCTGGGGCGCTTGATGAGTTATGACTGGCCCGGCAATGTGCGCGAGTTGGAAAACTGCATCCAGCGCGCGGTTTCGCTGGGTTCAGGGACCTTCATTCAAATGCAGGATCTGCCCTCCGCGATGCTCTATAACCTCGCGCGCAAGTCCTCCTCCCGGCAGGATCTGGGCACCTTGCAAGCGCTCGAACAGCAGGCCATCCGGCAGGCGCTCCAGGCCACGGGCGGGGATCGAGTGCGCGCCGCAAAGCTTCTGGGTATCGGCAAGACCACGATCTACCGCAAGCTCAAAGAGTACGGCATCGACGTGAGCCCCGCCGAGGCGTAGAGAGGCCGGAGTTTTCATTCGTCCTTCGCGATGAACGGGCGATCCGCATTCCACAAACTTCCGAGTCGTGGATCAAGCACAACTGCTGCTCCGCTCGATCAAGCTGTGTTCGGAGGTTTTGATCAATTCAACACGTTGGGGTGCAAGCTCTCGCGCAGCCGATGGTTATCCCGATAGTCCACGGGGATACCGACGACCACGGGACCCTGCATCGCCATCGCTTTCTTCAGGGTCGGGGCGATATCGTCAGGGGTCTCGATTCTCAGTCCCTTCGCGCCGAACGCCTCGGCATACCGCACCACGTCCACGGGTCCGAAATCCACACCCGACGCCCGTCCGAATTTCGCCACTGCCTGGAAGCGCACCATGTCATACGAACCGTCAATCCAAACCAGGTGTACGAAGTTGCACTTCAGCCGCACTGCTGTCTCAAGTTCCATCGCCGAGAACAGGAAGCCTCCGTCACCAGAGACGGAAATCACTTTCTCGCTGGGGCGGACAAGACAGGCGGCAATTGCCCAGGGCAGAGCCACGCCAAGAGTCTGCTGGCCATTTGTGATCAGAACCTGCCGAGCGCGAAAACTGTAGAGATAGCGGGCGAGCCAAATGTGGAAAGAACCCATATCAGAACACAGGGTCACGTCGTCGCTCAGCAGGTTCTGCAGCTCGTGGACCAGGCGCATGGGATGGATGGGGACGCCGTTCATGCTGGCGGCTTGCTTGGAGAACTCCGCTCGGTCGCGAGCAATCTCACCTAAGAGCGCTCTTTCCGAGGAGAGTGTTCGCGGCTTCACTTGACTGGCTAAAGCTTGAAGCGTGGCGGCGATGTCGCCGGTTAATTCCGCCTGCGGACGATAATCCCTGTCGACATCTGACGGTACCGCGTCAATATGAACCAAATTGCGCTTGCCGCCCTTGTTCCAAAGGCTTGGTTCGCACTCCACGGGGTCGTACCCAACCGTAACAACCAGATCGGCCGCATCCAAAAGCTTGTCGCCCGGCTGGTTATGGAACAAACCGATTCGGCCACCAAAGCCGTCGAAGAGATCCCGTGATACTACTCCCGCAGCCTGATATGTACCCACAACAGGCAGCTTCGTCTTGGTAAGAAACACACGCACAGCCTCGGCAGCGCGGGGTTGGCTGGCGAGCAGCCCGAGCAGCAATATAGGCCGTTCAGCGCGGTTGATCAGACCAGTGGCCGCGGCGATCGCCTGAGTATCCGCGGGGCCCTGCGTTTCCGGGGCAACCGGGGTCAGCACGTCTCCATCCGCCACCCCCGCCATGATGTCTTGCCGGGCGCTAATGAAAGCTGCACCCGGACGCCCCGACTCAGCGATCCGAAACGCGTTCCCGACAACTTCCGATACCGTCTCCGGAGAATCAATTTCCGCACTGAACTTGGTGATCGGTCGGAACAGGCTTACCGCATCCATCGTCTGATGAACCTGCTTCAGGCCCCTTTCAACGGACACGGCACCGCCGATCGCGACCAACGGATCGCCTTCCGAGTTCGCGGTTGCCAAACCGGTCGCCAGATTCGAGCAGCCGGGCCCGGAGGTAACCAATGCGACCCCCGCCTTCCCGGTCATCCGCCCGATGCCGCCTGCGATGAATGCAGCGTTTTGTTCATGCCGGCACACCACCGTCTTGATTGTCGAGTCCAATAACGTGTCGAACACCTTGTCGATCTTTGCCCCGGGTATGCCGAAGATGTATTTGACTCCTTGTGCCTCCAGACTCTTCACCAAGAGTCCCGCACCAGTCTGCAAGCCAGGCTTTGTCGAAGTCACCGCACTCATTTCTTTTCTCCTTCTGCTTTGGCGAGATCCGCACTTGGATCGCGGCGCAAGTCTGCTTTTAGGAAATCCTCGGTTTCCGGTAAGGCGATGTGAAACTCGCCCTCCCGCTGTATCTGAAGATGCCACCCGGATCCGCTGCACTGCAGGAGATGCCCACCTCGTGTGCGGTCCGTCGACAGGAAGTGCAGGTGATAGCCCGGCACGTTGAGGGTCTTCGCGTACTCAGGTGTCCAGAAACCCACCAGTGTTCCCGAGATATCGCGAAACTCGAATTCAGGTTGAACCGCCGCCGCTTGGGCTAACGCTACCCCTTCTTCGGTCTTGCACATGGCACGTGCGTGCACATAGTCAAAGTGCCCATCCACCCTCAAGGCATAGAAGATGTTGTCGGAATTCCGCAGCCCGTTGAACTGCCCGGCCAAGTGACTGAAATCGGGACACTGCTCAAGATCCACTTGCGCGTCAGGGGCGAAACGCGTGATCACGGCAAACGGGCTAAGAACATCGTCGCCGGCTTCCTGAACCGAACCGTCGCTTTGCACATGAAAGAAATGACCATCCACAATCACCATCTCGCCGTCGAGATTTTCAAACGTCCCGAGTCCAAGGTCACCGTGCTCTCGTAGTGTTCCAACGCGTACCGCGCCTTGATATATGCCCTCGACCAGGGCGGTTGATGTCGAGACTTGATAGAGCGTGTGGTGAAGGACGTCGAAGTAATCGGCGAGAGCTTTGCTAACAATATGGCTCACCGGTTCGCGGGTCTTCTGCGATTCGCCTTGCAGAAGCTCCCAAAGACTTGCTGGCAGCGTGCATTTGAGTTGCGGCATTGTGGCTTTAACTACCTCTCATCTCTGCGACTCCCTTACCTGTCGCCGTACTGAAACGCTCGGGCTAATGTAAATCCCTGATTATGGGTTGGTTTCGATAACTGTCGCCGCGCCGGGAACCTATATTAACAGTAATGCCCGCGGCCTCACGATCGCATATACCTGCCGCACAGTTTCACTGAACTGTGCAGCCCCCGTCAATGATAAGCTCAGTGCCGGTCACGAATTTGGACTCAGCCGATTTCCGCCTGGGAAAACGCCCATACTGGAAATTGGCCAAACTGACGCACTACCCACATTCCCCGCGATTCGACATCCCTCGTTTTTCAAGCTAGGATTCAGGGTCGAACTTCTCATTCGGGGGAACCGCAGGATTGACTCGAACGATGGCAACGATAGCCCTTGATGCGACTTACAGTGTCGATCCGCAACTTACCGGCATCGGAGTGTATTCGCGCCGCCTCATCGAAACGCTGCTCACCTTGGAGACGCCGCACCGGTTTCTGATTTGTTACCGGCTGTCGCGGCTGGGCCGGCGGCAGTACTTCCTACAGCCGGGGTCTGTCCCCGGCCTCAGGGCGCAATTCTCGGTGCGCGTGTATCAAGAGCCGGTCACGTTCTGGCTGCCCTGGCAGGCGCAACTTTTTCACAGCCTTGCGCAGCGCCCGCCGGCTTTCCACTTCCGCCAGGAAGTAGTGACCGTCTTCGATATCTTTCCTATTACCGGCGAGAACTATTCCACCGCGGACTTCCGCGAGAAATTCTCAGCGCTGCTTTTGCAAGCTGTGGGCCGGGCCGCGCGAGTCATAACTGCCTCCCATGCCACGGAAAGCCTGCTCATTTCGCACGCCCAAGTCCCACCGGAGAAAATCCGGGTGATTCCTTTGGGCGTCGATCCCCCTGCCGTCATCCTTTCGCCGGAGGAACGCTTGCGGGAGCGCGCCCGCATCCTCGGAGGCGAGGGCGAAATGGTCTTGAGCGTAGGGGTGATACAAACCCGCAAAAATACCCTCAATATGCTTAAGGCGCTGAAGACTCTTCCGGCAAGATACACACTGGTTCTTTCGGGAGGCAATGGCTACGGCAGCGAGGCCATCCACGAATTCATCCGCGCCGAATCCCTGGGGGATCGGGTGAAACTGCTCGGATACATTGATGAAGCACAACTCGCTCGCCTCTACCAGGCCGCGAGTGTGTTTCTCTTTCCCTCCCTGGAGGAAGGTTTTGGCATACCCGTCTTGGAAGCGATGGCGGGTGGCGTGCCCGTCGTGACTTCCAACGTATCGTCAATGCCCGAGGTTGGCGGGGAAGCATCTCTCTACGTGGACCCGCACGACGCCGCGGACATTGCGCAAAAGGTTGTCCAGGCGGTGGAGGATTCGGCGCTGCGCGCGGGTCTGGTGCAAAAGGGACTCTCCCGGGCAAGCGAATTCACCTGGCGACGCACTGCCCAGGCGACGCTGGCTGTTTATGAAGAGGTCTTGAAACTCTAAGCGCGCATGGCCCACGGCCGCTACGTTCCCGTGCTACTATAATTGGCCACCCCGCGGTTCCAAACCACAATGGCCAGCGCCGAGAATCCTGCCGCGACCACAGGGACTAGATGGAAATACAGCGTGAAAGCGGTTCGTCCCAGGAAGTGGGTGGTGGGATAAAAGGTGGCGAACCCAAACGGGATGATCCAACTCAGCAAAAATTGAATGAAGACGTTGTAAATGGTTAACGGGTAGCGGCCAAAATTGAGCATATTGAAAACCGGCGGCACAATCCCCACGCGATCTTCAAACCAGAAAGACACCGCCGTCAGAAGCAGGAAAACGGCCAGGTAGATGGCGGCCCCACAAACGATCATCACCGCGAACCAGAGATAATCCGGAATTCTCAGCGTTAGATGCAAGCGGTGAACGCAGAGCGCCACCACCGCAATGCCGGTTACGACTTCTTGCAGCGACTCCAGGCGGAATTTCTCAAAGACCACTTGGAAGAGCGTGGAGACGGGCCGCAAAAGCACTCGATCAAACCTCCCCTCGATGACGTAAAGCTCGCTGAAATCATACAGATTCCAACTGACCACATTGAAAAAACCGAGGGGAATGAGTGAGAACCCGTAGAGGAACATGACCTCATTGAACGACCAATCCTGCAAGCGCGGAATTTTCGAAAATAAGACCAGAACAAAACCGAATCCCAACACGGTGGCCGCCATGGAGGAAAAAAAGGCGATGATGAAGTCCGCTTTATACGCCAGGCGCACTTTCGCGTACTGAGCGAAATAACGAACCAAGAGCCGGAAGTGTCTCTTCATCTCTCCCTTCCTAAGCGGCCAACCACCGGGCGCCGTTACCCTCCCTGGATGATCAATCTTCTGGTTGACCAGCGCCACAGTCCATGGCCAATCGCCATGAGTATCGCGACCCAGAAAATCTGAATGGCGATGGCGCGCGCCACCCCGCCGCCACTTAGCTTGCCCAGGTAAATCAACATGGGCACGTAGCTAATGTATTGGAAGGGCATCAGCGCGAGAATTTTCTGAACCACCTGCGGGAAAAAGGTCATGGGCAGCAGGAGTCCGGAAAACAGTTCCAGTAGAAAGAACTTGGCGCGCAGCAGTCCCAGAATGGATTGCAAGCGCAAGGCGAAAGTGCCCACGGCGAAGTTGATGGCGGCGACGATCAGGAAGCTCAAGCTGACGCTGACTAGAAACGCCCCCGCATGCCCAATGCTCGCGGGCAGGCGCAAGGGATAAACCAAAAACAAAACCAGCGCCGTAGGAATAGTGAGCAGGGCCAGGCGGAAAACCGATTCCCCCGCCGCCCGCGCCACATACATCACCTGAATATTCACCGGTTTGATGAGGTCCATCGCCAGGCGGCCTTCCATGACCTGGTAAGCAAGCTCCTGGTCGATATTATTGAAGTAAAATGAACGGATGATCCACCCCACGCCGATGTAGGTCAAAAGATGCGCGAAGTCAAACCCTTCGATCGATGCGCTGTGCTCGTAGATGGCCTTCCAAATAAAGTAATACACCGACACATAAATAAAATAGGTGACGATTCCCGTAAAATACCGCAACCGGTAGGCGAGGGTATTGACAAAGCCCACGCGGCCGAATTCCAGGTAGAGCCGCAAGGCTCTCCTCATCGCGGGGGAAGGCCTCTTGCCCGGAATCGGGTTGGCGATGTCGGCGTGCGGCATCAGGCCACCTCGCCGCTTAGATAGATGCGCTTGACGATTTCCTCGATGGGTTCCTCTTCCACCAGAAGGTCGCGCACTTCCAGGGTGTTCACAATCTGGCGGATCACGTCGGCGCTGGAATGCTGTTCGCGGTCAAAGCGGATCAAATAGGTGAGTTCGTCGACGCGCTGGCAGGCGATTCCGTCAGTCTCTATCTGCGCCAGGCGCGGGACCTGCGAGCGGTCCTTCAAGAAAAATTTCACCTGGTTGTACTTGGCCAGGCGCTTCTTCATCTGCTCCAGGTCGCCGTCGAACAGGATGCGTCCCTTGTCGATGATGAGGATGCGTTTGGAAAGCTCTTCAATGTCGGAGAGGTCGTGCGTGGTCAACAACACGGTGGTGCCTTCCGTGCGATTGATCTCTTTCAGGAACTCCCGGATGCGCTCCTTGGCCACCACGTCCAGGCCGATGGTGGGCTCATCCAGAAAAAGCAGCGGGGGATTGTGCAGCAGGGAAGCGGCCAAATCACAGCGCATGCGCTCGCCCAGACTCAGCTTGCGGACGGGCGTGTGCAAATATTCCTTCAGGTTGAGCATTTCACTGAAAACATCCAGGCGCCGGCGAAAGTCCGGATCGGGGATTTCGTAGATCTCTTTGAGCAGCTTGAAGGATTCGATAACCGCGATATCCCACCAGAGTTGGGTGCGCTGGCCGAAAACCACGCCGATGTGTTTCGTGTAGTGGCGGCGCTCGCGATAAGGAACAAATCCGTTGGAGACCACGCGCCCGCCGGTGGGCGCCAGGATGCCGGTGAGGACTTTGATGGTGGTGGATTTTCCCGCCCCGTTGGCTCCGATATAACCCACCATCTCGCCGCGTTCAATGGAAAAGCTCACATGGTCCACCGCGTGCACCGTCATATATTCCCGCACAAAAAGATTTTGCAATGCGCCCAAGACGCCTTCGCGGCGGCGGAAGGTGCGGAATTCCTTGGTCAACTCCTGAACTTCAATAATGGGCGGCATGCGGGACCTCACTCGCCGATGACTTTGATCAACACCCTCTTGCGGCGCTGGCCATCGAACTCGGCATAATAGACCTGCTGCCAGGGGCCGAAGTCGAGTTTGCCGTTGGTGACGGGCACCACGGCCTGGTGCCCGATCAGCAGGCTTTTTAAGTGGGAATCACCGTTGGTTTCGCCCGTATGATGGTGGCGGTAATCGCCGCGGAAGGGCGCCAGTTTCTCCAACCACTCGTCGATGTCGGCGATCAGGCCGTCTTCCGCATCATTGACGTAGATGCCCGCGGTGATGTGCATGGCCGAGACCAGGATCAAGCCTTCCTTGATTTGCGACTTGGCCAGTGCCTTCTCAACCTCATCGGTGATGTTGATGAATTCCCGATGTTTCTTGGTGTTGAACCAAAGATACTCAGTATGTGATTTCATTGCCTGTCCTCTCTATTGTTTCGGATGATGCCGGAAGACCGGGGTTACAACCTCGCCTTCCCGACCGCGGGGAGAAATGCCGGCGGAGTTTGTACCGAAACCCGGAGAATAGCAGAGTTTGGGCGTCGGCGTCGCGCCAAAGGACTTTGAGTCCACGCCACGCCAAGGTGATTCGGCGTGATTCCGACTTGTGGTAGGCTTAGGCAGCTTGAGCCATGATTCAGCCGAGTCCCTTGCTGGTCACTTGATGATTGTCAAGGAGACTGTACTTTGTTCGACCTTAGAACCCCCTCACCCCCGGCCCCTCTCCTCCAAGGGGGCGAGGGGGGAGCTGATTTCACTTTACCACTCTCGCCCCCTCGGGGGGAGAGGGCGGCGCGAGGCCACCGGGCGTTGTGGGGGCAGGGTGGAAGCATGCACCGGTGTGCGGCGGAGTACAGACATAGAGACAACCGGAGTCGGGGCGGATCCGACCGTATCAATGATGGCCACGGGGGTCGGAAGGCCTTCGAGTCGAATACGTGAGAGAAACGAGGGACGCGGAGGAGCACATGACGATTCCATTTTCACGTCGGAATTTCCTGCAGGCCGCGGCGGGGATTATGAGCATTGCCCGCACAAGGCTGCGAAGCTTTGCTCGAGTGGGAAGTCCAATCGCTCGCATGCCTGTTCCGGAGTCGAAGGAGTTTGGTCGCCTGTTTCCGGCCAATCTGCCAGCCGCCAAGTGGCAGGAGTTCCAGGCAATGGGTTATTCGAACCCGGTCACAGGTATCATCTATCGAAACGCACCAAGTTTCGTTGGACTCGAAGACAGACCCCGGCCTGTCTCGGGGGTGCCTTTAGGGGGCATCGATACGGGCGGTCTCTACTTGGAGGGGTATGGGACTTTTGGGTACAGCTCGATCTTCAACAATTACGTTCCCCCCGGCGGCCCTTTAAACAGACCCTTCCTGGGCATTGGGATCGGCGGACAGACATCGGTACTGACCACGGGTCACACCAAGAATTATGCCGGGAGGAATAGGTCCAGCCTTGGGCCGATTATGTCTTTCGCCGGAAACACAGGAACAGCGGAGGCGATTGACTACTGGGGCCATTATCCCATCGCGGATATGCAGTACAAGACGAATGCGCCGGTAAAAGTGAGCCTGCGGGCCTGGGCGCCATTCATACCTGGAGATGCCAAAACCTCCAACACGCCCGGAGCGGTGTTTGAGATTCACTTGACGAACAACGGATCTTCGCGGCAGACGGGTACACTCGCCTTCAGCTTTCCGGGTTTCGGGAAGCACCGCACAAGGGATGAAGTGATTGGCTGGTTCAGTCTCCCTAAAGAGATCGAGCTTCCTGAGCCTCATATTGAGCGTCGCCCCGCGCTGGGGGATCTTTCCGGGGTCTGGGTGGAAGACAAGGCATGGGGGATGAGCTACGTGCTGGCGGGGCTGGATGAAAAAAGCATCCGCGTGGGCGGTGAGCTGGGGACAGATGGGATTAAATGGGAGGCAATTGAGAAGGGGCTGCCGGAGATCGCTCAGGATGACGGCAGTTCGTCGTTGGCGGTGGACTTCAGCCTGGAGTCGGGGCAAGAGAAAGTGGTGCGGCTGATTCTGGCCTGGTACGCGCCGGAGTGGGAAGGGAATGGCAATCCCGGGACGGGCGGGCGTCCGATTCTAACTATGTCTGGCGGTCGCCAGGTTTCATACGCGACCGGAAAGCGTTTCACCCACATGTACGCTTCCCGGTTCGCCAATGCGGGGGAGGTGGCTGATTTCCTGGCCCGCAATCATCAGTCGCTGCTAGACCGGGTCATTGCTTGGCAGTCGGTGATCTATAACGACAAGGAGCTTCCAGGCTGGCTGGCAGATTCGCTTATCAACGCTTTTTACTACTATGCTCCTTGCTCCTTGTGGGCGCAGGCCAAGCCTCCGATTGGCGATTGGTGCAAACCGGAAGATGGGTTATTTGCCATGATCGAGGCACCCCGTTCCTGCCCGAACGTTTCAACCCTGCCTAACGTCGCTATGATGGGACCTTTTCTGGAGTACTTTTTCCCCGATTTGGCGGTTTCAAGCATGCGATCCTTCAAGGCTGCCCAGAAAGAAGACGGAGATGTGCCTTGTCTAGCCGGCCGTTGGGCAGACCCGGCTACACCTGCGGGTTACGGCTACCAGGAGGTCATGAATGGGGCCAACTACATGCTGCAATTGCATTGTCACTGGAAGGCGACGGGCGACGAGGAGTTCTTGAAAGAGTTCTATCCTTCGGCCAAACAAGCACTCGAGCACTCGTTTAACCGGCGTCCGGACCTGGGTCTCCCGCAGATTATCGCCATGCCTCCCTACGAGCCAGGCACAGCCAATGAGTTCGAATGGTATGAGGATCGCCACGTGTGGGGCTATGTGATCCACCCGGGTGGTTACCGGATGGCGGCGGCGGAGATGCTGCGGGAATGGGCATTAAAGATGAGGGACACCGAGCACGTGAAGAGACTGGATGCCCTGCTGGAGGCCGGGAAAGAAGCCATGCAGAGGTACCTCTGGAGGGGAGACCATTATCTGGTTTATAACGATCCTCAGACGGGCAAGCAATTGGATGCCTTCTTTTCCGCCCAACTGAACGGCCAGTTCTGGGCGCGGCTGCACGGGGTGCGGCCGGTCTTTCCGAAGGAGAACGTGGGCAAATTGCTAGGGGGGTTGCGCGACAGGGTTTGCAAGATCAGCAAGCTGGGGATGCCGCCAAACTTTGCCAATCCCGATGGCACCCTATGGACCGGCAAGGTCAATAGGTACATGACTGGGAAGTACAATTGGAACGACTTTCAAGTGATCTACTGCGCGTTGACCTTCGCCTACGAAGGCCAAAGAGGTTTCGGGCTGGAGTTGCTGCGCAAGTATTGCGAGATTAATGCATGCCAGTGGGGATATATGTGGGATGGCCCATGCTCCCGCAGTGCATTCGAGGACAACGGGGAGGCGACCTATGGGTGGGACTATTGGTTCGACGCATGCATTTGGGCGGCGCCCGCGGCCCTGGCAAATCAGGACCTTTCTGGCCCCGGTAAGAACGGCGGGTTGGCGGACAGGGTCATTAAGGCCGGCAAGACCGGGAAGATTACCTCATAGGTTGTTGCAAACTGCCAAAATGGCGCAACGATACGAGGAATCCGCGTTTTTGGACATACTGTTAGGCGGCTTGAGTTATGATTCAGCCTAATTCGCAAGCCAGGAGAAAGAAGATGAAAACACCCCTTCGCATTGCCTTCGCAGTAATCCTGATTTTTTCGGTCACCGAGGCGGCGTTTGCGCAACTGGGCATGTTTTCGAATGAACAGCGCATTGCCCTGACGCCCGAGTGGAAGGGAGAGCGCTCTCCCGACGGCCGCCCCAAGGTGCCCGACTCCATCCTCGAGGGTTTGAAGGATGTGGATGCTGAGGAAGCCTGGGGGGTATTGCAGTCGCATGGCTATAGGTACCAGTTCGAAGGCGGCTGGCGAGAGATCAACCCGGGAGGGCGGATGGTGGGCCGCGTGTTCACCGCTGTTTTTATGCCGCTGCGGCCCGACGTGAATACCCTCATCAACGACCGGGGCAAGGCAGAGGGGCGCATTGGGGCCCAGAATTCCTGGCCGATTGACATGCTCTCACCCGGCGACGTCCTGGTGGTGGACCTCTTCGGGAAAATCAAGGACGGGACCTATGCAGGTGACAACCTCTCCACCGCCATCTACGCGATGAGTCACAACGGACTGGTGGTGGATGGCGCGGTGCGGGATGTGACCGGCATCTCGGAAATCAAAGGCATGCACGTCTTCGTTCGTGACTTCGACCCCTCCGCCTTGCGCGACACGACGCTGATGGGCATCAATGTGCCCATCCGCATCGGTCATGTCATGGTGTTGCCCGGCGACGTGGCCGTGAGCGATCCGGAGGGAATTACCTTCATCCCTCCCCAACTCACCCAGGAGGTTATCGATAAGGCCCAAATGACCCACCGGGTCGATGAGTGGGGGCACCAAATGCTACGCGAAGGGAAGTACACCCCCGGCCAGATCGATCGCAAGTGGACCAAGCCGATGATTCAGGAGTTCAATAAATGGCTGGAACAGAAAGGCCTGAAATTGCACATGCCGGAAGAGTAGGCGCGTCAAGACTGAATATCGTTTTGGAGGCCAGACCACAATGATTAAATCCGACCCGTATCTAATGAACCGTCGCGGAATCTTGAAGGGATCTGCTGCTGCGCTGGGAGGCGCGCTCCTCAGCGGCGAGCCGGCGGAGGCCTATCCCCAAGGGGTCAACGCCGATTCCAGTCCTTCGGCGCTGCGGATCACCGACCTGCGTGTGGCGACGGTGGTAAAGCCCGGGCCTGGCCCTTGCCCCATCATCCGCATTGACACCAATCAGGGCGTCTACGGACTCGGCGAGGTCCGCGATGGCGCCAGCGCCACCTATGCTCTGATGCTGAAGAATCGGATACTCGGTGAGAATCCCCTTCAGGTGGAGCGAATCTTCCGCAAGATCAAGCAATTCGGCGGACCGGCGCGCCAGGCGGGCGGCGTGTGCGCCGTGGAGATGGCCTTGTGGGACATTGCGGGCAAAGTTTACAACGTCCCCGTCTATGTCATGCTGGGCGGCAAGGTTCGCGACAAGATCCGCGTTTACGCTGACACTACGGAGGCCCAGGATCCGAGGGTATACGCCCAGAGAATGAAGGAGCGCAAAGAAGTCATGGGCCTTACCTGGCTCAAAATGGATTTGGGAGTCGAAATGGTGGCGGACAAGCCCGGCACCGTGACCGTGCGCTCCGGCTTAAGCGCATGGGAAAAAACGGAGGTCCCCCATCCCCTGCTCGCCATGGAGATCACCGATAAAGGCATCGCTCTGCTGGAAGAGTACGTGGCTGCGGTGCGTGACGCCGTGGGCATGGAAATTCCACTTTCCATGGACCACCTCGGCCACCTCGGCGTGAAGTCAATCATCCGGCTGGGCAAGGCGTATGAGAAGTACAACCTCTCGTGGATGGAAGACGTGATTCCCTGGGAGTTGACCGACCTGCTGAAGCAGATCTCCGACCAGAGTCCTACGCCCATCCTCACAGGCGAGGATATCTACCTCAAAGAAGGCTTCCGGGTTCTCTGTGAGAATCGCGCCGTCAGTAAGATTCACCCTGACCTGGCCACCTCGGGCGGCATCCTTGAGACCAAGAAAATTGGTGACATGGCGTGGGAATACGCCGTGCCCATGGCCATGCACTTCGCCGGGACGCCGGTGAGCTGCATGGCCAGCGTGCACTGCGCGGCGGCGACGCAAAACTTTCTGGCGCTCGAAAACCACTCACTGGATGTGCCCTGGTGGAGCGACCTGGTGGAAGGGGTTGAGAAACCGATTGTCAATCACGGCTGGATTGCCGTGCCCGATAAGCCGGGGCTGGGAATTACTCTCAACGAAGACATGGTGAAGGCGCACCTGAAGCCCGGGACCGGCTACTTCGAACCGACAACCCAGTGGGACCACGACACGTCGTGGGACCGGGAGTGGAGCTAGGCCGTCCGTTTGCAATCTTGGCAAAATAGCGCAATTTGTGTAGTCTCGTCCAGATGTCATTCAGGCAGAAATACATCGCGGGCCTGGTGCAGATGGCTTGCTCACCCAACCAGGATGAAAACCTGCAAAAAGCCGTGGCACTCGCGGAAGACGCGGCCCAACGCGGCGCAGAGGTTATCTGTTTGCCGGAGCTTTTCCGCTCCCAGTACTTCTGCCAATGCGAGGATGCCGCGCTGTTTGATCTTGCCGAGACGGTTCCCGGCCCCACCACCGAAACCTTGGGGAAAGTCGCCAAAGCGCGAGGGGTGGTAATTGTGGCGCCCCTCTTCGAGCGCCGCGCCCCCGGCGTTTATCACAACAGTGCGGCGGTGATTGATGCGAGCGGCGACGTGGTGGGCCTCTACCGCAAGATGCACATTCCCGACGACCCCGCTTACTACGAAAAATTCTACTTCACGCCCGGCGACCTGGGATTTCGCGCCTTCGACACGCAAGTGGGCCGGATCGCAACACTGATCTGCTGGGACCAATGGTATCCCGAGGGCGCGCGATTGGCGGCGCTGCAGGGGCCCAGCATCCTTTTTTACCCGACGGCCATCGGCTGGCATCCGGCGGAAAAGGAGCAGTTTGGAGCCGCACAGCGCGACGCCTGGCGAATCATTCAGCGCGGCCACGCGATCGCCAATGGTGTGTACGTCGCAGCGATCAATCGCGTGGGCTTGGAAAAAACCTCCGCCGCGAGCGCCGGTCTGGAGTTCTGGGGCTCGACGTTCATCTGCGATCCCCTTGGCGTCGTGCTGGCTGAGGCCTCGACGGATCGGGAGGAAACCCTTCTGGCGGAAATCGATCTGGCGCGCCTCGAGGACGTGCGGCGCAATTGGCCCTTTCTTCGCGATCGGCGAATTGACGCCTACGCAGGAATCACCCACCGCTTTCTGGACGAGGATCCGTGGCGAAAAAACTAGGGACTGGGGATTGGGGGCTGGGGGCTGGGGAAAAGAACCTGAGCCGTGGTGATTCGGATTCATATGCTGGGAACCGGGAGTTGGATTCTGCGCAGAAGAATTTGAACTCAGTTGACCAGAGTTCGGCCTCTTCCCAGCACCTGGAATCGAACACACAAAACCTAGAACCCAATCCCCAGCCCCCAGCCCCTAGCCCCCAGCCCCTAAATCGCTACCGCATGCCCGCCGAGTGGGAACCGCATGAAGCCACCTGGATCGGGTGGCCGCACAACCTCACGGACTGGCCCGGGAAGTTCGCGCCCATCCCTTGGGTGTACGGTGATATCGTCCGCCAGATCGTCCTCGGCGAAATCGTACGGATTCTGGTCAACTCGAAAACACACGAGGAAAAGGCGCGGCGCATCCTCAAGAGGATCGGTGTGGATTTAGCCCGCGTGGAGTTCTTTCGCTTTCCGACCGATCGCGGTTGGACGCGCGACTTTGGGCCGATGTTCGTGAAACGTGATGCGCCACGCCCCGACGTGGCCATTGCGCGTTTTGGCTTCACGGGTTGGGCGAAGTATCCGAACTGGCGAAAAGATTGCCAGGTGCCGGAGCGCGCAACGAAAGCGTTGCGCGTGCGGATGTTCGACGCCGTGGTGAAGGACCGGAGGTTTGTATTGGAAGGCGGTAGCATCGACGTGAACGGGCGCGGCACGCTGCTGACTACGGAGGAATGCCTCCTGGATCCGGACACGCAAGTCCGCAATCCGGGCTTCAGCCGCGAGGAAATTGCCGCCGTCTTCCGAAAATATCTGGGAGTGACAAACGTTCTCTGGCTGGGGAAGGGAATTGCCGGTGACGACACACACGGTCACGTGGATGACCTATGCCGGTTTGTGGGGCCACGCACGGTGCTTCTCTGCCAGGAAAAGAATCCCCACGACGTGAATTATTCGCCACTTCAGGAAAATTGGGAGCGGGTGCACGACATGCGCCTGGAGGACGGCTCGAAGCTTGAGGTTGTGCCGCTGCCCATGCCGTCGCCTGTCTATCTTGATGGCCAACGCCTGCCTGCGAGCTATGCCAACTTCTATATATCCAATGCCACGGTTTTGGTCCCAACATTTAATGATCGCCGCGACTTTATCGCCTTGGGAATTCTCGGGGACCTTTTCCCTGATCGCCTGGTGGTGGGAATTCACGCCGTCGATTTGGTTTGGGGCTTGGGAACCTTGCATTGTCTTACGCAACAGCAGCCGGCAGCTTATCGTTAGCTCCCGCGTAACTATTTCCAGCGTATAATGGTCACTGGAGTGGCCACTATGAAAATCAGCACAGTTCGGGAGTTCCGAGATGGCGCAACGGGACTTCTCCGGTCGAAAGACCCGGTACTGGTGACGCGCCGGGGCCGGCTGGCAGGGGTTTTCTTCCCTTGTCCGCAAGCGAGCCTGCCGCTGGAAATGAAACGCGAGGCCTTCGCCATGCTGAGCCAGGCCATTGCGCGCCAAATCAAGCGCCGGGGGCTGGGCGAGGAGGAAGTGTTGGCCGATTTCGATCGCTGGCGGAAGGAGCGCCGTGCGACTCGCCGCGGACGCTAACGTTATCCTATCGGTCGTCGTGGGCGGGCGCGCCAAGCTTATCCTTACATCCCCTCCGATTGACGAGATTTCTACCGTCGCGCCTATCTAGGCGGAGGTGGAGGAGTATGCCAGCCTCCTGGCGGAATAGAAGCGGTTGGCTGAAGACGTGGTGCTCCTCGCGGTGGGTGCTCTACCACTGACGATTGTTGATCGGGCAGATTACGCAGCGGCCATCCCGGAAGCGATGGAACGCTTTGGGCAGCGCGACCCGGATGACGCAGAACTCCTTGCCCTTGCCCTCACTCTTGATGTCCCACTCTGGTCCAACGACAAAGATTTTGACAGAACCGGCGTTACCCGGTTTACGACGAATGCTCTCCTTCGCCAACTGGCCCTTTAAAGCTACAGTGATCAGTGGATAGCGATTCGGGGTACATAATTCGGAGGTTCTGGATCATGACGCAGGACGGAGCAGACAAATCGGGCTTGTGCAGAGAACGGCGATGGGTGGGTACGAGCATTACCGTGGCCGCTGCACTGATGGTGTTTGGTTTGCTGAATGCCCCGCAGACCCGTGCGAAATCCTCGAAGCGGGCCGGCTGGCGCAGCTCTGCGTCTTATCCGTGTCGCTCACAATATCGCAGAGTTTCACTCTGCGCCAGCCTTGAAGACGCGCGACCCAAGACTTAAGGGTTCCCCGCACCCAACTCTGCCCTCATTCAATTTCCAAATCTTTTTCCAACCGCTGCTTGATCTGGTCCACCAGTTCATTCACGTCCACGGGGCGCAGCAGAATCATTTCGAACCCGTGGCCGCGCAGACCTTTCTCGACAATGTAAGTGCGACTGGCGATGATCCAGATGGGAACCTTGAGGGACCAAGCGGAAAGGGCTTCCACGTCGGTGGAAGGGTCGTCGCTCGCGGAAATATCAGCGATAAACAGATCCGGCAGGATTGTCCCCGGCTCCAGCGTCGCCAGAGCATCGGGAATGGTTTCGTAGGCCTCGACCTCAAATCCCTCGTCTAATAGTTGCGCGCGCAAAAGAGCACGGGCTTGCCAGTCTTTTCCGGCCATGAGAATGTGACTCACCTTGAGCCTCCCGGGCATGTCCCGCGCCCTCGAACGATTCAATTATCCCACGGGCAAGAGAAATAGTGATACCGGCCGACAGTAGTCACTCGGTTTGATTCTTACAGTGGGCGTCTATGACTACCGGTTGTCCGTCGGCCGACCGAGCCCGCGGCAGACGAGACACCAGCGGGCATTTGGTCGTGTCTGGTGGCCCGTTTATTTTACTTTTTGGTTAAGTATCTCTACTAACAATGGAACGCAAAATGCGGGACTTTCAGGTGGAGGAGTGTTTCTGGGTGAAATGACACAACTAGCCTTCAGTTCGAGCGTCGGATTCATGGAGCGAGGCCAGTGCGCGGGGGAACAGATCAAAAAAGGATGTTAATAATATACGAGCGAAGCCGGAATGTGTATGAAAACAAAGAAAATGGATGGCAAAATGTCCGCTTTTTTGCACAATTATTGGGCAGATTGCAGATTTTTCGCGTTAATTATGCGAAACTGGGGCGAAACTTTAACGATCTGGAATTGAATTGGCTCGAATTCACTCCGAATCGGAACGGTGTAGGGAATTATCCCCTTTGACGAGATTCGTAATCCTCCGCGCCTCTTCAGGCCCGGTAGGAGGTTACTCCAATGCGCATTCTCCTGACAGGCTCCAGCGGATTGATCGGTCATGCCTTGTTGACCTTTTTGACGGCCGACGGCCATAAAGTAGTCCGCCTAACCAGGTCGAAGTCTCATGCCAGCGGCAGGCATGTTACGTGGGACCCCGATGCGGGTACGATCGATGCGGACGACCTGGAAGATTTCGACGCCGTCGTACACCTGGCCGGAGAGACCATCGTCGGCCGATGGACGCCCGAGAAGAAAGCTCGCATCCTCGAGAGTCGCGTCAAAGGCACGCAATTGCTCTGCGAAACCCTGGCGCATTTGCGGGATCGCCCCCTCGTTCTCGTATCCGCTTCCGCGGTCGGTTACTACGGTGACCGTGGTGACGAGGTGTTGGACGAGGAGAGCTCTGCGGGCTCGCTGTATCTTTCCGAGGTTACGAAGGCCTGGGAAGCAGCGACGGAGCCCGCGGGGCGCCACGGTATTCGGGTGGTGAATCTTCGCATTGGCTTCGTCCTGAGCAAAGCGGGCGGCGGCCTGGCGACGATGCTATGGCCTTTCAAACTGGGTATCGGTGGGCGCGTGGGAAGTGGACGGCAATACCTGAGCTGGATTGCCATCGATGATGTCGTGGGAGCCGTTTCGCACGCTATCCTTTCTGATGCCTTGCGCGGCCCGGTGAATGCCGTGGCGCCCCATCCCGTCACCAATCGGGAATTCACCAAAACCCTCGGCCGCGTCCTGTGGCGTCCCACGATTTTTCCTCTGCCAGTCTTCGCGGCCCACTTGGTCATGGGAGAACTTGCGGACAACCTGCTGCTGGCCAGCGCCCGCGTGGAACCCGCGCGGCTTTTGGCCACGGGGTATGAGTTTCGCTTTCCTCAACTCAAAGGCGCTCTGCGGCATGTGCTGGGAAAGTCAGGGTGACCTCAGCCTTCCGAGCTTCGAAGAGGGTTGACGCATAGGTGGCAAGGGCACGGCGCGCCACCTCCCTTCACCCACGGTCGCACGGGGTTTCGCCATGCCTTCAGCGCCCCCGGCGTGTATACTGGACGGATACAGGAACGGCTGCAAGGGAGTGGAGTTTCTAGCCCATCATGAAAGTCAACGTGCTGTTTCTTGGCATTACTCATGACCTGACAGGTATCGCGCAGGAGCAGGTGGAACTCCCCGGGGGCGAAAATCTGGAGGGGCTTCGACGCCGTTATGAGAGTCGTTTCCCGCGCCTGCTGTCGGTAGGGGGCTCACTCCTCCTCGCGGTCAATCAGGAAATCGCCAAGGGTACCACCCCCTTGCGCGATGGTGATGAGGTGGCGTTTATGCCTCCGGTGAGCGGTGGCGCGGGCAGGGATTTCTTTCGCATCACGCGCAGTCCGATTTCCGCCTCCGACCTGGCGATTCAGCTCCGCGCTGCGGAAGACGGAGCGGTGGTAACGTTCGAAGGGATCGTGCGCAATCATTCGCGCGGAAGGGCCACGCTCTACCTGGAGTATGAGGCGTACGAGCCCATGGCGATTCGCAAAATGGAAGAACTGGGAGGCGAGGCGAAGCAGAAGTTTGCGATTGATGGCATCGGCATGATTCACCGCCTGGGTCGCCTGGAGATTGGCGAGGCCAGCGTGGCCATCATCGTCACGGCCGAACATCGGCGGGCGGCGTTTGAAGCCTGCCAATACGCCATCGACCGCCTCAAACAGATTGTGCCAATCTGGAAGAAGGAATACTTCGCGGATGGCGCCGTCTGGGCGGAAGGGGAAGGCCAATCGCACATCGTAATTAAGGGAGACCCTTAAAGGTGTTCAAGGCGGAAGGGAAAGTCAAGAGTCAAAACGCAAAGCCCAAAAGGCAAAAGTAATAACCGTAAACAACCTGGAGTTTTTGCTGAGGCTTTGACTTTTGCGTTTTGCCTTTTGACTTGTTCTTCACTTTAGGTGGTGGGAAATCATGCCGGATCATCTCAGCGCGGCCGTAGAAATCGCTCGGGAAGCAGGGGCACTACTCGCCGAACTGTTTAAGCAGCCTCTGGAAATCAGCTACAAGCGCCGGTCGGACCTGGTTACGGTGGCGGATCGCCGTTCCGAAGCCCTTATCGTGGGGCGCTTACGGGAGCGCTTTCCCGATCACGCCATCGTGGCCGAAGAAGGTGGCAACCATCGTTCCACCTCCGACTATTGCTGGTATGTCGACCCCCTGGATGGGACGACGAACTACGCGCACGGCTTCCCCGTGTACTGTGTCACCCTTGGCCTCGCTTATCGTGGCGAGGTGATTGCCGGTGTGGTTTACGATCCCACTCACCATGATACCTACACGGCGGAACGCGGCGCCGGTGCGTATCTTAACAACCAGCGTTTGCTCGTTTCCCCC
Organism: Terriglobia bacterium; assembly: GCA_049522495.1. Classification (GTDB taxonomy): domain Bacteria; phylum Acidobacteriota; class Terriglobia; order UBA7540; family UBA7540; genus Bog-366. The sequence goes on from JBEKNU010000004.1 coordinate 29,280, forward strand.
ACGGAGAAACTGAGCGAGAGCCTGGTCGCCACGGGTTTTCCCCCTTTCGCGACAAATCACGACTTGAATATTCAGTTCTATTTCCGCTTCACGGAGCTTTCCCACGGCATCCGGCGCGCAGGCTCGGCGGCGCTCGACCTCTGTTGCGTTGCGGCGGGTCGCTATGATGGCTTCTGGGAGTTGAAGCTCAATCCCTGGGACAAAGCCGCCGGCACGCTGCTGGTTACGGAGGCGGGTGGACGAGTAACCGACGTGCAGGGAGGAGCCTTCAACCTGCTTGGCGACGACGTGTTTGCCTCCAACGGCCTGGTGCACGATCAGATGCTGGAGGTTTTCGCCGCAGTTCAGGCCCAGCGCGCCACGTAGCGAATGCGGTGGAGCGCCCGCGGCGATTGTGAACGTGGTTTGCTAAGGGCCGAACCTATGACGTCAAATCGACGAATGGGAAGATGCCACAGCCCGGAACTGACCCGCAGACATGGGCCGTCAGGGAAAGTCGCCAAGGAAATGATTTGGGCGTTGCTGCTCGTACTTTGCCCTGCCCTGTTGGCTCCCGCCAAGCCGCTCCCCAAAGGGCTAGCCCACCAGACCGTCGATTTAGGTGGCGTCCCTCTTGAAATCTTCACCTATCGCCCCAAAACCTGCACACCGTCCTCACTGCTGCTGGTTCTGCACGGTTTGCACCGCAACGCCGAATCCTACCGTGACGACGCGCTCCCACTGGCCGACGCGCTTTGCGCGACCGAAGTCGCACCTTTGTTTGACGAACGGAGATTTCCCACTTGGCGCTACCAAAAGGGCGGGATCGTTCATGCGGGATCGCTTTTGCCGTCCGCTGAGTGGACTGGAAATCTTCTGTTGATTCTCATCGATTGGGTGGGGAACTCGGAAGGCCAGCCGCAGCTTCCTTACTATCTAATCGGCCATTCGGGCGGCGCTCAATTCCTGAGTCGGTTTGCGGCTTTCATTCCCAACACGGCCCGGAGGATTGTCATCGCCAACCCGTCTACATATGTCCTCCCGGATTTGGAGGTCGAGGCGCCCTTTGGCTTCAAAGGTGTTTATCCCCCCGAGGGGGGCGAGGCCGCACTGCGAAACTACCTCGCACAGCCTGTTACAATTCTGCTGGGGCAGGAAGATCTGGGTGACAAAGACCGCGACGATAGTGCCTTGGCGCGGGCGCAAGGCGGCACTCGGTACGAGCGTGGGCAAAACACTTTCCGCGCCGCCCAATCTGTTGCCCGCGCGCACGCGTGGCCCTGCAAATGGCGCTTGATCGAGGTGCCGGGTGTTGGGCATAACGCCAGGACCATCTTCGCTTCCCCTCAGGCTCTGGCTGCCTTAAGTGGGAATTCACCTACGCCGTAAATCTCTCATCCGTTCTTGGGTTGATACGGAAAGCGTCAAGGAGGTTAGTGCTTACCAGGAAGCTTCGGCTTGGCGGCCTCTTCCTTTTGCTTGATCGCCTTGATCGCCAAGCTCCGGATGACCTCTGGAACATTGCGATTCATGGAAAGCCCCTTCAGGTCCCGGTCGTTTATCCGGGAAATCAGAGGCATGGTGACGTCGATGGGGGCACGGGGATTATTGATGAGGGCTCTCATCACCACGTAGGTTTTCATGAACTTACGGTTCGAGGCGAGGAGGCGCAGCACTTCCTCGGATACATTCTTGGCAGCGGCGTAGCCCTCGGCTTCCGTGTCGGAGATCTTAGGTGACTGCAACACCGCGCGCGATATGATTTTATTTGAGTCGCGAATCAAGAGCGAACGCGTTTCCAGATTGCCGGTCAGCGCCGCCTTGATTTTCTCCACGACGGACATACGATTGATCTTCTCGATTAGAGTTTCCCGGTCTTTCGGAGTCAGCTCATCGTCACGCTTGGTGACTTCGGGCGGAGCCTCGACTGGCGCTCCATGCACATCCTCAATTTTCTCACCTGCCGCCAACTTAGCCAGAATTTCAACCGCAGCTTCTTCGGCGGCGGGTTGAGGAGAAGGCTCGGTCTCAAGTTTGCTGGGGGGTTCTTTCATCGCTTCCTGCACGAGAGGCTGAGGGGGAGGTTCCGGCTGAGGCGGGCTGGGCGCTCCGTCCGCTGCCTCCACGACTACGGGTTCGGGGGCAGGCTTCTGTTGCAGCCGATCGTGGGATTCGGCGGGAAGACTGGGGTTCCAGAGGAGTATTTCCCTTAGTTCCTCGTGTCCCGCGAGGAGTTGCTCCGCACCTAAGCGTAGCACATCCGGCGCCGTCTTCGGGCTGGCCATAACCCGGCGGACCTCGGCGTGGTCCCATGCCCGCAGCGTTTCGAGCGCCTTCTCGCGCAGGTCCGCTTCCGGGGCAGCCGCGAGCAAAGTCAGGATCTCGATTTTATCTTCCACCGGCAAAGGCAAAGCCCCCGCTGCACCCTTACGACGGACCACCTCGGGCGCCTTGCCGGAGCGGATTAAATCCACCAAGCGTTCGGAAATGTTAGGACCTCATGGTGGGGAGTTTTTCAGATCCTCGCGCGTCAGATGGACGGACTTCACCTCGCCGCTCCGCCCCATAGGTTTCTGCGTCTCGCCGTTCAACGTGAGAATAACGGCTTGCGCGTTCCCCGCCGTCACGTCAAAAGATTTGTGCGCTTTAAAGGTTTCCACTTCGCCGGGATTCAGCGAACGCTGGAGCACCGTCTTCTCGTCCGCTTCCACGCCGACCCAAACCTTGTCCGTCGCCGCCACTTGCAGTACCAAGTCAGCATTGGCATCGGGTCTCGTTCCGGGCGGATTTCCCGTTTGTGGACTGGGCTGCGCCACGGGGCTTATTCCTGCCGCCGGTCCCCCCTGGGGTTTGGGGGTAGCGCCCGTGGCCGCGGCTGTACTGGGGGACGATCCCGGCGTCACCTCACCCCCAGCAGGATTCACGCTGGGGACCACCGTAGCATCGCCGGAACTTGCGGGGGCGGGTACGGTCGGAGGGGCAGCCGGCTTGGGGGTTAGAACCGGCGCGGGCGGGGGCGGCGGCGGAGCTTCTGCGGCGCGCGGCGAGTAGCGGAAGAGCACATAGCCCCCCGCCAGCAGAACCAGCGCCACCAGCGTGGCGATCAGCGGGGTGCGGGCCGTCCGTCGCCTGGAGTCGGATTTGCCCGCCGCCATCCGATGCAAGTCAAAATCCGCCTGGGGCTGGGCGGCAAGCTGGTATTCAGCCACCACCCGCTCTTCGTCCAAACCCAGATAGCGCGCGTAGCTGCGGATGAAACTGCGCGAGAAAATCCCCCCGGGAAGTTTGGAGAAATCTTCCCGTTCAATGGCCTCGAGAAAACGTAAGCTGATCTTCGTAGCGGAAGAAATCTCTTCCAGGCTCACGCCTCGCATTTCTCGCTCGCGCCGAAGATTTTCACCAAAGGCGGGCATAGGGGGGCCTTGTTCGCTCCTTACAGATTAGTCCTCTTTCATCATATTTTCCCGCGCATAACAGTGTCAAATGCTTTAACAGGACACCCCCGGGGGGGTGGCTCCCCGACAAAAAGGTTGAAAAGCCCGGCTCAATGGTTTAAAAGGTTTATACGCACCTATATCCGGTTGTAGTCTGGAAACGTGATGGGCTCAGAAGATCAAATTGTTGAACTGAAACGTCAGGTCGAACGCCTCTCACTCTTTCACGAAGTGGGGAAGGCACTTTTCTCTACGCTCGACTTGCAGAAAATTCTTCAGACCATCATGGAAAAGATCAGCGATCTGCTCCAGCCGGATACCTGGTCGCTGTTGATGCTGGATGAGAACACGCAGGAGCTGTATTTCGAGATTGCCATCGGCGCCGGCGCGGAAAAACTCCGGGATGTTCGCTTGAAGCTCGGTGAGGGAGTGGCGGGGTGGGTGGCCCAGACCGGCGAGCCCCTGCTGGTTGAAAACACCTCCCATGATCCGCGCTTCACGCCCAAGGTGGATGAGTTGACACACACGGAGACGCGCTCGATCGTCTGCGTACCCATCAAAGCCCATGATCACGTGCTGGGGGTCATCGAACTCGTCAACGCCCTCGGCAAACCCAGCTTCGGCGCGGAAGATATACCCATCCTTAAAAGCCTCGCGGACTATGCTGCCATCGCGCTGGAAAACGCCCGTTACGTGCAGCGCATCCACGAGCTCACCATCACCGATGACTGCACCGCGCTTTACAACGCCCGGCACCTCAACTTCGTCCTCGACACGGAGATCTATCGCTCCAATCGTTACGGCTACGAATTTTCCGTCATTTTCATTGACCTCGATCATTTCAAACAGGTCAACGATGTCCACGGACACTTGGTGGGTTCCAAACTTCTCTGGATGATCGGCGATGGCATTAAGGCTCACCTGCGCATGATCGACTACGCTTTCCGGTACGGCGGCGACGAGTTTGTGGTTCTGCTTCCCCAAACCTCCAAAGAAAATGCCTTGATGGTGGTGCGCCGCATCCGCGACCTGCTGATCAATCGCGTCTTTTTCACGGAAGAGAAAATGAATATCAAAGTCACCGCCAGCTTTGGGGTCGCCTCCTTCCCTGTGGATGGCCGCACCCGCAAGGAACTCCTGCGCCAAGCGGATGAAGCCATGTACCTGGTCAAGAACACCACCCGCAATAACATCGCGCTCGCGGGCCAGGGCATCGCTGGCTGAGCGGGTTGCGCGGTCCTGCCTCTTAAGGTGAGTGATTACCCCGATCTCCGCAAAACACCGGCGCGCCACTTCCCGCGCCGCGGCTGATCCGTGCTTACGCAGCGGCCAGTGCCGCCACCTTCAGCAACCCTTCCATCGACCGTTGGGTGGTTTGGAGATGTGACATTCCGGGGGCATGGTACTCGCATTCCAGCGACATTGTCCCGGTATACTTGTCACGGCGCAGGGCGCGGAGCTGGCCCACCAAGTCAATGCTGCCCTGGTCAGCGAAGGCATCGAGGCATTGTTTTCCGGGGGCCTCGCAGGCCACCCTTTTCAAATGCATGTGCCAGATGCGGTTCTTGGGCAAAAGATCATATCCCGAGGGAAAGGAAGCCTCACCGCCGAACCAGGGATTGCCGACATCCCAGTTCGCGCCGACGTTAGGAGCTTCGACGCCGGCAAGGAGCCGCGCCAACTCGTGTCCGGTTCTCACATTGCACGAACCCTCATCCTCGATGGCCAAGCGCACGCCCACGCCGTGCGCCACGGCTGCTGCCTTTTCGAGTTCTTCCGCCACGCGCGCGGCAATCTTCTCGGGCTCCGCGACGCGCCAAAAGGCGAAGCCCCGCAGTGTCTTGGTGCCCCAGGCGTGGGCGCGTTCGGCGGCGCGCTTTAGCAAATCCATCTGTTCGGAATAAGGGTAGGCATCCTTCGGATTGCCCATCGGCGCCGTACCCGGCAGCGCGCATTTGTAGAAGGCCGTGCTGACCACCGACACGCGAAATCCATATTCGTCCAGCAAGTCTCGTATCCGGCGCACCTCTTCCGGACTCGCTTCCGTATTGTAAACGTGCCCCCAAATGTGGCGAATCTCAACCCACTCGAGGCCGTAACCTTTCATTAGCTTCAGGGCCTCTTCAAAGTCATCCGAAAAGCCGTCGGAAATTGCGCCCAGTTTAAAGACGCGGAGCGCCGCGGCGGTCTCCGTCGCGCCGCGCATTCGGACCGGCATAAGGCTTGCAGCCGAGGCGGCCAAAGAGGTTTTCAGGAAATTGCGCCGAGCCAACTGAGACATGTTGAATACTCCGTCAATAAAGATTCTCAAGAAAAAATATAGCCCACATTCTTTCAGACCGCTTTGTGAATATTGCCGCAGCGCACGGCTCGCCCCAGTGCAGGCCCCAAGGCCGGCTTGACATATGCAAGTTTTTCCGCGACGATTTCGCTTCCACCCACGGGCAAGCTCCTCCGGAGGTTAATCATGAGTCTGCGCAAATGGACCGCAAACCTTGTTTCAGTGGCATTGGGAGTGGCACTTCTGCTTCCAGGTTTTCCCGGCTACGCGGTGACCCTGAAGCCGCTGGTGGAGGGGCGTCGCGGTGTGGTGGCTGCTGGCCATCCCCTGGTAGCAGAGGCAGGGCTGCGCATCTTGGAGAAGGGCGGCAACGCGGTTGACGCCGGTGTCGCTTCGGTTTTCGCCGCGTCCGTGGTGGAGATGACGAGCTTCGGTGCGGGAGGCGAGTGCCCGATCTTGATCAAGCTGAAGGACAGCCCGGTGGTGGCCATCAACGGCGACGGCATCGCTCCGGAACTGGCGACGGTGGAATTTTACGAACACCTGCGGCGCGACGATCCTCGCGCGGTGGGGCAGGCCACATATGCCGGAGCCAAGGGCGGCATCATCCCTTCCTTCGGTCCGCTGAGCGCGATTGTGCCGGGCGCTATGGACTCCCTTCTGCTGGCCTTGGAGAAGTACGGAACGAAAAGCCTGGCGGAGGTCATCCAGCCGGCCATTGAACTCGCCGAGGGGTTTCCTCTCAATGCCACCCTGGAGCGCGCACTCGCGCGCGGCATGCCCCTCGCCGAAAAGTGGCCAGCCACGGCGAAGGTTTATATGCCCGGGGGGCGGCTGCCGAAAGCCGGTGAAATTTTCGTCCAGGCTGACTTGGCACGCACGTTTCAAACCCTCGCTACAGTGGAAAAGCAAAACGCCGGAGGGGGGCGAACCGCGGCTATCGAAGCGGTGCGCAATTACTTCTACCGCGGACCCCTTGCCATGCGCATCAGCGATTTTTGCAAAGAAGCGGGTTGCCTGCTGCGCGAGGAGGATTTTGCCGCCCTCCATGCGCGCGTAGAAGCCCCTCTCATGGTGACTTATCGCGGAGTGCAGGTTTATAAGTGTGGTTTCTGGACGCAAGGCCCGGTGTTCCTTGAGAACCTCAACCTGCTTGAGGGGTTCGATCTGAAAGGCATGGAGCACAATTCCGCCGACTACGTCCACACCGTGGTGGAAGCGGAAAAGCTGGGGTATGCCGACCGTGATGCTTATTACGGGGACCCGGATTTCACGCCCATGCCCGCCACTCTCCTCTCCAAGGACTACGCGAAAATCCGGCGGCCGCTGATCAGCCCGCATCGGGCTTCCGCGGAGCACATCCCCGGCGACCCCGTCCACATGGCCGCGCGAGCCCCGGAGGATTTTACGCGCGCTCGGTTCCAGCACCGCAATGGGGAGCACCAGGACACCACCTGCGTCAATGTGATCGATCACGACGGAAACCTTTTTTCCGCCACACCCAGCGCCGCGTGGATACCCGCCGTCATTGCGGGCGACACGGGAATCCCCCTCTCCGAGCGGGCGCAGGCATTTGTGCTGACGCCGGGGCATCCCAATCAAATTGCCCCGCACAAGCGGCCGCGCATCACCCTGACGCCCTCGTTAGCGCTGCGCGACGGCCAGCCCTGGCTGGTTTTTTCCACTCCGGGCGGCGACAGCCAGGACCAAACCCTATTGCAAATATTCCTGAACGTGGTGGAGTTCGGAATGAATCCGCAGGAGGCGGTGGAAGCCCCGCGGTTCAACTCCGAAGCCATGTACAGCACCTTTGACTCTCATCTCGATCAGCCGCTGACGCTGGACATTGAGAAGCGCTTCGAACAAGCGGTACTCGACGAGCTGCGCGCGCGCGGCCACAGGCTGCTGGTGGGAGGAGATTGGAGTAATCCTACCGCGCCCACCATGGTGGAATACAATTCCAGCACACAGGTCATCTCGGCGGGCGCCGATGTGCGCGGTTTCCGCTACGCGCTGGCGTGGTGAGAAAGACAGTGGACAGTGGGCAGTGGACAGAACACAGCGAACAGGATTCCCGGGCTACTGGTTCAGTGTTCTAAAAGTCTTTTGCGCAGCGTGGTTAACATCTTGCGCAGTTCCGTGATAATCGTGCGCAATGCCTCCGTGTCGGCTTGTTTGCAGTAACCGAGTTCGACGCTTAAGAGTAATTGGGTATGTAATTCGGCTACGGACCCAAGGGCGTGCGAGAGGAATTGGACGAATTCGCCGGTGGTGTTGCGCGCTTGGCCTTCGGCGATGTTCGATGGAACGGAGACGGCGGCTCTGCGCATCTGTGACACGAGCCCGAATTTCTCCAGCTCCGGAAATGCCTGGGTAATTTGATAGACCTGCTTGGCAAGGGTCATCCCCTTTCTCCACACTATCAAGTCCCGATAATCCCTGGGCTGCGTTACCTCTCCGACCATCGTTATCTGCTTTTCGCTCCCGGTGAATTACTCCCGATTATTCAATGTGCGTATTCACTGTCATCTGTTCACTGTCCACTGTTCACTGTCCACTGTTCACTGTCCACTGCCTCTTTCGTAACACCCTAGGACTCGCAAGAAGTTGGTCACTTCGCTCAAGTGGGCCAGAGCCTTTTTGCAACGGTCCTCCTTCACGTTCCCGATGAAATCGAGATAGAAGAAGTACTCCCACGGGCGGCCGCGCAAGGGCCGCGATTCCATTTTGGTCAAATCAACGTCGCGGAGGGCGAAAACGCTCAGGCACTTGTAGAGGGCTCCCGGCAGGTTACGTGTGGAAAACACTATGGAGACTTTGTTGGCTTTCGGGGAGACGCGTGCGGTCTTGGAGAGCAGAAGGAAGCGCGTATAATTCTCGCGGTGATCCTCCAGATGCGTTGCCAGGATACGGGCGTGGTAAACCTCCGCAGCGATGCGGCTGGCGATGGCAGCCGCGCCGGGTGGGCGGCGCTCCGCCAGCATTTTGACGGACCCCGCCGTGTCGTAATAAGTGATCCGTTCCACTTGCGGGTTCTTAGTGAAGAAGCGGCCGCACTGGGCCAGCGCCACGGGATGGGAATAGACTTGGCGCACATCCTGGCGCTTCGTGCCCGGAAGCGCGATGAGATGGTGGACAATGCGCAAGCTCACCTCGCCCACAATGTGCAGATGGTTGGCGAGCAACAGGTCGAAGTTTTCGTAAACGGACCCGGCCAGAGTGTTCTCAATCGGAACCAGGCAGTAATTCGCGCGCCCGCGGGTGACGCTTTCAAAGGTAGCCGCAAAAGTCTCGCAAGGCAGCACGCGGATCCTCCGCCCCAGGAGCTTGTACGCGGCTTCCTCGCTAAACGAGCCTCTTTCACCTTGGAAAGCGATCAAAGATGTGGCCATGAATGCGGTTTTCTCCCCGTGTGAAGGTGAAGGGAGGATGCTACCACGCGCAAGTAGACCCGACAACCTTATCCCGCGTCCAGGAACGGGCGTCAGCACCCGTACCCACAAGCACGAAGTCCTGCGTTTGCCGCGCCAACTTCGCGATTCAGCGCCTATGCGTGAGGCTCTTTTGGCTTTTCACCAATCTCTTCACGCTTCCGGAGGACGGACGAAAGGAAGGAAGGGCTATCGTGCGATTACTGGTACCTATTTTCGTTCTGCTACTCTCTGGGAGCGCGCAGGCTGGCACCGTGACAATCGCCACGGATCCGCAAGCCACCCCACGCGAGCTCTACGGCGCTGCGCGCCTCCGGGAGGCGCTTGAGCGCACGGTTCCCGGGGCGAATGCGGCGGGGACTATCCTGGTGGGCGTGAATTCCTCGAGCCTGTTCGCCGGGATGGCGGGGCTTCCTGACTTTGCGGCAAGGACTGAAGCGTTTCATCATAGCCGGGTGGGCGATCGCTGGATCGTCGCAGGCAGCGATCCTTCCAGAGTCCTGTACGGATGTCTGGAGCTGGCGCGACGCATATCGGCAGCGCGCGAGCTGCCCCGCGCCAAGCTGGCGATTGTGGACGATCCATCGTTGGCTGAGTACAAAAAGGTGCGGCCAGCGCTCCAAGCTTGGGTTCGGGGTGGCGGAAAGCTGCTGATCTGGGATCCGCTTTCCCGGGCAAGCGACGATCCGCTGCTCGAGGGTATTACGTTTTGGGCTGACCCATCTTACCGGCCTAGCCAGGAGTTCGCCTATGCTGATATGCCGCACCGACTGCTCGAAGGGCTGTCAGGCACCCTTGTGCAGACAGCCTCTCTGATACCAGGAATGCGCGCGGCGTCCCCATCTGGCACGAGTTGGCCTATACCGTTGTCTCGAACAGGGCGGAAACGCAGTTCTCCCGACCCTGGAAAACCTTCGGCCCCCGTTGGACATCTCTCATGGACCCCGCCCGCATTCCGGCGATTTTTGCACGGGAGTATGGCGCAGGGACCGTGGTCATTGCACAGTTGGGTTCGTGGATCATACTCCCCAAACCTCAGATGAACCCCGACCGGCTGCAGGAGGCGCCTCTACACTTGCGCAAGCTTGCGGAGAACTTGGTGAATTGGGCCGGTCAGGGGTAGCACGCAATACGAAAGCCAGATCGCGCGAATTTCCATTTTGGATCCCGATAGCTAGGAGCGCTCACACGAAGAGCCTGAATGTGACCTTGACCACCGATTTCGCGGTTACTGGGACACCGGCGCGCCTAGCTGGCTCAAACTTCCAGGTGCGAACGGTTGCGACCGCGTTTTCGTCCAGACCCCCACCAAGCGGACCTGAAGTTTCCTTGACTTGGGTGACGTTTCCTCGAGTATCGATGACAACCGCCAGCGCAACTTCCCCCTCTATCCTGGCCTTTCTGGCTGCCGGAGTATAAGCTGGCTTGGGTTTGTAAGTGGCTCGTGGAGTGCTGACAACGCCACCGCCGTTAGCCGGAGTGGCGACGAAATCTTGCGTGATGTAGAGGCTACCATTCGCCCCTTGCACGATTCCGATTCCCACGTCAGTGTAATTCGCGTTCAAGATGTTGGACCGATGATTGTGTTGGAACCGGGGCTCATTCATAAATGCCGCTTCCGCGCCCAGAACGGTTCCGTAGATAGCAATATTCTCTCCCGAAGCCCCCCAGGGAATTCCGGCCTCGTTTATTCGCTTCCAAGGGGTCCTGCCCGCCGGGTCGACATGGTCAAAGTATCCTTGCTCGAGCATGTCGCGGGAATGCGCTCGAGCGACCGCAGCCAGGTTCTCGTTCCACCTGAGGGGCTGCGCCCGGCCACCCGTCTCGGTGGCGGTCTCGGGATCCAAACGGTCGTGGTTGACGAGCGCCCACATCTGCCTTTCCAAATCGCCCCTGCGGTCTGCGCCGAAGTCTTGCCCGGGAGTCATTTCATCACGACCAACCTTCGGCGTGCCGGGGCTCGGACCGTAGGTGTGCCAGACGCCCGGTTGACTTTGGCCCACCACCGAGGTGTTATCGCCCTCGCCGAAGCGATGCCATACACCCGATTTGGCGGGGTTATTCTTCGGCGGGTTTTGCGCTGCCTGGGCTTCCGTTTGCGGGGCCGTGGCAGCGTCCGGCTTAGTGAAAGATTGAGCCTGGGCCGGACCCGCGCAGGCTATAGTTGCAGCCCACAAGAACCCAGCGAGAACAACGGTCGACGGGCAACGAGGAATGGCTTCCAACAGGTATCGCCTTTTCATCGCACACCTCCGTGCTTCGAGCAGCACCCGTAAATCCAATGTCGTAGAGTGCAAGCGCGTGGCCAATCCGGGCTCCCAGCCAGAAATCTATCACCTGTTCTTTGTGCGGGTTGGCGTTGGTGCACCTTGCCTGGGGGAGGACGGGAACGGATAGTGGCCCATCTCAGCCAGCCATTGGCCGATTACAAGCGGTTTGGCTGGCACCCCGACGAGTCGGGGCGATTTCCCGAAGGGACTTGTGGGAGCTGACGGATCACCTCAGTCGACTTGGAGAATTGCACGCTGCCGACCAAAAGGTCGGCGCGACCATGTTTTTCATAACTCTCTTAAGTATGTTTGGCCACGTAGAGGAGAACGCCGAAGATCACGATGGGGATCAACGCCAGCATGATGTAGAAGAGGATTCTTCGGATGAGGGGTGAACGCCGTTCTTTCCAGTCGCGGAGTTCCGGGCGGTCGGCGACCCCCACTTCATCCTGGCGCTGGAGGTCGTGGGCAAATTCCGCTGCGTTCTGATAGCGCTTGGCCGGATCGCGTTCCAGGGCACGGTAAATGATCTCTTGGAGTTGCGGGCTGACGGCGGGATCGACCTCGCGCGGCGGAATGGGGTTATTGAGCAAGCGGTCGTTCATGATGGCGAAGGGATTCGGCCCCTGGAACGGCACCTTGGCGGTCAGCATTTCATAGAGCATCACGCCCAAAGCGTAAAGGTCGCTGCGCCCATCTCCGCGTTTTCCTTTCACCTGTTCGGGAGAAATATAATCGGGCGTGCCCATGGTGTTGCTGAGTTTGGCAAAGGTGATGCGCCGGGCGCCGGCGTTGGCCGCAATACCAAAGTCGATCAATTTGATGTTGTCGTCGGCGTCGACCATGATGTTCTCAGGCTTCAGATCGCGGTGCACGACGCCGTGGCTGTGGATGTAACCCAACGCGTCGAGGATGCGCAGGGTGATTTTCACAGCGCGTTCGGGAGGAAACTTCCGCTGCTCGCTCATCACGCGGCGCAGCAACCGCCCTTCCACCCACTCCATCACCATGTAGACGCGTTTGCGATCTTCGTCCACGAGCACCTTCATAACGCCGGGGTGGTCGAGTTTGGCGCCAATATCCGTTTCGCGACGGAAGCGCTCAAAAAAGATGGGATCGCACTCCATCTCGGGGTGCGGGATCTTGATGGCTACCGGGCGTCCCGTGCGGGTATCGATCCCCCGGTAAATGGAGGCCATGCCGCTGCGGGCTACGAGCTGTTCAACCTGGTAGTGATCGAGTTGATCACCGGCGTGGATAGAATTCATGAAGTGAGTGGCAGCTCAGGCCACGGGGGATGCATAACAGTAAATAGTAAGTGGTAAATAGCAAATAATCAATGGCTTGCGCCCGCCTTACGGTTGAAGAGGTGGGAGGGCGTTTTACTATTCGCTATTCACTATTTCCGACGCGACAACGAGGGCTGCCTTCTGCTTGCTGCCTTCGTCGTTTTTGGTTCCGGCCATGCCGCGTTAGCGCAGCTTATAGGGCCTCCCTCGGTACATTCCCACACGTTCGACGCCCTTGATGCGAACTACCTGAACGGTGATATTATCGCTGCCATCCCGTTCATTGGCAAGCGCCACCAACTGTTGCGCGGCCTCCCGCAAATCCCGATTCTGGGTAACAATACGAGCCATATCGGCTGCTTCCAAGGCGCCGTGCAGTCCGTCGCAGCAGAGTAACAACACATCACCCGGAACCACTTGCGTCTGATTGACCTCGACATTCACGAAAAGGTCGTTTCCCAGTGAGCGCAGCAGCAGGTGGCGGCTGGGCGATTGCGAAGACTCATCCGGGGAAATCAGGCCCAAGCGCAAGTGCTCATTGGCTACGGTGTGATCGCGGGTGAGCGGGGTGGCGCGGCCCCGCCGGATCAGGTAGCAGCGCGAATCGCCCACGTGCGCAATGACGGCGCGGTCGTGACGCAGCCCGCAGGCGACCAAGGTGGTGGCCATCCGCGCCCCACCCTGCGCGGCGTGGCCGGCTTCATAAACGCGCAAGTTGGCCTTCTCTGCCAGCCGCGGCAGGAGGGTGGTGTGGGGTTCGCCGGCGCGGGATTCGCGGAATCCCTCCAGCAAGCATTCCACGGCAATGTGGGAAGCAACCTCGCCTCGCGCATGCCCTCCCACCCCATCCGCCAGTACGAACAACCAACCATGCGAACGCGCTTGCGCGGGATTGGCCGGAGCCACGTGCCCATGCGAGTCCTCGTTCTGTTCCCGGACCCTTCCGACGTCGGTTTGTTCGCTAAAATCCACATCCAACATGGAAGCCTGCGCGGCGCGCTCTCCTGGCGTTAAGGATACCTATCGAAGCGGAAAAATTCCCGCAGTGTTCTCAATCATAGCAATTTCAAAATGCGTGATGGCCGCCGGGGCGAGAGACCGAACTCCAACTGTCCAAGAAGCTGCCGTTCGGCGCATAGTTCCAGCCGTCTGGGAACCCAAAAATGGAAATATCGGCCAAGAAGTTTAAGTTCTTTTTCACAGACGGGGCTCGCGGCGAGTTTTAATTTGCTCGATGTGGTCTCTTAATCGCTTCTGAATCTCAAGAGTATTTCCATTTGCGAGTTCGTCGCGCAACTCATTTAACGCGAAGTGGATAATGTCGTGGTGGTGAACCTCTTCCGGAGCGAGCTCGGCACTGAAGCGCAACCAGAGGCTGTGGAGTAAGTCGATCTCCTTGGGCGTCAGGTGAGGTGCGTGCGGGCCGAGGTAAAAGATCTCTTCCTGCCCGTCGGGAGTGAAAATTTCGAGCGTCAGCTGCGGTTTAGGGTTGGGGAGCTTTTCCCAGGCGAGTCCGTTATACCGCGCTTCCTCGGCCACCGCCATCTTCGCGGAGGATCCCAGGACAAGGGTTGAGGATTGCAGAGATTGCGCAGAGCGAAGAATACCTTCCCAAATGTCGTTGGCGGCAGCCACTGACAAGTGAATGCTCTTCCCTTCGTGTTCTGCCAGGGCGAGTGCGCGCGTGAAGAGATACTGTTCAGTGGCGCTGAAGAGTTGTTCCGGCGCCAGGGCGCTCTCACCGGAAGCGGCACGCTGTAGGATGCGGATGTGCAGGACTACGACATCCTGGCGGGCGGTGTTGACGCTCCGCAGGACGGCCTCGAGGTGGTAGAGTGAATGGTAATCGCGCACCAACACCAGAATATTGTCGGGTCGAACTCCTACGGCCTTGGGTGTGAGTTCTTCGCCCGGGACCAAGTGGAACTGGTCGAGTTCCTGGTAAACGCCTTGGCGCGAGTGGGTCATTCGCTCGGAGACCGTGAAGACGCTGAAAAGGAGGATGGTAAAGGCCACGCCGGACACGGTGGCCACTTGCTTGGTGAAGAAGTTCGCGAGGGCGATACCGATAAGTACCAAGGTGATGAGGCCAAGTCCGACGGGGAATTCACGCCCCGCAATGCGCAAATTGAAGGGGACGCGGTACTCGCGCGGGCCAGCGTTTTTGTAACGCAACACCAAAACCGCCAGACCTTTCATGACGAAGCTCCAAATGACGCCAAAGGCATAAGCTTCGCCCAGGAGGTAGACGTTGCCACGGCTCAGGATGATGGTGAGAATCTGGAGGCCTACCACCATATCGATAATGCGATAGGATGTGCCAAAACGGGGGTGCGGGCGGCGGAACCAGGGAGATAGCACGCCGTCTTCCGAGACGCGGTTGAGAACGCCGTTGGAGCCCACAATGGCGGTGTTCACGGCGCCCGCAAGAATCAGAGTTCCTACCAGAACCACGAAACCGTGAAACACCAGGCGGAGCATCAGCGGCCCGGCCATATTCATAGCCAGGCCACCGATCAGATTGTCAAAATAGTTCTTGCGCACCCCATCGGGAATAATCATCACCGCGAAGAACGAGACCAGGGAGGTGAAGACCATGCTGTAGATGAAGATAACCAACCCGGCCTTCTTCAAATTGGGCAGTTTGGGATGCTGGATTTCGCGATACACCTGGGCAAGGGATTCCTCGCCGCTCATGGCCAGGATGGAGTGCCCTAGGCCGATGAATATTCCCACTAAACCGATGGTCTGGGGAAGCCGGCTGTGGCTCAACCAACCCAGCGCGCCGGGAGCGAAATGCAAATGTCCCAGCGTCGGCGTCGGTGGAAGGTGGGCGCCTCGTACCCACACCGTGTAACCGCACCAGGCGATCAAGAGCACCACCATCACGGTCGTGAACTGCATGATGCGTAGCGCCTTTTCACTCGATTCGGGGATGCCCTTGATGTTCTCCTGCCAGAAATAAATGGTGACGAGGACGGCGAAAACCGCAGCCGTCTGGTTCACGGGCAGGATGATGTTGATATGCAGGTATTGCAAGAGTTCGTTGAGGAATCCGGCGAGGTATTGGCCGGCGGAAACGCCGCTGATCGGGCCCGTAAGAACGTAATCAAACATCAAGGCGGATACGGAAAATTTAGCAAGCGTTCCCCCCATGGCTTCTTTCACGACCCGGTAGACGCCGCCCCGCACGAACATGCTGCAGCTTTCGACGTAGATTGCGCGCACGGCGTATGAAAACAGCATGACGGCGAGAATGAACCAGGGGGCTGCCTTCCCGACGGCCTGCTCCGCAATTCCACCGGCATAGTAGGCGGACGACGCAAGATCATTCAATACGATAGCCGCCGCTCGCCAGAAGGTAATAAAGGTGAGCATGGCGGTCGTCGCCACCATCACGCGGGGTAGAGCAGTCGTGGATGTACGTGGAGGGGGTTGAAATGTCGGGTCACTTTCCATCTTGATGCCCATAGAATAGCATCAGTCGCCTCAACGTGCCATGCCCCATTCGCTGACAATCCAAAGTTTTAGAAGAGGTGAGGGGGTTCTCCGGCGCTTCTTTCGCTGCCCCCTACTGGCTGATCTAGAGCGGAGGCCAAATGAGCGGTTCAGGCGAGTGGTTGCCGACGCGCTTTGGGGAGTATGGTGGAGCCGCATGTAGGTTCACCGCAGATGCAGGCGCTTGCGGCAAGACGATTTCGATGAGACTTTTCAAGTTGGCCCAAGGCGCGCGGATCATGCACTGCGGCGGCTGCCTGCCCAGCCGCCGCAGTGTCCCTTCCAACGAAGCATCTTTTCCCCGCATACCATTACTGGCGGGATCTACGCAATCTTTGCAGCTTCCGCCCGGCTCCCAACAAACGTCGTTCGCTTCTTTTTCTTGCTCGAAGTTACGAAGTAGATTCCCCCAAAGATGCCCCAGACCAGCGCGACGCCCAAGGCCAGCAACGGTTCCATCTTGGTGCCATAACCCATGAATGGCCCAATCAGGTAAAACGCCATGCAGGCTAAGTTGGCCAGGACGCCGAACACAGGTACCGCCAGGTGGCGTATGAACTTGAAGCTGGGGTGGTTGTGGTATGCCACGATGCAGGTGAGGCAGCTCATACCATAAAGCAAGAAGGTGCCGAAATTGGAGGCCAGGGTAATGAACAGAAGCGAATTGGGCAAGGCCGCCAATTTATCGTGGCTCAGGTACCCAAAGCTGGACCAGAAGCCGTGCGGCAATGCCTGGATGGCGGCGTCAGTAGGAGCGGAGGCGTCGCCGAATACCGCCAGAAGGGAAACGCAACCCACGACCGCCGAAATCACCGCCAAAGTCCAAATGGCGCGGTGCGGCGTCAAATTCTCTCCGTGCAACAGGCCGAAGTGCTCCGGCACTTCCTCATCTTTCCCCATAGCGTAGGTGACCCGCGCCCCGGTGTTCATGCAGGAGAGCGTGGTGCCGATCAGGGCCAGGAACACCGTGACCGCCTCGCACAACATAAAGATTCGACCCCGGCCAGGGCCGAAGAGGGCGTCACCCACCACCACCATCATGTCGCCGATGGGCGCGGCGGAGCCAGCCGCATTTTGCATGGTATATCCGCTGTTGAGGAAGTAGTTGGCACAAAAATACTCAATCAGGTAGCAGAACAAGCCCTGAATTAGCAGAGAGGTGATCACCGCAATCGGAATGTGACGTTTGGGGTCCCTGGCCTCTCCGCCCATGGCCGTGACCGATTCAAATCCCACTAGAATCAGGATTGCAACCGTAGCTTGGACAAATACCCAACCCCAATTGTGGGCTTTGATGACCGACGAGGCGCTGGCATGGGCCAGAAAATTTCCGCTCGAATCATTCGTGGTGTAATCGATGTGATAGGGAGTGGGCTTGCCCGATGCGTCCAGCTTGGGCGTCGGCACTCCCGCTGAGTCGCGCACGATGGTATCCGTGGTCTGCCCATTCGCGGTGGTTTTCTGGGTGGCGAACTCGTAGTTGTAAGCCTCGCCGGAAGTGGAATCAAACTGCCAGGCAACGCTTCCCGGCGGATGGTTCATGCGATAACTCAGGGCCATCACCGAAAACACCAGCAGGGCGCTGATCTGAATGACGTTGATGGCGATGTTGACCGCCGTCGATCCCACCACGCCACGGTAGGCGATGTAGGACACCGCAAATGAGAAAACGATGGCGACCAACATCATGAACGCCGGGCCCGGATTCGACGCGTTCATGAAATTCGGCCAGAGGGTTCCCACCACGTAGCCAACAAAGATTCCCGTGACCGCCACCATGACGCCCGGATAGATCCAGTAGTAAAGGTGGGAAGCCCAGCCGATGATGAACTTCGAAAGGCGGGCATAGGGCCACGCTTTGTCGTGGTTGAGGAAAGCCTGCTCGGCGAAGAAATACGAGCTCCCTGGACCCGGATACAACTTCGCCAGCTCGGCGTAGGAAACCGCCGTGGCCAGGCACAAAAGCAGGGCCACGAAGATGCCCAGCCACATGGCCGGCGCGGTCGTGCCCTCGGTTGCCTGGGGGAGGAAAGTCAGCCAAAGAAATGCTCCCGGCGCGATCAGCGCCATGGCATTCATCGTCAATCCCGTCAAACCCAGTGTGGGTTTCATTTCAGGTGCGGTAGTCTCCGCCATCTAGGTCCTCCTTAGTTTTTTAGCTTACGATAAAGTCTTGGTCCTCTGGACGTCGAGCGGTCGGGAAAATCCCTTGAACGAAAACAATTCTGCGATCCGTCACACTTTCTTTCACCCGCCGCGCAACCCCGTGGGATTTCTTCGGCGGGGGCGGAAGATCCTCAAGTTGTGTGTAAGAGCCGCGCGCTTGGTGACCAGAACAATCACCTTATGCAATCGATCGGGGGAGGTCAAAGCAATAGATTTTGTTGCGACTATAAAAATAGCTTGGCCAAAGAATTACTGTTGGAACCATAAAGAAATCTTCTCCCCGTCTTTTTCCCCTCGCACCTCGCGGAACGCCGAGCGGAGCGGGAAAGCCCCGGAAGTCCATGAAACATAGGCCTTATCGCACAGCTTGGCGGCTATTGCCGGTCGCGCCGCCGGGAAGGCATCTCTGTTCAAAACGGGATTAAGATGGTGCAAGCGCGGCAATAAATATTAGGAGCGATAAAAATAATCAATTGGACGGACCTCTGGCCGGACACTAGGCTTCCGGTTTGCCCCACACTTATTCTGATAAACTTGAGAGGGTGGAAGAATGAAAATTACTGGACTCCTCATGATGCCCGCGGGTTGGTTCATTGTCCTGGCGGCTTTGGTGCTGCTCCGAGCGGTCCTGGCGCAGAACTTGTTTATCGCCGCCGGCCTAGGGGTGGAAATCCTGGGACTCATTCTCTTCACACGCGCGCATTTCGTGGCCAAAAGGGGGAATGAGTGAGTCCCCAGTCGCCTCCGGCGATGTCCGAAGTTTCCCAGGCCCTATGTATCCTTTTTATCCTTCTCGTCCCGCTCGCCCTGGCAGGAATCGCCCTGATTAATACCGGCCTCAGCCGACTGCGCAGTGCGGCGCACTCCATGATGGCGGCCTTGTGCGTGGTGGGAGTCGCAGCCGCCGCTTACTTCATTACCGGTTTCGCCTGGCAGGGTTATCCCGGTCTCGCTTCCCACACCCTAAGCATTTTCGGAAAGGACTGGAGCTGGCTGGGAGCAGGACACTTTTTCTTGCGCGGTGTCCCCCTGGACGGCTCCCGTGCCTCGCTCGCGGCGCTGTCGCAGATGTTGAGCGTGGGGCTGGCGGCGCTGATTCCTCTAGGCGCCGCCGCGGAGCGCTGGCGTTTACGCGCCTGCTGCCTTTCCACCGCGCTGCTTGCCGGCGTCACTTATCCGCTGTTTGCCCATTGGGTTTGGGGAGGGGGCTGGCTGGCCTCCCTGGGCTTGAACTACGGTTTGGGCTTGGGGTTTGTGGACGCTGGAGGCAGCTCCACCATTCAAGCGGTGGGGGGGCTGACGGCCCTGAGCTTGGTGTGGTTGCTCGGCCCCCGCCGGGGCAAGTACAACCCGGAAGGCATGCCCGCTGCACTGCCGGGCCATAACACGGTATTAGTTCTTCTCGGTTGTGTTCTCGCTCTGGTTGGCTGGATGGGATTGAACTCCGTCGGATCGCTTCTCTTTGTTGGCGTACCGCCGGGGCGAACCGTGCTGGTGGCGGTCAATACTCTGTTGTCGGCTGCCGGAGCGGTGCTGGCGGCTGCGGCGATTACCCGTTACCGCTTTGGCAAACCCGACGCCTCGCTCAGCGCCAACAGTTGGGTGTGCGGATTGGTGGCTTCCAGTGCCGGGTGCGCCTATGTTCCGCCCGCTGCGGCGCTCTTGATTGGACTTGTCGCGGGCGCGCTGGTGACCTACACCGTAGCCTGGATGGAAGCGCACTTGGGATTAGATGATCCCGCGGGAGCCGTTTCCGTCCACGCCATTGGGGGGATCTGGGGAATCCTGGCGGTGGGCCTTTTCCCGCGTGCGGCGGTGGTTGCGGTTGCCGCCAGCTCAGCCAATCCTGCCATGGTGCAAGGCGGGCAGATGCTTGGGCAAGTCGTGGGCGTGGCCACTCTGCTCGGTTTTGTGCTGCCCTTCACCTACTCGCTCAATTGGTTGCTCAATCGCTTCTTCCCGCAGCGCATTCCTCCGGAGGAAGAGCGTCAAGGCGCCGACCTCTATGAACTGGGCGCCGGCGCGTATCCGGAATTCATGACCCATACCGACGAATTTTCGCAGTGGTAAACCTCAATCGCTCGCGGCGGCACCCGTAAGGCCGAGCGCAGTTTGCCGTTGTAGCCCCGACCGGACCCTGTCCCGACAAGTCCGGAGCAGTGAGGGGTGACTCGGGTGCGCGAGGCATCGGAAGGATCTACAAATTGAAGATTCAGCGACAATAAGGTCCGCGCTTGCTCATCTGCGGTAGAATCACCGCATAGCTTCTTCTTGTCCACGGCAGCCGCGCGAGGTCGCAATGAGATTGCGCAAAACGCTGACTTCCCTCATACCGGCGATGGGGTTGGCCTTTGCCCTATCTGTATGGGGGCAGCAGAAGCCCTTTACGCAGGAGCAGGTCAGCAACATGGCGCGGGCCGGGCGAGGAGATGGTTCGGGCGCAAAGCCGATCGGGCAGCGCGGAATTGACATCGCACCGGCGGAGGATTTTTTCCTCGGCGTCGAGGCCGCGGGCGCGAGCGAGCCATTTCCCAGCGCGTTACGCGCGGCCAGGCAGCCCGAGTCCGCGAGCGCCAGGAAGCCGGTGAACCCGGTGCAGGTATTCTCCTTGCTCGCCGCACAGGTGCCGAGCCGCCGCGTCGCCATGCTGATCGAGGAACGCGGAATCGATTTTGAGCCCTCGGATGACTACCTTCAGGAAATCCGCTTGGCGGGGGGCGAGGACGATCTAATTCGCGCGCTCCAGAGCGCCAAGGTGACGAAGCCCGTGAACGTTGATCCGGTGGCGCAGGAGCCGCAAGCGGAAGTCCAGCAACACGTGGCACGCGGGGCGGAATTCCTTCAGAAGAGCCGGTACGCGGACGCCGAGGTAGAGTACCGCGCGGCAGTTCGTCTGGATCCTCAGAGCGCCGACCTGCACGTTGGGCTTTCCCGTGCTCTAAACGGTCAAAAGAAGACGGACGACGCGCTGGCGGAAGCACGCGAGGCCCTGTCCTTTAGTCCCGGAAGCGACCTGGGGCATTACAGCCTCGGCAATGCGCTCCGAGCGAAGGGCGACTGGGATGGCGCGATCGCGGAGTATCGCGAGGCGCTGCGCTTGAACCCCAACTATGACTGGGCGCGCGTCAACCGTGGCGCCGCGCTCGAAGGAAAGGGCGACTGGGATGGCGCGATCCGTGAAGAACGCGAGGCGCTGCGCTTGAACCCCAATTATGACATGGCGCACCTCAACCTCGGCGTGGCGCTCGGAAACAAAGGCGACCTGGATGGCGCCATCGCGGAATGTCGCGCCGCGCTACGCTTGAACCCGAATCTCCCCGAAGCCTACTACAACCTCGGCATCGCGCTCTATCAGAAGGGCGACTGGGATGGCGCCATCGCGGAATATCATGAGGCGCTACGCTTGAACCCCAATTATGTCGACGCGCACACCAACCTCGGCGTGGCGCTGCGACACAAGGGCGACTTGGATGGCGCCATCGTGGAGTATCGCGCCGCCCTACGCTTGAACCCGAATCTTTCCGAGGCGCACAACAACCTTGGCGTCGCGCTGGAGCGCAAAGGCGACCGGCAGGGAGCCCTCGACGAGTACCGCGCAGCTTACACGATCGACCCCAAGGACGCGACCTATGGGCGCAATTACCAGCGCCTGTTGAAGAGCCTGAATCCATAAGGTGCAACCCAGTCAACTCCCCTGTGCCGTCTTGCATCGAAAAAACTCAGGGGGTGGGGGATGCGCTGGGCCCGTGCTCTTATCACATTGGCGTTTCTGCCTTCCCTCCTGTCCGCTCAAGAGTCCTCACCGGGCAACCCGCTGTCTCCCGTCAAGCCCGACGACCTCTGCACACTTGAAGGAGTCGTCATCAACGGGGTCACGGGCGATCCCATAAAAAACATCGCGGTCACGCTTCAGCCTTTGGTTAAGGGTGGGCAGGGGTCGAATGCGCTCACCGACGTTTCCGGGCGGTTCGCGTTTCAAAACCTCGCGCCCGGCCGATACCTGGTCCAGGCCACAGGTCTGGGACCCAATTGGGTATTCGCGCGATCGGGTCCCGCGGGAAGCCACCGACTCCTCGCCCTCGACCCCGGACGGCACGTGCATGACCTCATCTTCCGATTGCAGCCCGGAGGCGTGATCACTGGCACCGTGTATGACGAGGACAGCCAGCCGGTGGTGGGAGCACAGGTGCAGGCTTTTCCCGCCGGGCATGGCAACCGCTCCGGCATTTCCGCTGCCGGGCAGACCAACGACCTGGGCGGTTATCGACTTTTTGGAATACCCGCGGGAAAGTACTACGTGGTGGCGACCGGAAGCCCGGCTTTCGGCTTCCGGGCGCCGACGGATGAGGTTTACCTGCCCACTCTCTACCCTGGGACCTCGGACGCGGGGCAAGCACTCCCGGTGGAAGTACGCGCCGGAGACGAGCAGCGCGGGATCGACCTGAACCTCATCCTGATGCGGGGCGTGTCAGTGCGCGGTCGGGTTATCATGCCGGCGGCTGCCAAGTCCGCCGGCGCCTACGTGCAGTTATTGCCACGCGACGCTCCGCCGGACCTTCCTCAGCCGTTTAGCCAGTATGGAGGAGGATCCCAGGACGGGAAGGGCACCTTCGAAATTCACGGCGTGCCGCCCGGCGCCTATTACCTTTCCGCGAACTGGGGCGACGCAAATGGCTTTTTCCACGGTCAAGTCCCGATCGACGTGGGAAGGGAGGATTTGGAAGGGGTCATGGTGACCCTCTTACCCGGGTTCAGCCTGCAAGGGCGGGTGAACGCTGACCCGGGAATGCCCCTCAACTTCACGCAACTGAGCATCTATCTCGAACCGACGGGCCCGGTCGGCATGGGGGTAGGCGCCGCGAAAATCAACCCCGACGGCACGTTTGTGTTTGAGAAGGTTTTTGAAGGCGATTACCGCCTGCACGTGGCGGGTTTTCCGGAAGAGTTCTACCTGAGGTCAGCGAAGTGGGGCGGCGCCGACGCGCTCGCCTCGAGCTTTAACGTCGGCCGCGAACAAGCGGGGGGAACGCTGGTAGTCGACCTGGCGCTCGACGGGGGGCGTGTGGACGGCACGGTGCTCCATGATCAACAGCCGGTTCCTGGCGCCTTCGTGGCTTTGGTCCCGGATCCCCCCAACCGCAGCCGGGAGAACCTTTACAGCCAAACTTCCGCTGACCCCTTGGGGCGCTTTTCCTTGCTCGGCCTCCCCCCGGGTGATTTCAAGCTCTTCGCCTGGGAACCGGGTGAAAACGCCCCCTTTCGCGATCCCGAATTCATCAAGACCTGCGAGGATCACGGCGCGCATGTCCACATCGAAGCAAAGAAGCAGCAATCCGTGCAATTAGAATTGACACCCGCCGAGGAAGAGCCGCAGTGAACTGTTTTCACTGGACATCGGACGATTGGGCGATTTTCGAAGCCAGCTAATTGATTCATCTTCTCACCGAACTCTGCCGATACGAAGCGGGGAAGTGTGGGCGGCCCGTTTGATCGTGAACGTGCAGGGCTGCTCGCATTTCCGCCCTCGCACTTAGCTCGTCACTCGTCACTGCCCTCCAATTCCACTTCACCCACGGCTTCGGACACCAGACGTTCATTGAAACCCATTCTACGCCCCAGCGCTCAGCCGCGTACGGCCCGCCGTTGTAGCGCCAAACTGCGTTCGGCCAAGCCTGCCTCGGCGCGTCGGGACTCGCCAATGGCGCTCGCAAACGGCGCATGCTGCCTACTGCCTTCTGGCGACTGCCTACCGCATTGTTTCCCCGCTACCGGATGACGTGAATGCGTATCCCTAACTTCAAGTTCTTCCATGCACGGTCGGTGGTGTAGACGGGGGCCTTGAGCGCCAAGCCCAGAGCCAAACAGGCTCGGTCTCCGAGCGACAGGCCGAGGGAACGGGTCTGGGCCGCCAAGCTTCCGGCAAACTTGGCTTGCTCCGCGGTAAACGGGGCACACTCCTCGATGGGGCCAATAACATCTTCCCAAGCCTCATTAGGATCAACGCCCTCCCGAACCAATTTGGTGTGGGCTTCGGCGAGATTCACGGTGCTGATGGTCGCATGGGCCAGGCGTTCCGGTGGCAGTTTCTCCGCTCCCGGCTCCTGGTTGAGCACCGCCAATAGCGCGGAAGCGTCCAGCACGATGCTACTCATGCTGGGCGGCCTCGCGACGCTCCGCAATCAACTCGTCCGCTAATGACCTTCCCGGTTTCACGAACTGCCGGAGATGGCGTTGCGCACGCTCGATGCGATGCCTCAGCGTCGTGATCCTTACTTCGTCGCCTTCCAGGCGGGCCAGCACCTGGTCGCCGGGGCGGATGCTAAGAGCCTTGCGAAAGGCCGCCGGAAGGACCACACGGCCGTTCTCATTAACCCGCAACCGAACGTCAGACATATTCAACCCTCCATGACACTTAATTTAATTCTGTCATATTCTATCATAATGACGAACCCCGGGAAAGAATGGTAGTGGTTCAGTCTGATTCTGTAGCGGCGAGTTTACCTTGCCAAGGGCGGCGTAAAGCCGCCTCTACGTCAAACTGTGCCAACGAAAAGGGGCAACAGTCCACCCGCAACCCTTGTCTGAGAGGATGAGTGGGCTCGGGTTTGTAAGGGAGTCATGGAGCGCTGCTACCGCCACTAGGGCCAGGCGGAGTAGCGACGAAATCTTGCGTGGCGTAAGTGATGAGTGACGAGTGGCCAGTGGCGAGATACAGCGTCCGAAATCCGGAAGTGGAATTGCGGGCAGCCCTGCACGTTCACGATCAAACGGGCCGCCCACCCTCCCCCGCTTCGGTTATCGACAGTCCCCAGTGAGAAGATGAATCAATTTGTTGACTTCGAAACGCTCCCGTAGGAGGGGAACGGTTATACGGTGAAAGGGGCTACCCCGCTCCCACGGCAGACTCTCTGGAGTTTAACCATGAAGCGGGATGGTAAACCCGCCCCCTTCGCGGATCAACCCTCCCGGCGGCGGCGCCCCCTGCACACCCGAATTTACTGTTTCTTCTCGACGATATTGTTGCCAAACATGAATCCTATTTCACCCACAGCCCGAACCTGGTTGTCATTCAAGCCTGCGGCGCCGAAGGCGTCACCGGGCGTGAAGCTGCCCGCATGAACATAGGAAATGTCTCCGCGCACGAAGAACCCTCCAAGTTGGAAGGTGGGCGTCACCGTGACCGATGTGCCCGTGCTGCCCGGACCGAACATCAAATTGACGGATTTCTGTGCGACGCTTCCCGTGCTGGAGATGTATTCCCCGCGCCCCGCGAGCGAGAAGCCATGTTTGAAGGCGTGACTTAGCAAGATCGCCTCGCCTTGCGTCGCATTCCCGTTGGTGATGCCGGCGCGCAGGTTGGTCGGAACGTCGGTGTACTGAAAGTAGGGCTGAATGACCCAAGGCCCCTTCGTGAACGTGTAGATGACGTTGTAAATGCTGCCGTTGTTTTGCACCGGTGTGGCCAAAGTCTGCCAGGCCGTCTTATCGTAATTTCCACCCGCCACAAATGATAAGGCATGCGGCCCCTTGGTGAAGGTTAAGGATCCCGTCAGCCAGGTGTAGCGATTGGAATAGAAGCCGTCATTCCAACTAAGAGAGGCGGTGACGTATTTGCCGATCGCCTGATTCAATTGGATTCCGCGGCTGATGGCGTTTTCCTGGTTCCACAAAAGGCCCCGCTCGATATTCATGTTTTGGAAGGTAAAGGTGTACTCGGCGCCGATCAGCGTCGGCAACTCGCCGATGAGGATGGAGGTGCTCTTTCCCGGCACCAGTTTCAAGTAGGCGGTCGGCAGGGGGCCATAGAGGTTGGTCAGCGTGTTGCCGGTGTTCAGGTAGGGCGTCGCCAGCGCCGGAATATTGTAGCCGCCCGCCTGGATGTAGAACTGCCACCAGCCATCGCTCTTTTGAATCCACGCCTGGCCGTTACTGAGCGCCGCTTGCGTGGACTTATCCCCTGGGACGTAATTGTTCTGCCCCAAACCGAAACCCGCCACAATGCCGTTCACGGCGATCTTGCCAAAAGGCCCGGCGTCAAACATGACGGGAGGGAGTCCTGATAGCGGCCCGGTTATGGAAGGAGTCGGCAGCGCTGTGGGGGGCGGCGGTGCGGGGGTGGCTGCTATGACCGGGGGGTCGGCCGGCTTCGGCGGGTCAGCCGCCGGCGGGTCAGGCGCGCTCTGCGCGCGACAAACCGAGGTCAACCCAAAACAAAGAGCAATCACTGCAAAGTTCTTCGCAAGGAATCTCATGGCCCTCCTCCTTTGGCAAATTGCCGATGATATGTGTGCGCTCGCAAGCGTGCTGCCCTCGGCGCCCAGGGCCAATATCGTGATCGGACGAACGATTTTCATCTATTTGTATGCCCCTTCTCCCCCAACAGAGATGGGTCGGAGTCTCGGCTGCGAGAATTCCCGTCTCTGTGAAATGTGCAATGAGCCTAGCGGCCACTCGGAGCAACGGTCAAAGTAATAGTATTTCTGTTGCGGATAAAAACTGAATTTCTGGTGGGAATAAAAATCGCTTGGCCAAGAAAAATTTGTCGTGACGATAAAAAGCGCTTCTACCGATTATCGCGTCAGTCCACTCTGCCTGCCACGCTGGTTGTCAGGCACGGAGGATGGAGCGCACGAGTTTGCGCGCTTCCATGACGAACTCCTCCATCTCCAGAAGGAAGTGGGCGGGTTCAGTTTTGGCGAGGGTCGGATAGTCGCGCGTCAAGACCGCCCAAGCCGGATCTTCCTCCAGCTTCCAATCGGGCGATTCATTGGTGCCGTAGCCCAACTCATGCACATGGCAGAGCCGATCTGACAAGCTGACCAAGGAGACCAGCACGGGATGGAGTTTTGCCTGCTGAACGTCGTGGTGATGTTCGACAACTTCCATGATGTCCTCGGGCAGGTGCCAGTGCTCGGCGAGGATTTTCCCCGTGTCGCAGTGGGTGAAGCCCAGAGCGGAAAGCTCGGCTTGATGGAGCGGAATCTGTTCGGACCGCGCCAGTTGTGCCGCGGCGCGGAACTCCTCCTGGAACGACAGCATGTTCACCAGTTCACCCAGGTCGTGCAGCAACCCGGCCAAATAAGCCCGTTCCGGTTCCTTGTAGCGGGCCTTGCGGGCGCAGAAGCGGCTGACCAGTCCACAACCCAGGGAATGTTCCCAGAAGACCAGCGGGTCAATGACCCACCGCTCTTTGGGCAAGAGATTGAGCAAGCTGCAGGATAGAAGTATTTCGCGGATTTGTCGCACCCCGAGCACGACGATGGCGCCGTGCACGGACTTGACCTCACGGGAGCGGAAATACAGGGCGGAATTCGCCACCCGCAGGCACTGGGCAGAGATTGACTCGTCACACGACACCAGATCGACAATACGTTGGACTTCCACCTGGTCCACCGGCCTTTCGAGATAGAACAGCAGAGGCCGGATGATGGCGGGAACCGTCGGGATGGCATTCAGCCTTTCCACGCGTTCGCGAATCAGCTCTCGCAGTGTCGGCGTCATGGTCGACCTTGTTGTCCCTCTGCATCTTATCGGCAGCGGCAGGGCTCAACATGAGGCCGAAGTTCAGAAGGCGGTAAGCAGTAGGCACCAAGCAGTAGGCGCTAAGCACTGAGCACTAACCTAACCACTGGCATGGGGAAGTATTAGCTTTGAACGCGTAGGGAAATCCCCATTTCCGACTGCCCACGGCCTTATTGCCTACTGCCCGCTGTCTACTGCCCGCTGTCGACTGCCCTACTGCCCCTCGGGGGCGGAAGCGAGCACGACGATATCCACCCGCCGGTTCTGGGCTCGGCCCTCGACGGTCGCGTTGCTCGCCACAGGGTGATACTCCGCGTACCCGGCGGCGGAGAGGCGGGTGGCGGGGAAATTGTAATGGGTAATGAACAACCGGATCATCTCGGTAGCTCGGGCGGTAGAAAGCTCCCAGTTGGAAGCGAAGTGTGAGTTGTGAATAGGCACATTGTCCGTATGGCCTTCAATGCGCAGGTTGTTGGGCTGAGCGCCCAGGGCCAGGGCAATGCGCTGCACTGCCGCTTCGGAGGTAGGCCGGAGCTCTGCCGACCCGCTATCGAAAAAGCCGATCTCGCGCAGGCTGATCACCAACCCTTCGCGATTCGCCTTCAGCACCACCTCGTGCCGCTGAATCTCCGGTCCCAGGGCGCTGGTAAGTTGCTTTTGCAAGACTCCTAAGCCTTTCTGAGAGTTGGGGGACCCCTGCATCTTTTCGAAAGGGGAAGCCATTTTCCCGCGGCCTGACATCCCTTTGCCATCTTCGATAAGCTGTATGTTTTCTGCCGGTAAGGGATCGGCGGTAACCATGGGGGTGCGTGAGTTTGCCGCCCGGAAGATCCCCATTTGTTGAAATGCCTCCTGAATCGCCGCAGAGATTTTTCCTACCTTGCGCTTATCCACTTGGGAGGAGGAAAAAAGGACCACGAAGAAGGCGAACAAGAGAGTAATAAAGTCCGCGTAGGAGACCAGCCAACGTTCGTGGTTTGCGTGCTCGGCAGCCTTTTTCTTTCGGCTCATGAGGATGGCTCCGAGGATTCCTCCGGCGGGGGAGCATCCGCCAAAAATCCCTGCAACTTCGTCTCGACCATGCGGGGGTTCAGCCCTTCCAGGATGGAGATCACGCCTTCCAGCATCATCTCGCGCATTTGGTGCTCGGTCCGAATGCGTATCTTGAGCTTGCCGGCGCAGGGCAGGAAGAGGATGTTGGCGGCGCCCACGCCATAGATGGTGGCCACGAAGGCGACGGCGATGCCACGGCCCACTTCGTCAATGTTATCCAAGTGTTGCATGACTTGGATGAGGCCGAGGACCGCCCCGATGATGCCAATCGTGGGGGAGAATCCACCGGCGGCCTCGAAGACCTGCGGTATGCGCTCTTCGTGCTCGGCTTGATGATCGAGTTCCAGTTCCATCATCTTGCGCAGTTCCTGGGGCTCGGTACCGTCCACCGCCAGCATCAGGGATTTGCGAAGAAAGCCCTCCTTGATGTTTTCGAGCTCGCGGTCGAGTGACACAATGCCTTCCTTGCGCGCCTTTTGAGCGAAGCCAACGATTTCTTTGATAAGCTGTTGCGGGTTCCCCTGGGAATCGAAAAAGACATGGCCCAACCGTTTGAAGCTGGCCAGTACGATGGGGAGGGGAAACTGTAGCATCACGGCGCCGAGTGTGCCCCCAAAGACGATCATGGCAGCAGTTGGCTGGATAATCTGGGCAAGCCTCCCGCCCTCCAGCATCAAGCCGGTCAGAATCCCTCCGACGGCAATCAGCACTCCACCCCAGCTACTCTTGTCCAACTTCCATCCCCTTACCCTTCGAATTCAGACGGCTCCTCCGGCTTCTCCGGTTCCTCGGGCTTCTCAAGTTGGTCCACCGGATTTTCCAGCGGAGGGACAACCAGCCGCGGCCCGCGAAGCCGCCGGCGGTAATCGACAATCCGCGTCATTACCTCTTCGGCGCTTTCCAGAACAACAATCTTTTCGCCCGTTACCAGAGTAATGACCGTGTCGGGCGCATTCTCGATGAACTTGATGAGCTCCGAATTGACGACCAGTGGCCGGTTGTTGAGCCGGGTCAGCCAAATCATAACTTGCCCATTCTGTCCCGCCGGGAGCTCACAAACTCCCCCGGTGACAATATCCCTTATGGCTACATCGGCAATTTCCCTGTGAGCTTTCAAGGGAAACGGGCGTTTTGGACATTCTTAGCACCCGGTTTCTGAAATCTTTGCCTCCCTCGCGGTGGACTCCGCGGAGTGTCCTCACATTAAGAAATATTCATGAAGCTCTGAGCACTTGCCGATAACACCTATGAACATGGAAGAAAGCGGACACGAGCGGCAAGGTTGAAAGCGCTAAGGCCAAACGGTGGGAGGATAAAATGAGCGCCCTGCATCTAATGGTTCCAATGTTTTTCGCGATTCAGTTCGTAGTGGTTCTGGCAGCCTTGGTCGCCGCGATGGTGTTCGCTGACCCGCAAGTCCCGCTCCCTGCCAAGAAAGTCTTCTCGCCGCGATATGGCGAGGCCCACAACGCGCTCGCGGGCTTAATCCACAATTCTGAATCCGTCCTGGATTTCTTACCCGCCAGGGGAAGGGAGGGGCTGAAGGAAGACTCCGCCATTCTCGAACGGCGCCGCCTCAGTGGAACCAAGGATTCACTTGATACGGTCAGCCAGCTTCACGTTGTGGTTGTCGATGATGTCGTGAGTTAGGAATTATTCCGCGGCTTCCAAGATTTCTTTGGGGAGGCGGCTGAACACAAAGTCCCGAATTGCCAGGCCTGAAGCCTGGGCCTTCCTCGCCACTTCAAGCGTCGGCCAGAAGGAATCGTCGTAGCGGAGTCGAACGGCGTAAGGTGTCAGCTCGGAAGCCATTGCGGTGAGCGAGTGGAACGAAAGGTCGATGCCTGCACAGAGTTCTGTTAAATCGCCCATATTATGAGTATACGGAAATGGCCTGTCGTGAAAAGCCAGAAAGCCCTTCAGGTATTTTTCGGCCGCTTGTTGCGCGTGGAAGCAGGCTGCGTCCAGCGAGCCCGCCGCGATGGTCGCGTCTATACATGCAAAATCGCTTGCCGCTCTTCGCAGCCAACCCCGCACGACATCAGCCTTTTCTTTCATACACAACCTTTCCCTCACGGACGGCCGTGGTGATGAAGGCCTGGGGTACAGCGCTCCAGTCTGTCACTTCTTCCGGCGTATACACCATCACGTCCACCGGCACGTTTAATCCGGCCAGGGCGACATACAGCGGGGCGTCGCGCCGGTAGCCGGGCTCGTCGGATTCCTTAATCACCAGCAAATCGAAATCACTGTTCGGTCGGGCGTCGCCCCGTGCCCGGCTGCCGAACAAGATGATCTTCTCCGGGTGCGCCGTCTCCACGATGCGGCGGACAATATCGTCAATCAGATTGTCATTCGGCGGATTCATGCGTCGAAACCTTGCTGTAGTATGGCAAACCGCGCCGCCTCCGTCGAGACAAGAATGCAGTAGGCGGAATGCAGTAGGTGGTAGATGGTAGAGGGTAGGTGGTAGGTAGCAGGTGGCAGATGGGGTGCTTCGCGCTTCCCTGTATTCCACCTACCACCTACTACTTGCACTCCCACCAAATTAATGCGCCGAGTCCCGGAAAGCCGGGAAAAGCGGGAGGCGGGCCGCATTTGTAGGGGCGAACGGCGTTCGGCCCGTTGTTTGAATGGGCCAAGCGAGCAGCGCCCGCGAGGGGCGCGGTTCCTCGAATGAATCCGCCGATGAGGCAAACGTTCGGTTACTTCATGACCCGCTGACTCAAGTCTTGGTCAGCCTCGCCGATGGGTTGTCCGGGCGGCGGCTCTACAGGTGTAGGAATCGTGATGGACTTGGGGTCTTTCTGAAAGAGCTCGATCTCCGATACCGCGTAAGCGAAGTGGGCGCGGCGGTTTTCCTCGGAACTTTGCTTGAGGCCCGCAGACAGCCAATCCTTCAACTCGGTCAGTTTCAGCGACGCCAGCGCTCGCACCTGCGGCGCGGCCTGCTGGTTCGCCGCCAGCCGCATCAGATCATCGAGCGCCACATCGTCCACCGTGCGCTGGATCTCCGCCGGGTAACCGGTGCTCTGCGGTGCCTTCCAGGTTGCTGTCAGCAACTGGTCCATCACCTCGGTAAGCGAAGGAGCCTGAGGGTCGCGCGCGTGGTTCTCCACCAGGCGCGCGTCGCGGTGGGGGTCAAGAAGCAGGCCGATGGTCAGGCTGGCTGCGGCTTCGGGCGGCCCCGAGGCGTCAAAGACCAGCCCGGTGTGGCCGGTGAAATCTTCGCGAGACCGCTCGTACCCCATCGCCGGAGGCGGGATCAGGCGCAGCACGGGCTCCGGCAGTTCCAGCGCCTGCGGGCTGAGGGTTTTGAGCAGCGCGGCGAGCGCCCGGCGTTGCTCGGCGGGTGGCACCATTTCCGGTGCCTTTTGGCCATCACCACGCAGGGCGTAACGATAATCGAGCCCACCCAAAACCTTGGCTGCGGCCTCCGTTTGGTAGCGGTGAAACAGGTAGATGGGAACCAGGACGTTCTCAAGTGTGCTGAGGGGCGTCCCGGCAGGAATATTGTTGGCTCCGAATTGGCGGAGCGCGCGGGCGCGGACCTGCATCATGCGATCGAGTTCGCCGACGGCATCGGGGCCGTTGTCCCAAAGGTGGGTGGCAGGGTGCGCTCCCCCCACCGGACGCGCGTCGGCGTCCGAAATGAAATACAGGCCGCGCTCGATTGCTTGCCGCAGGATTCCGTCCAGCGCCGGCTTTTCGTCCGTGCCTGCGGCAAAATCCTGGTAACCGAAGGCAATGGCCACCTTGTCCCACTCCCCGATGCCGGTGGCATAGGCGTCGGACACGTCCAGCCCCCCATCCGCGCGGAGCTTCACCAGCGGCCCCGGATAGTCCATCACCGAGGCGCGGTCATGTGTGCTGGCGGCGAAATTGTGGGCGAGGCCGAGAGTGTGTCCCGTCTCGTGCGCGGCGAGCTGGCGAATGCGGGCGAGAACCATTTCCAGGGCGGGCTTCGAGCCGGCTCCTCCCTCTCCGTAAGGCGCCAGCAAGCCTTCGGCAATCAGGAAGTCCTGGCGCGCTCGCAGCGCATCCAGCGTCACTTGGCCTTTGAGGATCTCTCCCGTGCGCGGATCGATGATGGCGCTGCCGTAAGCCCATCCGCGCGTCGAGCGGTCCACCCACTGGATAACGTTATAACGCACGTCCATAGGGTCAACGCTTTCGGGAAGGACTTTTACCTGTGACAGGGAACGAGCCATGGCAAGAGCGCCACGCCCGGCTCCGGCGCTTATCAAAGCCCTGAGGACGTGGTTGACCGCCGCCAGTCTCACAGCGCAGCCAGAGTCGAGGCCATCTCATGAAGGCTGATCGCGTCCACGCCCTCACTGATCGGGTAGCGTTCCGTACCTGAGTTGACGATGAAGCGTTGGGCGGGCTTCACATCCTCGCAGGCGGTGAAAAAGCCCTTCTGGGGGCGAGTCGCTAGACCGCGTTTGATCTCAATGGCCCAAAGCCCGTGGCCTGGGATTTCCAGCAAGAGATCAATTTCCGCTCCGGTTGCCGTGCGGTAGAAGAGCGGCACGGAGCGAAGGGGCGCTGCCATCACAAGGTTCTCAATCACAAATCCTTCCCAGCTCGCGCCAGCGACCGGATGACCCAGCAGCGACTCTTCTTCTCCAATGTTGAGCAGCGCATGGACAATGCCGCTATCGCGCACAAACACCTTGGGTGACTTGACCAGGCGTTTGCCGATGTTCCTCTGAAAAGGCTGCAACCGGCGCACCAGCATCAGGTCCGCCAACAGGTCGAGGTAGCGGGTAACCGTCTTGCCATCTACGGCCAGACTACGCGCGAGTTGCGCCGCGTTAAACAAGCCACCCTGGAGGTGGGCGAGCATCGTCCAGAAGCGATGCAGCGTGGTGGCCGGAATGCGTGGTCCAAGCTGCGGGATATCGCGCTCCAGGTAAGTTCGAATGAAGTTCTGTCTCCAAATCAGGCTGCGCGATGCATCGCTGGCCAAGAAGCTATCGGGAAAACCTCCCCGCACCCACAGATCGGATTGACGCTCCCCCGGTGCTTCGAGCACATCGAGCGGCGAAAGCTCGATATATGCAATCCTCCCGGCAAGCGTCTCGGACTGCCGCAGCAAATCGACGGAGGCGGAACCCAGCACCAAAAATCGCCCGGAGGTTTTGCCGCGCCGTCTTCCCGCGTCGATCAGCCCGCGCAACGCCGCAAACAACTCCGGCATCCGTTGCACCTCGTCCAGAATGACGAGCTGGTTTTCGTGCCCGGAAAGATAAAACACGGGATCGCTGAGCTTCTCGCGGTCCACCGGCGATTCAAGGTCAAGATAGACGCTCTCCCGGGTTGCCGCGATGGTTTGTGCGAGTGTGGTCTTGCCAACCTGGCGTGGCCCCAGCAATCCCACCGCCGGGAAATGGCTAAGCCGTTCCTGGATAAGCGGTTGTATGCGGCGCTGGATCATCCATGCAATTATGGCACGTTATTCCCGATTTGCAATGTTGAAGTTTAAATAGATATAACTGCCTGTTTTTCCAATTGATTTCCGTGGTGCGAGGGAGGTTTCCATACGCGGGATTGTACTCTAGCCAGATACCGCCACGGTCGGATCGAGCACCTTGCTGCGGGCCCTGTGACGGCGGGTTCATCCCTCCATGGCGAAGTAAACTCACCGCTACTTGATGCCGCCACGGCACGGGCAAAGGGATCCTATTTCGAGAGGTTTTTAAGGTCCTTCAACAATTTTGAAAAAGTATTGGCAAAGGCGCCCTGCCGGTCGTCAGTGAACTCCTTACCCTGCGTCTGGTAGAGCGTCCTTCCTGAGGCGCGATCGGTGATGAGCATCTTGGCTTGCGAGAAGGTCTCCACCGTCAAGGCTGCGGACTTGTCCTCAAGACGCGACCCGTCGCCCGCTGGCGCCATCCTTTCATGCTCATTCATCGTCAATTTCACCATCGCGTCGGCGCTGCTGCAACTGTCCACGGGTTGCCAGTGCAACTTGGTAAACAACCCCTTGGGTTTGGCGGCCTGGGCGGCAACCTTTTGCAGGTCGGTTGATTGGTGTGGGGTCAGTTGGCTGGAATCGAGGCAAAAGGTGTGAGTTTTCAGGAGGCCGCCGGCATCCGCCGCTCCTTCGTGCGTCGGCTTTTCCTGGCCGG
The DNA here is from genome assembly GCA_049522495.1 of Terriglobia bacterium. Classification (GTDB taxonomy): domain Bacteria; phylum Acidobacteriota; class Terriglobia; order UBA7540; family UBA7540; genus Bog-366. The sequence goes on from JBEKNU010000004.1 coordinate 64,337, forward strand.
CGAAGGCAATGCACGATAGCAAGTAGAGGGCAAGCAAGGGCTGCCAACGACATTTCATACCCACCCCCGGACCTTGCGATTTCGATTTACATGGCGCCGATCATAGCACGCGTGACGTCGCGCAGCCACTACCCGGCCGCACCATGGTTAGCCGCTGAAAACGTGGTATCGTAACCCTGGGTAACTGTGCAGCTTCTCGCCACCATCCCGGACTTTGTTAAACTGGCAGCAGGGCGCCTGCGAGGGATCGAGGTGGTCTTGCGCCACTTAGGCGGATTCGGCCTGCTCGTTCTCGCCATCGTCGACAGCTCCCCCATCCCCACCTTTGGCGGCCTGGATATTCTCACCGCCATACTCGCGGCGCGGCAGCGCGAACCGTGGTACTACTACGCCGGATTCGCCACGGCCGGCTCGGTCATCGGCGCCTACCTGACATTCCGCATGGCACGCAAGGCCGGTTTGGACTACCTCCACCGCAAGTTTGGAAAGCGCAAGGTCTCGAAACTGCTGACGTACTTCCATCAATGGGGTACGGGCGCTCTGGTGGTTTCGACGGTTTTACCTTTCCCCTTCCCGACGAGCGCGTTTTTCGCCATCGCCGGCGTGCTGGACTACCCGGTCCGGACCTTCCTCGTGGTCGTGGCTTTGGGCCGAGCCGTGCGTTACGCCGCCATCGCCGCAATTGCCTCCCACTACCGCCGCCGCTTCATTGTCGGTCTGCGGCATCTCGTACTGCATCCCGGGTGGTTTCTGGCGATTGCCGCCGCCGTGGTCATCGCCATAACCGCGGCGATGGTGCTGAGAAAGCGACTGCAATCCGCCCGCCCCGTGGTCAAACAAGCGTAGACCTCCGCCGTTGAGGTCCGCGGTTCTTCCCGAGACTCGCGCTCCCGAACCCGAGGACAGGCGTGCATCCTTGAGAATTGCGGTTTTCGCAAAGGAAGAGCCGCGGACCCCAAAAACGAGGGTCCGCGCTACCGTCTGCCGCCTGCGCGGCTCGTGCGCGGTGCGTTTGACATACCTGGGCGTCGCCTCTAAACTGGCAGCAGCGGTTAATCGTCGAATCGCTGGGAGAATTGGCCATGGCTATCCAACTAAAGCCCGAGCAGGAACACCGCATTGCGGAAGCGCTACGCTCCGGCGCTTACCAAAGCCCCGACGACGTGATCGACCGGGCGCTGGAGGTGCTGCACGAGCGGGATGAATGGTTGTTGGCCAATCGCCAGACGGTGGATGCCAAGATCCACAAGGGAATCGAAGAATTGAACCGAGGGGAAGGGATTCCCGAGGACGAACTGGACGCGCACCTAGCAAACCTGAAAGCTCAACCCGAATGACCCGGCGATATGTCCTGGCTCCGCAGGCAGCCCGCGACCTGGTACAAATCTGGCGTTATGTAAAGCGGGAAGTCAGCCGGGAAGAAGCCGACCGCGTTGAATCCGTCATTCGAACCAAGTGTGTCTACTTGGCCAGCTTTCCCGGCGCGGGCCACTGGCGGCATGATTTAACCTCTGCCGATGTGCGGTTCTTTTCTGTCTATTCCTACCTGATTGTCTACCGACCTGAAACAAAGCCGCTCCAAGTTGTCACCATACTGCACGGCAACCGTGACGTAGCAGGGATCTTGAGCGGCGGGATCTAGCCCGGAATTTTCACCCGCCAGGGGAAGAGAAGGGGGAATCCGCTCGCCCGAATTGCCAATTCCGACCTCCGGATTCTATTCCCGCCGATGATCAACCGGCTGATCAACATTATCCAATTGATCGTCTGTAAATCATGGATCACCTTGACAACCAACACTCCTCGGATCAACGATCCCAACTGGCGCGCCGACCAGCGCCACAATCGATGGCCGACATCATTCCCAGTCCTACAGAACACGCGGGCCCGCTGCCCAAGCCGGTCTTCCACGACCCCCAGCACCACCTGAAGATTTACCAGGGCGACTGCCTGGAGATTCTGGCCGCCATTCCCGCCGATTGCGTGGACCTGATTTTCGCCGACCCACCCTATTTCCTCTCCAACGACGGCATCACCTGCCACGCGGGCAAAATGGTTTCCGTGAACAAGGGCGCGTGGGACAAGTCCAAGGGGCCCGACCTCGACCATGCGTTCAACCGCGCCTGGCTGGCCGCCTGCCAACGCGTGCTGAAGCCGAACGGCAGCATCTGGGTGAGCGGCACCAGCCACGTAATTCATTCCGTGGGCTTCGCCATGCAGCAACTGGGCTTCAAGCTGTTAAACGACATTAGTTGGGTCAAACCCAATCCCCCGCCCAACCTCTCCTGCCGCTACTTCACCCACGCCACGGAAACGATTATCTGGGCGGCGAAGAATAAGAAGAGCAAGCACACGTTCAATTACCAGTTGATGCGGGAAATGGCGGGTGGAAAGCAAATGAAAAGCGTTTGGCAGATTGGCGCTCCCGACCGCGCGGAGAAGCGCTTTGGCAAGCACCCCACGCAAAAGCCCGTGGCGCTGCTCGACCGTATAATTCAGGCCGCGTCTAACCCGGGCGATCTGGTGCTCGACCCCTTCATGGGCGGCGGAACAACTGCCATTGCCGCGCTGCGCAAGGGTCGCGCAACGATGGGAATTGAATTTGATGCCGAGTTTGCGTGGCTAGGCGCCCGGCGCGTGATGTGTGAACTTCTAGCCGTGGTTTTTCTTGCCGGGTCCCATCCCCCTAGCCTTGACGCGGGGCGGCTTTTTATGGATCGATCCGATCCGGAGAGTTTTTCGAATCGGATGGCTCCGCTCACCAAACTCGTGCAACATGAGTGCCGGTTCTACTTCATCGGCTTCACACGCCGCGAAGTCATCTTCACCGTCCAAGCTCCCTCCCTCGATGAAGCCTGGCAAGCCTTCCACAAAAGCCCCAAATCCTCCGAGTCCATCTTCTCCGTCATCAAAACCGAAACAGAGATTTATCTTGCCCAGTAAGCCGTGATCTAATACGGGCATGAAACTCGCAATGCCTGGAGTTTTGGCGGAAGCTTACAAGAATCCAGCGCAGCAAGCGCGGGTCGTGACTGAGGCGTGGGGAGAAGAAAATCTCTATTGCCCAGGCTGCGACTCGGAGCACCTGGCGAGGTCTGCGCCAAATCGCGAAGCCATTGACTATGTCTGTGCGCAATGCCGGGAACCTTTTCAACTGAAGAGTCGAGCCACGGCTCTGGCTGAAAAGATAGTAGATGCAGCTTACGATGCCATGCGGAGGGCCATTGTCAGCGGGCAAACCCCGAATTTATTCGCCCTCCACTACGACCGCACCCAATGGCGAGTGCTAAATCTTCTGGTGGTCCCGCGCTTCGCCTATTCGCTCTCCGCCATCGAAAAGCGCAAACCTCTCGCACTTACCGCGCGGCGTGCGAATTGGGTTGGATGCAACATCCTCCTCGGCAATATCCCACCGGATGCTCGCATTCCCATAGTGAAGTGTAGCGTGGTAATGGATGCCCGCGTGGTACGCGAACGGTATGCTCGCCTGCGTCCTTTGGAAAGGGTTCGGCACGACGCGCGCGGCTGGACGCTTGATGTTCTCAATGTCGTGCGGGCGCTCAACAAGGCCGAGTTCACGCTCCAGGACGTTTACGCTTTCGCCGCGCAGCTTCAAAAACTGCATCCCGACAACCGGCACGTGCGCGACAAAATCCGCCAACAATTACAGGTGCTGAGGGATCTGGGCTTCGTGGAATTCCTCGGCCGCGGGCGCTACCGCGCCGCGTAGCCGGGTGGTCGTGGCGGTGGGCGAAGTCCTAGCAGGCGTAGCCAAGCATCGACCTGACCAAAGGCGTCCATCTGCCATTGGTCCGGCGTGCGGTCGCCCAGAATATCAGTATCTTCCACGAAGCCTCGAACGCAGGTGGGGCCATAGCCGTCCACCGTGTCAAATTTCTCGGCGATATAGCCATAACCTTTGACGCCGCTGGCGTGTTTAAGCAGTGGCCGACACTCTTCCGCGAGCGCCTCGACTCCACCCGGATAGTTCAGGAGGCAATAGTAAATGTCGTAAGCATCCTTCCTCTTGTAACGCCCATGCAAGGCATGTCCCTTCATCGCCAGCAACGCCGGAATAGAGCACACTGCAATCTCCACCTGATTTGTGCCACCCTCTGGCATGGGGCCGGTGATGGCGACCATCTGATAAAAACGCAACGCCAGATCCGCGCCGTCTGCCCTTTGCACCGCGAACTCGCTGATCAACGGTGGAATATTCCTCACGATTTCCGCATCTCGCGGCATCAAGAAATCCACGATGACATTGATGGGGCCACCACCATCGCGCGGGGTAATCTGGCGAACGAGCTGAAATCGTCGAAGCCCCTGGCGTTGTTCGTAGCCATGCCCTCGCAACGTTTCTACCAGCGTGGCGTATTCGCCGTCGGCGAGCGCTTCGGCATCAAGCCCCAGGTCGACATCAAGGGTCCCCACATGCGGCATATCCGGCTGGTCCAGCAGCAGCCAAGGGACGGCGCCGCCGATGACAGCGAACTTACCCTTGAAGCTTCCGAGAATCTGGCCAATCTCGATAAGTACGGTCTTTACTGCTGTGGTCGTGCGGTCGTCGTAGTCGGCCGCGGATTGCGGTTCGGGCGGAATCATTGCCATCTTAGTTTCTCGTTTCGCAAATGCTCTGCGGCCTCCCGGCCTCGCTCGCCGGCGGCAGTGAGGTCAAGGTAGGTTTGCACCGGGCTGGTACAGAGAATTCCGGGTGCAGCTTCCGTGGTATCGCGGAAAATCCCACGATCTTTCGGAACGGTGATAATTACATTCTCGCCTTTCGAAGCCGACGACAGGGTCAGCAGCTCCTGCAGGCGATCGAGACCGGTGTCATCAGCGTAGAAGAATTGCGTGCTGACCCGGCCGTAGGGCGCCAGCCAGCGCGCCGCTGAGAACGAAGCAAAAATAGCCTGTGCACCATGCCGGGTGGCGCGGAGTGCTTTCTGTGAGGCTTCTTCGAAGACACTGCCGTGCAGGGACGTATAAAAACGCAATCGTCTTCCCTCGGGCGGCTCGTATACCTCGCGCCAGGCATCTAGCAGTTTGTCAGGCTCGGACAAAGACAAGCCTTCGGGCGACACCCGCGCCCATTCACGATCCAGCAGGGCGGTGCGCACGTTGCTGACGTGTCCCAGGCTAACACCGGCAGCCTCTGCCAGTTCGGTGACACGCCAGGCGCGCCTTGGACTCCGGAGCATGACGCGCAAAATCCGCGCTGCCTTCGGCTTGTAGAACGACTTCAACTCGCGTCGAATGGCGGGAGGTTTGGTCCCAACGATACGTTCGATGAACACCCCGTTGAAAACGATCCGCGCATTGCCTGCGAGGTCCAGAAACCCGGCCTCACTCTCCCGACACAAGCCTTGCCCTTCCGGGGACAGATAGGGCACGATCAGTATCGGCGTCGCGCCTCTCCCCAGACGGGAAACATAGTTGCGCAACTGGAGCAGCGCAGTCCGGACGTAGCGAGGTTGACCGTTGCTCTTAACCTCACAGACGAGCGTATGACGTTTGCCGGATACATTGACTTCCGCCACGATGTTCATTTCGTCGGCGGGGCCCAACGCATTCAGCTTGATGTCCTTATGCTTGATCACCGACACCTGCCCCAGTAAATCCCGGAGCGCATCGGCAGCATGCATTTCGACTTCTTTCATTGATTTGTCCATTTTCAGCATTTGTTGAAGATGCATCAATTGGTGAAATCTGTCAAGAAGCAATTTCACTAGAATTTATATTTTCAACAAACGCTGAAAGCCAATATTCTGGTGAAATTTACCGATCCAGTCCCCCCCGTTGCGATCATAATGCCACGGCCAAGCGGCCATCCCGCTCCCGAGGTTGCATCCCGACAACCGGCACGTGCGCGACAAAATCCGCCAGCAATTACAGGTGCTGCGCAATCTGGGATTGGTGGAATTCCTGGGGCGGGGGCGGTACCGCAGTGTGTAGCAGAGGGCGAAACGGACGCAAGGTCTGAGGATTGGCGCTAGTTGCTGCTGCGGTCCGCTTAGTGGCCGGACTTTGCCGGAGCAGTTGTAAACCCCATGTGTCGCCGAGGACGCCGGGAACTTTCAACCAACCGGCGGATGGCGTCAAAGACCGCGGTAATCTGTGCATCATGCCTCTTGTACTTTTTTTCCATCGCGTCCAACTTTCGCAGAATGTCCCTGTGGGTTGCCAGCATCTCGCGCAGCTTGACGAAAGCACGCATGATGACGATATTCACCAACACCGCCCTCTGGGATTTAAGGACGCTGGAGAGCATCGCCACGCCTTGTTCGGTGAAGGCATAGGGCGGAGTCCTTCGTCCCCCTCGGCCTTTTGCTCTTGCAGATTGCAAGATCAAAGACTTCATCTCCCTGGTGCTCAATTGAAACATGAAGTCTTCGGGAAAGCGTAGCTGGTTGCGGCGCACGGCCAGGTTCAAGTTGCCGGTAGTGACGCCATAGAGCTCGGCGAGGTCTTGGTCGAGCATGACCTTTTGCCCACGAATGAGGTATATCCGCCGTTCAATCACTTCGACCGGCACAGCCGGACTCTCAGCCATCGGCCCTACCTGCTGTTGAACCGCACGTTTTATCATCATGCGAATACGAACTATGAATTCTAAAGTGACAGCCTCTACGCGCAGCTTCCTTGTAATTCATAATTGAGAAACACGTCAAGGAGAATTGAGAAACTAGCCACGGAACCGCCGCAGCGGCCTCGTTGCTCCGCCCCTGCACCCCGGCAACCGCCACGTGCGCGACAAAATCCGCCAGTCCGTCAGCTGACGGACAGGTGTTGCGCGACCTGGGCTTCGTGGAATTCCTCGGCGGCGGGCGGTACCGCGGCGGGTAGCGCGGCGGAGCCGCTACACAATAAGAATTCACCACAGAGGCACAGAGGGCACAGAGGACGGACGCGGACAAAGACTGTAGGTCAACAGACGGAGGAATCGTAATTCCTGCCAGCCCCAGAATAAGTATCCTTCGCTGTGATCTCTGTGCCTCTGTGGTGAACCTTTCCTTCGCGCTCCAAAAGATGATTGTGTTGCATTTAGTGACACTATATGCAACTATGGCTGCATATGGTACAGCGACACTTTTGGCTGAAACTCATTGAACGGGCCTGGCGGGAGCGGCCGGTAGTCTGGTTGGCCGGGGTGCGGCGCGTGGGGAAAACCTGCCTCAGCCAGACCCTGCCCAACACGGAGTATTTTGATTGCGAGCTTCCGCGCGTACGGCGGACGATGGAAGACCCGCAGGGCTTCCTGGACGGTCTCGCTGGCCGCCGCATTGTACTGGATGAAATCCACCGCCTTCCCAATCCCTCTGAAATGCTGAAGATTGCGGCAGACCACTACCCTCATACCCGAGTCCTGGCTACAGGTTCTTCCACGCTGGGCGCTTCCGCCAAATTCCAGGACACGCTCAGCGGGCGCAAGCGGGACCTATGGCTCACTCCCATGACCCTGGCCGACCTGGGGGATTTCGAGCGCCCTGACCTGCGTCGCCGCTTCCTGCGCGGCGGTTTGCCACCCTTCTTCCTGGCGGGGGAACTTCCGGAACGGGACTTTCAAGAATGGCTGGATGCTTATTGGGCCAAGGATATCCAAGAACTCTTTCGTCTCGAAAGCCGCAGCTCCTTTCAGAAATTCACGGAGTTGCTGGTGGCGCAAAGCGGAGGCGTGTTTGAGGCGACGCATTTTACCGCCCCTTGCCAGGTGAGCCGCCCCACGATTGCCAACTATCTGAAGGCGCTGGAGGCCACCTTTGCCGCCCACGTCATCCGCCCCTTCAGCAGCCACCGCCCCACCGAAATCGTGGCCGCACCCAAGGTCTATGCCTTTGACACCGGCTTTGTCTGTTACCATCGCGGCTGGCAGGAATTGCGCCGGCAGGACCTGGGGGATCTGTGGGAGCACTTCGTATTGAATGAAATCATGGCCCAGTTGCAGAGTCGCCAAATCTTCTACTGGAGGGATAAGCGCGGACATGAAGTGGACTTTATCCTGCCCACGCGCCGGCGGGAGCCTCTGGCGGTCGAATGCAAATGGTCGGCAAGTGCCTTCGAGGCCGCCAACCTCCAGGCTTTTCGGCGAGTTTATCCCCAAGGGGAGAACATCGTGGTGGCCCAGGACGTTGACCGGGCCTTTCGCCGCAACTACGGAGAGATCAGCGTGCGCTTTGAGAGCCTGCCCTCCACTGTCTCCAGAATCCTAACTCCCCCGTCGTCCAAATCACTCAGGGAATGAGAATCCCCACCTACGACAGCGTCAAAAGTCGCGCGGCTGGACGCTCGACGTGCTCAACGTCGTGCGGGCGCTCAACAAGGCCGAATTCGCGCTTCAGGACGTTTACGCTTTCGCCGCGCGGCGGCAAGAACTGCACCCCGACAACCGGCACGTGCCGGACAAAATCCGCCAGTCCGTCAGTTGCCGGACAGGTGTTGCGCGACCTGGGGTTGATTGAATTCCTCGGCCACGGGCGGTACCGCTGTGTGTAGGGCCGAGCAGCGCTCGGCCTGGGCCGAAGGCTCTTCGGCCCTACGACCCGACAACCGGCACGTGCCGGACAAAATCCGCCAGTCCGTCAGTTGCCGGACAGGTGTTGCGCGACCTGGGATTGGTGGAATTCCTCGGCCGCGGCCGATACTGCGGCGTGTAGCGCCGGGCAGTCTTTGCGACTCTTCCCGCAGCAGGAGCATTTGCTACGTTGCCTCAGAGCAATCTGTATTCTGCGTGCGAGTTCGCTAGCCACCATCAAGCCTTGGTGGCAGCAACTGCCACCAGTCATCCGATAAATTTACCGCCATATATTCACAATTGCTGGTAATATTATCGGGCATGCCCTCACGGCAACCAACTCGATACCGCCCCTCCCGCGCCGGGAGCATCTTCCGGCAACACGGAGGTGTGCTCAGAACGAAAGACGCACTGCGCCTCGGCATTCACCCCGAAACGCTGTACAGGATGCGCGATTCCGGGACCCTCGCGTGCCTTGGCCGAGGCCTTTACCGCCTCTCCGATCTACCGCCGCTGGGGAACCCCGATCTGGTCACGGTGGGAATGAAGATACCAAGCGGCGTCATCTGCCTGATCTCCGCACTGGCCTTCCACGAACTCACGACCGAGATTCCGCACGAGGTGTATCTTGCCCTGCCACGCGGAACGGAACCCCCTCGCCTCGATCACCCTCCCCTCCGGGTATTCTGGTTCTCCCGGAGAGTTTTCGAATTCGGCATTGAAGCGTACCGACTCGACGGGACGCAGGTGCGAATTTATAGTGCTGAAAAAACCGTTGCGGACTGCTTCAAATACCGGAACAAGATAGGCCTCGACACCGCTCGCGAGGCCCTGAAACTCTATCTGGAGAGGAGAAAGAAGAACCTCGACGCACTGCTCGAAGCCGCGGAAGTCTGCCGTGTTGCCAAGGTGATGCGTCCCTACCTGGAGGCGCTGGTGTGACCAAACGCGCCCCTTCCAACCTTCCGGCCTCGGTCCACCAATTGCTTTTGAACAAGGCTCGTCAGACCCATCGCCCTTTCAATGAACTCCTGCAATATTATGCGATGGAGCGCTTCCTCTATCGCCTCTCAAAGTCGCCTTACGCCGCCCGATTCATCCTGAAAGGCGCGCTGATGTTCACAGCCTGGAAGCTGGACTCTTGCCGGCCGACGATGGATATTGATCTCCTGAGCAAGACGGCCAACCAAGTGGAAAGCGTCATGACCATCGCCCGGGCGGTTTGCACCCAGCCGGTTGCGCCCGACGGTCTAGTGTTCAATCCGGCCACGGTCAAAGGCGCAAGAATAACCGAGAACGCCAACTACGAAGGCGTTCGCATCCGGTTCCAATCCAACCTGGGTGCAGCCCGCGTGACTCTTCAGCTCGATATCGGGTTCGGGGATGTGATCGTTCCTGCTCCTCAGCCAATCGAATACCCAACTCTTCTCGATTTCGAGGCGCCGCGACTGCGCGGGTATAGCAAAGAGAGCATGGTGGCCGAGAAATTCGAGTCGCTCGTGACCCTCGGCGTCCTCAATAGTCGAATGAAAGACTATTTTGACATTTGGGCCCTATCCCGCCAGTTCGACTTTGACGGGCAGACCCTCGGCAACGCGATCGCCAAGACATTTTCCAATCGGAGAACCCAAATTATCCGCGATCCCATCGGCCTGACAACCAAATTCGCGGATGATTCCACGAAGAAGAGCCAGTGGCGCGGATTCATCCAAAAAAGCCGGCTCGGCGCTTCGCCGGAGCTCGGAGAGGTGATCGTCGCCATCGCGAATTTCGTTGGGCCGTTGGTAACCGCTTTGAGCGCAGGAAAGAGCTTTCGGAGAAAATGGATGCCCCCTGGACCATGGGTGGACGAATAGGGAGTGGTAGCCAGCCATGCAGGTGTTGCGCGACTTGGGATTGATTGAATTCCTCGGCGGCGGGCGGTACCGCTGTGTGTAGGGCCGAGCAGCGCTCGGCCTGGGCCGAAGGCTCTTCGGCCCTACGACCCAACAACCGGCACGTGCTCGACGAAATCCGCCAGCAATTACAGGTGTTGCGCGGCCTGGGTTTCGTGGCATTCCTCGGCCGTGGTCGCTAGCGCAGTCCGTAGGGGCGGTTCGCGAACCGCCCTCCCCACGCCATCGCGTGGAACCGCGCCTGAGGGCGTGGTACCCATGGTCAATGCTGTGTTGACCGTGGGTCCTTCTCTCGATGGCGCAAGGCGCAGCAAGAAAATAAACAATCTCATCCGACAGCCGACGGACCAAGGCGCAAAGACCGCAAAGAATAACTCCTTGTTTCATTTGCGCCTCCGCGGCTTTGCGCCTATGCGTGAAATTGTCTTTAGCCTTCATGTCTTAGCTTGCTGGCCTCAGTGCAATGTCAGATTTTGACTCCGCCGGGGGAGTGTGCCGGCGAAAAGATATGAGAAAGGAGGACCCATCTAAGTTATTGAAAACAAACTAGAAAGAAAGATAGCATTTTTAAGTGTATGAAAATAAATAGGTTGGTTCATTTCTGGAATGACTTAATCTTAGCATACTCGTCGAATAGCGAGGATTATTGGATTATCCACAATGACGGTGGGGGCGAAGGGGGATAGTAGACGGTATTCCGGAGACCGGAGACAGCCGACAGCCGCCCGCAAGCCAAATCCAGTCTCCCGAATCCCGTGTCCCGAGTTACCCCGAATGGTTCTGGTACCACTTCACATTTCCGGTAGAGGAGCCGATGGTCACCACGTCGAGGCGGCCGTCGCCGTTCACGTCCGCAATGGCCACGCCGGACACGGCCATTTCCGCATCGAGCAGTTGCCGTTCCCAATTCCGTCCTGAAGCGTCGGCGGCGTAGTATACGTAGAGGCTGGTTCCCGGCCCGCGGAAACCCGCTACGATCTCGTCGTTGCCATCGCCGTCCAAATCCGCGCAGGCCAGCGCGTGGCCTTCATGGAAGCTGGGGTCGATCACGCGCCGCGTCCACAACTCTCCCGGCCCGGCTGGGGAATAGACCACCACCTGGTCGCCGTGCCAGGGTTCGATGGTGGCCAGGAAGCGCTTTCCCGCCACCTTACCCACGCCGATTTCACTCGCGCCGCGCTTCGGCCTCGACTGCTGATCGCCCTCGCCCAGATGCGTGCACGTCCAGGTGAGCTGGGCGCCGTGTCCGGCGGAGTGAAACAGGTGTATACCCTCGAAACTCGCGGTCAGAATCTCGTCGCGCCCGTCGCCATCCCAATCCAGCACGTTCAGGCCGTGCATGACGGTCAACGAATCGTCGATGAGGTGGGAAGGCCACTCGAGCGGCGGCGCTTCTCTTGCGGCAGCGTGCTCGCGCATCAGGATTTCCGGCATCGCGAACCACGTGAGCGCAGCGGGCGCCTTGTACTCCGGCGCCACCGCGCCGAAGCCCAACAGCGGCGCGTCCACCAAGGCCATCCGACCTTTGCCGTCCAGGTTGGCCCAGCGCAGCCGATGCGACGTGGGAATCTTGCCCAGCGGATCGAGGCGCCACTCGCGTTCCCCGTCTGCGGCGGGCTCGGCCCACCAAAGGCTGCCGCCGTGCGTGCTATCGTCGAGCGCAAAATCGCTGGCCAGCGCAACTCCCCGCGCCGGAAACCTTGGGTGAAACAACGGCGCCAGGCTGATGTTCTTGTGGGTCGTGGTGGTGATGAACCGCGGCTTCCAGGTGGGATTCTCGTACCACTCCACGATGCTCTTCGCCGAACTCAGCGCGAGAATGTCCAGGCGGCCGTCGCCGTTCACATCCGCCACCGCCACCTGATAGCCCTCGGGAATTTTCGCGACATCGTGCGCTTGCCACTGGATCATGGTGTGCTGATGCACCTCGCCGATCCGGCTCGCTGCGGCGTGAGCGGGTTTGGCCGTAAGCGTCCAGCCCAGCCCCACCGCCTTCTGCAAAAAGCTTCGGCGCGACGTTCGCCCGCCGCCCCCTTGACGCGATCTTCGGATCTCCACGGGCGCTTAGTTTAGCGCGACTGCGCCTTGCGCGCACGAATTTGAGGGTGTTCCCGAAGGGCACAGGATGACAGCGAGGTGGACAGTGCGGGAAGCTTTTGGGATCCAAATTTGGCGGCGGCAGGCCGTCGCGACGAGAAATCAAACTGGCCCTCGATGCAAAGTCTTTCTGGAGTCAAGCCGCGCGGCATGATAGAGTATCAAAAGACCTCACGTGCCCTCGCAGATGAGGCAGGGATGGAAACCAATTTGGGGGCAGGCCCGTGTGCGCTCGCGGGAGAACCGCAGGCGAGCGAGAAGCTGGCGGACCGCCCCTCGCGTAGTCCCAAAGTTCTATTGACGAGTATTTGCCGCCCCATCGGGCCCGCCCACGGAGACGCTCCGAGTGTGGGCTACGAAGTGCTGCACGGACAAATCACGCGCGCGCAAGGCATCTTCAGCCCGCGCTCCGTGAATTTCACCTACGCGCTGGATTACATCGCCGCCAATCTGGATGCGCCCGCCGTGGTGCTCCAATACCCCTCGCATCGCGAACTGATCCGCGAGCTGAAGAAGGCGCCGGACTACGTCGGCGTTTCCTTCAACCTGGTGACCTTTCAGCGCATGAAGGAAGTGGTGGCGTTGGTGCGGAAACACGCGCCGCGCGCCAAGATTGTTCTGGGCGGTTATGGAACGGTCCTCGACGACGCCACGCTGGCTCCTTACGGCGACTACTTCTGCCGCGGTGAGGGCGTGGCGTTCTTCCGCGCCTTGCTGAATGAGCCGCCCCGGCCCATGCCCTACGATCATCCCCTGGTGATGCTCAACCTGAAGGTTTTTTCCGTGCCCATGGACCGCACCGGCGTGATTTTCGCCGGGCTCGGCTGCCCCAATGGCTGCGACTTCTGCTGCACGTCGTATTACTTCAAACGCCGCCACATTCGCCTGCTTCCCACCGGCGACGACATCTTCCGCGTCGTGGAGCGCTACCTCGAGGTCGACCCGCACATGAGCATGGCGATTCTCGATGAGGATTTCCTGCTCGCCAAGGACCGCGCCACCCGCATGCGCGAACTGGTGATGGCCCGCGGTACGCCGCTGTCCATTTTCGCCTTCGCCTCCGTCAAAGCCTTGAGCCGTTACACTCCTCAGGAACTATTGGAGACCGGCGTCGACGGGGTTTGGGTGGGGTACGAAGGAAAACGCTCGGGCTACGCCAAACAGCAGGGCAAACCCATCGAGGAATTGATTCCCGAATTGCGCTCGCACGGCATCACCGTGCTCTCCTCGATGATCCTGGGCTTCGAATATCATACGCCGGAGATTATCCGCGAGGAGATGGCGGAATTCCTGGCGCTGCGGCCCACCTATGCCCAATTCCTCATCTATGGTCCCACACCCGGCACGCCCTTCTACGAGCGCGTGATGCAGGAAGGACGCCTGCGCCCGGAAATGTTGGCGGACCCCGAACGTTATTACCGCAATTGCGATGGCTTTACCTCCATGGTAGTGCACCCCACCATGACGCCCGGAGAGATTGAGGGCTTGCAGCGCGAGTGCTTCAACACCGACTTCCGCGTCAATGGTCCTTCCATCCTGCGGTCGGTGGAGGTCTGGTTCCAGGGCTGGAAACGGTATCACAATTCTTCTTCTGCCTACTTGCGCGCCAAGGCGGAGCGCTGGGCGGTGGAAATTCAGCGCGCCTATCCGCTCTTCCGCGTAGCCAAACGTTCCGGCCCGACGCCGGAAGCCGCGGCGCGCCTGGAAGCGGAGATTCACGCTTCCCTCGGCGCGCCCCCCGTGCGCCAGCGCGTGCTTTCCTGGCTGGCGCCCGCCGCTGCCGCATGGACCGGCTTTACGCTGCGCCACGACTTGCTCCAACACCCCAAGTTGGTCCGCCGCGCATACCGCACCACACCCTGGGCGCTGCGATCCGGCGAACTTGGTTCGCTGCGGGTTAGCCTGGAACGCGCCTTGCACAGCACGCAGGTTTACATCGAAGGAGCCCTGGATCGCGCCAGCGCGCGGCGCCTGGCCGCCGGCATCCGCGCCCATCTGTACAACAACGATGCCGACCTCAAAGTGGTGGTCGCCGAGGGGACGCGCGCCAAGCTCCGGGATCTGCAGCTTCTTGCCCAGGAACTGGCGCCGCTGCGCCATCGCATCTCCATCTCGGTTCCATCCACTCCTGAAGCCTGGACTTTCCTGGAGAGCGCCTAGCAGGTGTAGCGCGGACCTGTTCGGTAGGTCCGCGGCTCGTCCCCGATGGGCAGGTAA
>JBEKNU010000005.1:0-63058 GCA_049522495.1 Terriglobia bacterium
CCTTGCTGGCCCAGTGGTGGCCGGCGGACTGGTATCGGCGGGTCGAAACTTGGTTCGCGGCGTGGCCGGCGACGGCCCAGGCCGCAGCGCTCTCCGGCGTGGCGCTCTTGATCGCATGGACCAGCCGCACAGCGGTTACACAGTTTATCTACTTCAAGTTTTGAAGATGTGATGTAGCACGGGCATCCTGCCCGTGCCGGTCACGGCCATGATGGCCGTGCTACAAGGGCGGCGGTCATAATACAGTTTATCTACTTCAAGTTTTGAGCATTGCGGATGAAGCTCCCGAAGACCTGGTTGACGATCGCGCTCTTCTGCCTTTTCGCGGCGATTCCTTATTTCCTGCCGTCTTGGGAACGCTTCCGCATCCTGGAACTTCGCCGGATTTCCGCCCCCTTCTCCGCCTGGAGGCCGGGCGCCCTCGACCGGATATTTCTGAAACCCCGCTTGGAGAATCCTGCCGTGACGGCAGGCACAGCGCCTGCGGCGAATGCGCCCTTGAATCAACCACTGCCCTCTTCCTTCCTGACCGGCGATTATGTGGGAAAGACTTGGCCGGTGCAGGAGGACGTGCAGCAAATTCTCGAAGAACCGGCTGAGAGCGTGGCTATCCAGGATTACGGTTCCGGGATGGATCATTTCTATGCGGCGCTGGCGCGGACCGAACAGAAGTTGCCCGGCGCCATCACACGCATCAGCCATTTCGGTGATTCGCCTATCAGCGGCGACTTGATTTCCGGCGAAGCGCGCACCCTCCTGCAAGACAAGTTTGGCGACTCCGGGCACGGCTGGATCTTCATCGCCAAACCCTGGGATTTCTACTACCACGAGGCCGTGTCGATGGAGGGCAAGGGATGGAAAGTGAGTTCACCCATGCTGCCCGGCGGAATCAGCGGGTCCTATGGGCTGGGCGGCGCCAGCTTTACGGCCGGCTCTCCTTCCGCCTTTTCCAGGATTCGCACCACCAAGAAAGGCGAGGGGTCGGCGGTCAGCCGTTTTGACATTTTCTATCGCACCCAACCTCGCGGCGGCTCCTTTCTGGCTTCCGTCGATAAAGAAGACCCGCGGGAATTCTCCACTCAGGCCGAGGCGAAGAGCTCGGCGGTCGTGTCGATTTCGGTGGAGGACGGCGGCCACACACTCCGGCTTACTCCCCGAGGCGACGGCCTCGTTACCCTCTATGGCGTCGCCCTGGAACGCGACACCCCCGGAGTGGTTTACGATACGATTGGGATGCTCGGCGGCACGGTCCATCACCTGACCCTCTTCCACGCGGATACCTGGATTCAGGATCTCCAAAACCGCAAGCCCGATCTGGTGATTCTCAACTTCGGCACGAATGAAAGTAATTATGGATACTTGCCCTTTGCGGAATATATCCATAACTACTCGGTGGTGATTCAGCGGATCAGGACGGCGCTTCCCAACGCGTCGATCCTGATCATGGCGCCGATGGATCGCGGGGCGCGGGACGATGACGGCGACATCGTCACCATCCCCAGCATCCCCGCCCTGGTCGCGGCGCAGCAACGCGTGGCGCGCACCGAAGGCGTGGCCTTCTATAACACTTTTGCCGCCATGGGAGGCATGGGAACCATGGCGCGGTGGTACGACGAGGAGCCGCGCCTGGTCACGGGAGACTTTACCCACCCCACCAATACCGGCGCACAGCATCTGGGAACGATGCTCGTCAATGCGTTGTTGAAGGGCTTTACTGAGTACAAGCAAAATCTGGGAAGCCAGCCGTGCGTGCCCGCGGTAGAACAGAAGGCGGAAGGCAGTAAGCCGTAAGCCGCCAGCGCGGATCCGGTCATCGAGCCATCGGGTCATTGAGCGATGGGCGATCTGCGGATTGAGTTCGAGATTCTCGATGGGGGATTTGCGCCCCTGGAAGTCAGTCGGCTGAGCGCCGCCTCGACCATAAACGTCGCCGTCGGGAATCTTCCCACAGAATCTTAAGGGGTGCGGCCGCTCGCCTCTCCCGCTCCTCCTTTCCGAGCTTGCCCTGAGCGTGGCGAGGCGCGGGCATTTCCCCGCGGGCTCCCGGCTCGTTCAAATGTAGCCTATTGTGATTGCCATGTGGGGGTTTTTGGCGCCCGTGTCCGACCTTTACCCGTTTTTTAACCGGACATTTCGTCGTGCTGTTTCTGGTTTTCCTGGGGATTCTGCAACTGGTTTTTTTTCAGGATGTTCTCAGCTTAGGGAAAGAGAAAATCACCTTTTCGGCCTTTTATTTTCAATAGGTTCCCAGCTTTGGGCACTTGCGCTCCGCTTGGACACAAAGTCGCCGTCCCATCCGTGCTCCCGCGGGCTAGGCCGGCCCTACCGTTCACATCTTCCTGCCGCGCGCCGTGCCTTAGGGCACGAGCATGAGCCACGCGACCTTTCGGCGAATCTGTCATCCCGACTCTCCCGGCGCCGCGAGTGCTGTTCTGCCGGCCTGCCCGAGGCCAGAACAGGCTCCAACGCTCAACTACGGATTATAGCCTATGGCCGCCCGTTTGTCAAGTAAAATCTTTGGCCCGTCCTGGCGTATTTGGGCGTTGACCGGCAGACCAAGCCCCGCAGGGGATAATTCCAGCTTGCAAAAACATTCAATTGCATTCCACCGCCGGTCGCGTTATTGTTCCGCCTCGCGCAAAAGCGCAAATCTCATCCACACAACTGAGGGGGCAAACTATGGCGAAGTATCTGTTTCAGGCGACATATTCGGCGGAAGGCGCGAAGGCGTTGCTCGGGGAGGGTGGTACCAAGCGCCGCGACGCCGCGACCAAGGCCATCAAAGCGGCAGGCGGCAAGGTGGAAGCGTTCTACTTTACCTTTGGGAAGTCCGATGCCATGGTCATCGTCGACCTGCCGGACAACGTGAGCGCGGCAGCGGTTGCACTGGCCATCAATGCCAGCGGAGTGGTCACCACGAGCACCACGGTGCTTCTCACCCCCGGTGAAATTGATGAAGCCGTGAAGAAGAGCGTCCCGTATCGCGGCGCCGGACAGTAAGCAGTGGGCCGTGAGCCACAAGCAAATATTGCTGGTTACGCCGAGGCGGGATGGGTGGAAAACAGCAGATGTTCCGCTTTGCGTAGAGGCTCGGCTTAAGCAGCTTGTAGCCCAGACTTCCGACTCAGAGGTCTGCGGGTCTTAGTTAGATTCACGCACCTATTCCAAGGGCAGCCACCTGTCGTTGAGAATAGCGACTTTGCCACAGAAGGGCCGCGGAGCCCAAGAACGGAGGTCGCGCTACACAATCCTCCCACAACCTCCTTACCGAAATCGTCTACCCACAGGAACATGCGTCTGCGCCAGCCAGTTCTTCACGCTACAATGAGCATTCTGCAAGCTACCGGAGGCGAAACGAAACCACCATGAAACGGATTGCGCGCAACCCCGAGTCTCTGAACTACACGTTTGATTTCCGCCATCCTCCCCTACTCAAGGTAAGGCTGGGAGAATCCTTCATGCTGGATACGGAAGATGCCCCATCGGGCGCCTACCGGACGCCAGAGGATGCGGCACAGTTGCCCGAACCGTGGTATCTCAAGCATTTTCCACCCAAGGCCAATCCTGTCACCGGCCCGGTTTTTATCGAAGGAGTTGAATGCGGGGATACTCTGGTTGTACACATCGAACAATTGGAACTCGACTCTCAGGGCGTCACCTATTGGCGTCCGGGCCATAAGCCGCTCGGCGATTCTGCCAAGTGGAGGGAATTAAGCACGCCCACAATGGTGATTGGCCGCATCCAGGACGCAGAAGTGGTAATGGAGGAAGCCACAACCTGGGAAGACGGTGGGGTGAGGCGACATCCATTGGGATTGCGTGTGCGCAAGTCTCCATTTATCGGCACCATCGCAGTCGCTCCGGAGCGTGAGGTGGAGACTTCCGTGTTTGGTCAGGGGAGTTGGGGAGGAAATCTGGACGTGCGGGACATCTGTCCGGGCACGCGAGTGCTCATCCCTTGCTATCATGAGGGTGGGCTGTTGTACGTTGGAGATGTGCACGCCTGCCAAGGTGATACGGAGTTCTATGGGACGGCGATGGAAATCCGCAGCACCGTCACCCTGCGCTGCGAGGTCATCAAGCATAAACGTGTTCCCTTTATGCGCTTGGAAAAGGATGGCAGCATCATCTCGCTGGCGTCTGCCCGTCCTCTGGAAGAAGCCGTTTGGAGGGCGAGCATTCAACTGATGGAATGGCTGATCGATGAGTACCAGTGCTCGCCACGCAAAGCATACCTTTTGCTGGGGGTTAATCCGGATTTTCGCATCAACGTTTATCAAATGGCGCTGATGGGCAAGCTGCAATACACGGTCGGCGCCGAAATTTCCAAGGCGTGCCTCGCCTGATCCTGTAGCAGGCAGCCACGGTCAGTCTTGGTGCCTTGGTGTCTTGGTGGTTCATCTCTTTTTCACCACCAAGACACAAAGACACCAAGGAAGGGCCTAAACTACTTCCACCAGCGCCGCGCCCCAGCTTAGGCCGGCGCCGAAGGCGGCGATGACCACTTTCATTCCCGTGCGCAGCAGGCCTGCCGCCTTGGCCTCCGACGCCGCAATCAGCCAGGACGCTGAGGACGTATTTCCATATCGATCCCCGTTTATAAAACACTGACTTGGGTCGACCTTAAGCTCTTTCATGAGCCTTTCCAGCAGCCGGAGGTTTGCCTGATGGAACAGGAAGAGGCCGACCTGGTCGACCCGCAAGGAATTCCTTTCCAGCAATTCGGCCACGGCGCGGGCAAGCTTGCGCACTGCGTGCATGATGATGGTGCGGCCGTCCATCTGAAGGGTGGAACCGAAGTCCAGCCGCAGGGCGTCGGAGAAAGTAGCGTCGCTGGCGATGCGAACGTCTCGAATCGCCAGCGGTGCATCGCCGCGAGTAACCAGGCACGCGCCGGCGCCATCACCAAACAGGATGGCAGATTCCTTAACGCGGGGTTCCTGCGCCATGACGCGCGTCATGGCTTCCGCCGCCACCACTAGTGTCGGCCCCCACTGCTCGCACATCCGGTCTGCGATCGCCAAGCCAAACAGGCCGGAGATACTGGCAAGGTGCAAATCGAAGGCCGGAATTCCCGGGGCATTGAGGCGTTTCTGAACTTCCGCCGACACACCGGGAAACTGCCGATGCGGCGTCCCCGTACACGCGATGATCGCTCCCAGCTTGTTCGCGGTGATTCCGGCATCCTGCAAACAGGCCAGCGCCGCGCGCTCGGCCAGATCACAAACCGTTTCCCCAGCCGCCACTACGCGCCGCGTCTCGATGCCACACACGCTTACGATCCATTCCGGCGTGACATGGAATTCCGACGCCAGCGTTTCATTCGACAACACTCCGGCGGGAAGGTAGTGCCCGAATCCAGCCAGTGCGGACATCTAGGCGGCACCCCGGCTGCTTAGGTACACAGCAATTTTAGCGAGAGACTCGAACTTGGAAGGGTGAAGGTCATTATCCGGCACTTTGACCCGGAATTCCTTTTCCAGGTCGGCAACGAAATCGACCAGGTCAAACGAATCGATGACGCCGGTGTCAAATAAGGAAGTTTCGCGGTCGGTGGGGATGGGAGCTTTCGCGACTCGCGCCAAAGCTTCCAGAATCTTGTCGTCTAGGGGCATTTTCGTTTTCCTTGCGGCAGCGTGGATGGCCGGAAGGCGCAAAGTCGCTAAAGGCGCCAGGAAAATAGTTGCTCTGTGCACCGCTTTGCGCCTTGGCGGCTTGGCGTGAGATGGTTTGTTTTCTTACAGCTTCAAGCCCTCCCGATCAACGCTGCGAATTCGGAGAAATATCATACTACATGTTAGGAATCACGACCCACTTGCACCGCGAGCACTCGCCTCTGCGGATGAGTGAGGTCCATTTAACGGCAGCCGCAGGCGCGCCTCGCATCCGGCGCGATCCTTTCGGTTCTCCACCGTCAGGCTGCCCCCATGGGCCTCCGCGATTTGCCGGCTCAAGACCAGTCCGATTCCCGAACCGGTGGGCTTGGTGGTGAAGAACGGGACGAAGAGATTGGAAGTGTTCGACAAGCCCGGACCTTCGTCGCGGATGCAAACTTCCAGTTGGTCAGCGCGGCGAGTCCAACCCACCGAGACTCCTCCTCCGGTTTCAAGCGCCGCGTCCACCGCGTTGCGGAGCAGGTTGATGAGAAGCTGTTCCAACTGGTCGGGATCGGCGCGCACGGTCAAGTTAGGGCCGGACGCCATGGCGATCGCGGCGCGGGTTTCCAGTCCCACGACACGACGCAAGAGGTCGCCCGCTTCCACCGCTTGCAGCTTGGGCTTGGGCAGACGGGCGAGCCGCGAGTACGCCTCCAAAAACCGGCTCAGCGCCGCCGCCCGCGACTCGATCACCCCCAGGCCGCGGCGCATATCGTCTTCCCAATCCGCCGGCCGCGGCTGGCGTTCCAGCATCGTCTCCAGCGTGCCGGCCATGGACTTGATGGGCGCGAGGGAATTATTGAGCTCGTGGCCGAGGACACGGATCAGCCGCTGCCACGCTTGACGTTCTTCCTCGCGCAGGGGCCGGCTTAAATCCGCCAGGACCAGAAGTTCGTGCGGCATCCCGTTCTCGCGAAAAGCGCTGCGCCGCATGGACCAGCGTCCTGTCCCTCCGGGGAAGGAAATCGCCATGGTGCGGGCGGGTTCTCCTTCCAAGCATTCCGCCAAGCCCAGTTCCGCCGCAGTCTGTCCCAGGATGCGCTCGCTGGGCTGGCCCAGAAGCCGCTCACCCGCGCGATTCATCAGCCGAAGACAATGCTCGCTGTCGAAGGTAAAAACCGCGACGTCGATTTCCTCCATGACTTTGCGCAAGAGGGCGGTCGCTTCCAGCGCGCCCAGCCGGCGGCCCCGCAGCGCCTCACTGAGAGCGTTCACTTCCAGCATCACTTCACCCAGCGCGTCATCGGGCTGTGCGCCGCGAGCACGCAGGGAGTAATCCTCTTCGCGCAAGGCCGAAAGCAGGTTGGAAAGGGTTTGGAGGGGATAGACCAAATGTGATCGTAGGGAGAACGCCGCGCCCAGCCAGATCGCCACGACCAGGGAGGTCAGGGTCCAACGCGTAGGGTTAGCGTAGTCCCCCCACCAGAGGAGGAGAACCGTTACCAGGACGGCGGGGAAACCCGCAAACAAGGCAAAGACCAGCATCCGGATTTCAAATCGCATCGGACGGCGGGGGGACCGCCGGGGACGGGGCGCACTTTTCCCTGCCGGGTCATCTATCATGCGGCATTCACGGTTGACGGCGGCATGGCTTTTCGTGCCGCTGGCCTCTGGAAACCAAACGGTCGAAATTCGGAAATCGCAACTCGAAAATCGCAACTCGAAAACCGAGGCGAGTTTCGAATTTCGAGTTTCGGTTTTCGTTCTGCCGCGCCCATCACAGGCCGTATTTCTTCAGCCGGCGATATAGGGCGCTTCGGCTCAGTCCCAGGGCGTCGGCGGCGGCGCTGACGTTTCCCTCATAGCGCGCCAAGGCCTTCTTCACCAGAAGGCTCTCAACCTCCTCCAGGCTCATCTCGTCGAGGCGGCCGGCCCCCTCGCGCCCCACGCGCAAGCCCAAGTCGCTGGAACGCACCAACTCGCCTTGCGCCATCAGGACGGCGCGCTCCAAGGCGTGCTCCAATTCGCGGACATTGCCGGGCCAGGCGTAATCGAGCAGCGCCTGCATCGCGGCGCTTTCAAAGCCGGTCAGGCGTTTTCGATAGCGCTGAGAGAATTGGCGGAGGAAATAGTTGGCGAGGAGTGGCAGGTCCTCACGGCGCTCCCGCAAAGCCGGCAAATGAATCTCGATGGTATTCAGCCGGAAGAGCAGGTCTTCGCGGAATCGCCCTGCCTGGACCTCCTGCGCTACATCGGCATTGGTCGCCGACAAAACGCGCACGTCCACGCGGCGCGTTTTCGACGACCCCACTCGCTCCAAATCCCCGGTTTCGAGCACGCGCAAGAGTTTGGCCTGCAGGTTCAATGGAACGTTGGCGATTTCGTCGAGAAAGAGGGTTCCCCCCTCGGCAAGTTCGAACCGGCCGACGCGGTCCGTTTTGGCATCGGTAAAGGCGCCCTTGACATGGCCGAACAACTCGCTTTCGAATACCCCTTCGGAAAGCCCCCCGGCGTTCACCGTGACCATGGGCCGCAAGGCGCGTTCCGACAGGGAGTGCAGGCTGCGAGCTACCACTTCCTTCCCCGTGCCATGCTCACCCGTAATCAACACATTCGCGTCGGAGGGCCCCACCCGCGCGAGCAAGTCGAGGACAGGCCGCATGGCCGGAGATTCCGCGATCAGGGTGGGCCGGCCCTCCGCGCGCAACAGGCGGTTCTCCGCCTCCAGGCGTTGTCCCTCGCGTAGCGCGCGGCTCAGCTCAATTTGCGTCCGCAAGATCGCGATGAGGCGGGCATTATCCCAAGGCTTCGCAATGAAATCCCTTGCGCCGCGCCGCATCGCCTCGACCGCCACACCCACGCTTCCCCACGCCGTCATGACCACGACGGGAAGCGTGCTGTCCATGGCTTGCAGGACCGACAGGGTGTCCAGCCCTTCCCGGCCGGAGGTTGTGTCGCGCGCAAAGTTGAGGTCCATCAGGACGAGATCGAAGTCCTTCGATTTTACAGCCGTTACGATCCCGTCGGGTGAGGCGGTGGATTCTGTGAGGTAGCCCTCGCCCTTGAGCAGCAGGCGGAGGGCTTCCAGAACGTCGGGCTGATCATCAGCGATAAGGATTCGAGTCATAGCACAATTGCCGATTGGCGATTGCTGAATGCCGACTGGCAGCGTAGGATTTCAAGCGACAATCGTCAATCGAAAATCGACAATCACGCGATCCACCCGTCCTGGAGCCTGATGATCCGGTTGCCGTAAGCGGCGTTGGCCTCCGAGTGGGTCACCTGGATGATGGTCGTTCCCTCGTCATTCAGCTTCTTAAACAACTCCATAATCTCTTTTCCCTGGCTGGTGTGCAGATTGCCGGTGGGCTCATCGGCAAGAATCAGCTTGGGCTTGGCGATGACAGCGCGCGCGACCGCCACCAACTGTTGCTGGCCACCGGAAAGCTGGCTGGGGAAGAGATCTTTTTTTCCTACAATTTGAAAACGATCGAGACTATCGGCCACCAGCGCTTGCCGTTCTGACGACTTTACGTCGCGATAGGAGAGCGGAATATCCAGATTCTCCGCCACCGTCAAGCTGTCCAGCAGGTGATATTGCTGAAAGACAAAACCAATGTAACGTTTGTTGAGCTCGATACGCTTCTTGGGTTCGAGCTTATGGACGGGATGTTCGAGGAAATAGAACTCGCCCTCCCAACCGCCGTCGAGCATGCCGATGATGCTGAGGAGCGTTGACTTGCCCGCGCCCGACGGCCCCATGATGGTGATGAATTCCCCCTCCTTGATGTCCAAGTTAATACGCCGCAGCACGTAATAGCGGCCTCCCGCCAGGGGATAGTATCGTTCCAGATTCTGCATTTTGATCATAGCGATTTCCTGTAATCCCCCTCACGGCATCGGGTCATCGAAGGTACGAAGTCGAAATTCGAAACTGGGAGCTCGGCAGCGATTTTGAAAGTTGGTTTTCGGGTTTCGATTGTCGGGTTTTCCTTGCATTCCCCCGATCACCGTATCATGGAATGACCCAATCGCTAAATCACAAATAGCCAGAAAGCCCGATGAATCGATGACCCGATTTCTTCACTCATACTTCAGTGCTGCCATAGGGTTGACCTTCGCCGCCCGCCACGCGGGGACATAGCAGGCTACGAGTGACACCAGGCATAGCAACAACGCCACCGCCGCATAGGTCAGCACGTCGGTAGTCGTAACGCCGAAGAGTACACTTTGCAGATAGCGGGTCAGCACGAGTGCCGCTGCGATGCCCACAGCCAGGCCGGCCACGGTCAAAATCAGACCCTGCCCCAGCACCAGCCGGAAAATGTCAGTTCGCTGCGCTCCGACCGCGATGCGAATGGCAATCTCATGGGTGCGCTGGCGCGTCGTGTAAGCGATCACTCCGTAAATACCCACGGCCGCGATGATCAGGGCGATCAATCCAAAGGCGCCTGCGAAGGTTCCCGCAACCCGTTCGAAAATGCTCCCCAAGCGCATGCTCGACTTGAGGGTCGTCACGTCGAACACGGGCAAATCGGCGTTTAGGTCATGAACGGTTCGTTCTACCGCCGTGGCGTAAGCCGCCGGATCACCTGACACGCGCGTGTGAATGATCACCAGACCACGGTAGACCTGCGAAAGCGGCAGAAAAATGACGGGCTCCGGAGCATAAACCAGGCGGCGGTACTTGGCATTTCGAGCTACGCCCACAACATTGAACCACTCGCCGTATACGCTGATCCTCTTGCCGATGGGGTCTTGGGCCGGCCAGTAACGTTCGGCAAACTCCTGATTAACGATGGCCACGAGCTGCGATTTTTCCCCATCCTGCTCAGTAAACTCGCGCCCAGTCATAAGAGGAGTCCGAATCGTCCGAAAGTAGTTTTGACTCACGATGGCGCGATTGATTTCCATCGATTCATGGGGCTGGGGCACATAACCATCGGGATGGACGTAGTCGCTGTGAATGGTGAAGCTGAGCGGCGAGAAATCCGCCAGGGCCACGGATTCGACGCCCGGCAGGTCTTGGAGTTTGGCCAGGAGTTGCCGGTGGAAGGCAGTGCCTTGAGCTCTGGTATAGCCGACGGGCCCGAGCTCGTAGGAAGATAGCAGCACCTGGTTGGGATCGAATCCGGGATCCAACCGCTGGGCATTCTGCAAGCTGCGAATGAACAGACCGGCGCAGATCAGCAAGAGCAGCGAGAGGGAGATTTGCGCCACCACCAGCGCGCTGGAGAGGCGCGACTTATGGATCCCGCCGGAGATGGTCCTGGCCTCCTCCTTCAGCACCGCGATGGGCGCAAGCCTGGAAGTTCGCAGGGCCGGCAGAATACCGAAGACCATGGCGGAGAGAATGGAAATGGCCATGGTCACCAGCAGGACACCCGCACCGGCGTGGCCATTCAGTGTAAGCGGCAGACTCGACGACGGAATGAAGGCGGCAAATGTCCCGGCCGTCCAGGTGGTGAGCATGAGCGCCAGCGCGCCGCCGACTAGTGCCAATAGGAGAGTTTCAACCAGCAGTTGCCGGATCAGTAGCCAGCGGGTGGCGCCCAGGGCCAAGCGCAGGGCAACCTCATGCCGCCGGGTAACGGAGCGCACCAGCAACAAATTGGCAACGTTGGCGCAGGCCAGCAAAAGCAATGCGGCGGCCAATGCCAGCAACATGGGAAGCGTCTTGTACAAATAAACGTTGGCACCAAAGGGTGAGCGCCAGAGCGGATCCAGCGTAATTTCGCTTGGGCCGCGATCGACGTTGCGAGAGGCCTCGATGATCTGCTGCATGAGGAGATTGAGTTCCCCCTCGGCAGCCCGGCGATGGACACCGGGCTTGAGTTTGCCGACCACGTTGAGCCAGAAAGTGCCGCGATCCTCGGGGCGGTTAGAGCCCCAAACGAATTGGTCCATCCCCAGGGGAATCCACACGTCCGCACGCAGACCGGTCTTGCACCCCTGGAAATCCGGCGGCGCGACTCCGACTATGGTGTACAGGCGCCGGTTGATCTCAATCGTCTGGCCGACGATGGACCGGTCGGAACCGAAACGCGCACGCCACATGGCCTCACTGATTACAGCTACCGGCCCTCCTCCGCTCCTCTGTTCTTCCGCAGGAAGGAAACCACGACCGAGAGTAGGGTGCACACCGAGCACGTCGAAGTAATTCGCAGAGGTCAGAGCTCCATAAATCCGCTCCGGCTTGTCGGTGCCGGTAAGGGAGATGAAATCGTCGTGGTACGCCAGAAGGCCGGAGAGGCTCTGAGTATGGTCACGGATATCCAGGTAATCAAGATAAGAGAAAGGAGGAGTGGGGTGCTCACTCGCTTCTCCCCTCATGACCGTGACCAAGTGGCTGGTGTGGGCCACTCCGGGGATGGGGTTGAACAGGGTGGAGTTGATCCAACTGAAGATGGTGCTGTTGGCGCCAATGCCCAGCGCCAGGGTCAGTACCGCGACCGCCGTAAAGCCGGGGCTCTTCGCCAGCATGCGCAGGCCGAACTTCATGTCTTGAATCAAGGTGCTCATCGTCCACCCTAAATCGGCTCATCGGGCCATCGAAAGCTGAAACTCAAAATTCGACGGTCAGCCCACCAGTTGCGTTTTCAAGTTTCGATTTTCGCGTATCGTTTACAATCACTCAATCCCGCAATCGCTAAATGACCAAATGGCCCGATCACCCTCACGCCCTTGTCTCTTCCACGATCTGGCCGTCAAAGAGGTGCACGGTCCGCTGCGCGAACTCGGCATAGCGGGGATCGTGCGTCACCATGCAGATGGTGGCCCCTTCACGATGGAGGTTGCGGAGCAATTCCATCACCGCCTCACCGTTCTTCGAGTCCAAGTTTCCAGTGGGCTCATCCGCCAGGAGGATGGACGGTTTCCCCACCAGCGCCCGCGCCACAGCCACGCGCTGCTGCTGGCCGCCGGAAAGCTGCGCCGGATAGTGTCGCATGCGGTGCGACATCCCCACGCGCTCCAGGGCCTCCTGCACGCGCTGGCGGCGCTCCGTCCCCGCCATGCCCCGATAAGTCAGGGGCAATTCCGCGTTTTCATAAACGGTGAGATCACCTATCAGGTTGAAGGCTTGGAATATGAATCCAATCTCCCGGTTGCGGATGCGGGTTCGATCGGAGATTGAAAGGTCTTGCACGGCGGCGTTGTTCAGCGTGTACTTGCCATCCGTCGGCGAATCGAGCAGGCCGAGAATGGAAAGTAACGTGGACTTTCCGCAGCCCGAGGGGCCGGAGATGGAAAGGTATTCGCCGCGCAGGATCTCGAGATATATGCCGGAAAGGGCGTGCGTCTCCACCTCGTCCGTGAAGAAGACCTTCTTGACGCCTTCCAGGTGGATTAGCGTTTGCCCTGATCCGTTGGATTTCGACTTCACCGCCTCCGGCGCTTGATTCTTGCTTTCTGGGGTTGCTCCCATAACACTCTCCTTAGTTTAGGCTTGCTCATTGATTCAACTTATCGGTTCATCGACTTATCGGGCCATCGGTTCACCAAAGATTGAAACGCGCGTTCTCTGTTTCGGATTTCGAGTTCTACTTTTCTCCCAATCGACAATCGTCCCTCGAAAACCATCAATTATTCGTACCTCAGCGCCACCATGGGATCGACCTTCGTCGCGCGCCGCGCGGGGATGTAACAAGCCGCGAGGGCCACGAATATCAAAAGAATTGCCACCGCGATGAACGTGAGGGGATCCGTGGCGCTCACGCCGTACAGCATATCAGACATGAGACGCGTGAGCCCCATTGCGGCCGCGAGGCCCAATGCCACGCCAAGGAGCGCCATCATTGCGCCCTGGCCGACCACGAGACGGAGCACGTCATAGCGGCCTGCGCCGAGTGCCATGCGAATGCCGATCTCATGCGTCCGCTGGCCGACCAGATACGCCAGGACGCCGTAAATCCCCACGCTCGCCAGAACCAGCGCCACAAGTGCGAAGCTCGCCAGCAGAATCATGGAGAATTGTCTCGTGGCGAGAGAACCGGCAATGACCTCATCCATCGTTTGCGGGCCGTAAATGGCCTGCTCGTTGTTCATCATTTGGTTGGTGTGGCGAATGGAGGCAAAGAGCGCGTCCGCCGTCCCTTCCGAACGCACCAACACTCCCGTGCCAGGAACCGAAAGCGCCATGGCGCCATCGTCCAACTGCATGAACGAATGATAAAGCTGGGCCCGGAGCGACTGGGTATCATCTGAATCGAGCCCCCACTGTTTCACGTGTCCGACTACGCCCACGATCTCGGCCGGCTGATCACCGTTGTTATGCAGATGGATGTGTTTACCAATAGGGTTTTCGTTCGGAAAGTATTTTCGGGCGCAGACATCGTCAATCACCGCAACCGCGGGAGAGTGCTCATTATCCTGGGGGATGAAGAACCGGCCGCGCTTCAGGGGAATCCGCATCACTTGCAAATAATCCGGTTCGACGGTGTATTCCAGGGCCCAATTCATGTCGTTCGGGCTCGGGGGCTTGGGCTGGCCCTCAATCCAGAACTGCTCGTCATCCTCAGTGTACATGGGAATTGCCCCCCACGAGAGCGAGACCGCCTGGACGCCAGGCGTCGAGCCGAGCTTGGCGTCAAATTCCCGGAAGGCGGCCCGAATCGCGTCGGGGCTTGCCTTTTTCATCGCCGGCGGAAGGGAAAGTCCGAAGGTCAACACGTTGTTCGGATCAAAACCCGGATTGACGCCCCAGAGCCGCGTCAGGGTTCGGGTCATGAGCCCGGCGCCGATCAGCAGGACCAGCGCTGTGGCCATCTCGATCACGACAAATACTCCCTGGGTCCGGTAGTGGGCGCCGCTGGTTCCGCGGCCGGCTTCTTTAAGGGTCTCCTGTAAATTGGGTTTTGATATCTTGAGCGCCGGCGCTAATCCAAAGAGAATGCCAGCCAGCACCGAAGCCGCCACAGTAAAAATCAGAACGTGCGCGTCGATTCCGATTTCCGCCGCCCGCGGGAGAGTTGCGGGGAGGACTTTGAGCGCGGCCTGGGTGCCGCAAGCCGCCAGAACTGTGCCCAGCCCGCCTCCCGCCAGGGCGAGGAGAACGCTCTCGGTGAGAAGCTGCCGAATGATGTGCCGGGGCGACGCACCCAGTGCAACTCTAACCGCGAACTCGCGCCGGCGGCCGGCCGAGCGCGCCCGGAGGAGATTGGCGACATTCACGCAGGCAATCAAAAGGACAAAGCCCACGGCGGCAAGCAGCACGAGGAGAATTGGCTGGATATCGCTTACCATATCCTCCCTCAGTGGCAGGATGCCGGCGCTGATGCCCTTGTCCGCATCCGGGTAGGCAGCCGCGAGGTTCCTGGTGACGCCGTCCATGTCGGCCCGAGCCTGCTGGAGGGTGACGCCGGGTTTTAGCCGCCCAATCCCGTGAATCCCCAGGCCGGCCTCACGGACTTTCAGCCCCTGGTGGCCCCACTGACCAATGGGAACATACACCTCCTTGGGGCTGAAAGACTTGAGGAGGAGATCAAAGCTGGCAGGGATCACTCCGACAATCGTATAGCTTCTGCCATCCAGGATGAGGGCCTTCCCCAGGATGTCGCGGGCCGAGCCGAATTTGCGCTGCCAGAAACCCGCACTGATAAGGGCAATGGGGGCGGCGCCGAACCCGTCCTCACCCGGTGCAAAGGTGCGCCCGATCAAGGGCTTCACACCGAGCGAGTGAAAGAAATCGGAGGACACGAACTCCGCGCGCACCCGCTCAGCTTCGCCGGCGCCGGTCAGAGTGAATCCGTAGCCGCGAGCAACGGCCATGGAGGAGAACGTGTGGTTGTCCTTTTGCCATTCGAGAAAATTCGGGTAGGAAATCGAACCGGTTGGAAAATTCGGCTTGCTCTCGTGTAGCGTGACGAGCTGATTCGGCTCGGGATAGGGCAGCGGATTGAGCAGGACGCCATTGACCACCGAAAAGATCGCCGTGTTCGCACCAATTCCCAGCGCCAGTGTCAACACCGCCACGGCGGTGAAGCCGGGATTCTTCCCCAGCATGCGCAGGCCGTATTTCAGGTCTTGCAACAAAGTACTCATTGCTAACCTCAAGTCAGCTCATCAGTTCATCGAAGACCGGAATTCGAAAATCGAAACTGGAAACTCGGCGGGGGCCTTGCATTTTGCGTTTTCGAGTTTCGATTTTCGTTTGCAAGCATCCGATCGCTCAATCGCGAAACCGCTAAATGGCTCGACGGCCCGATTCTCTCATTCATACCTTAACGCCACGGTGGGGTCGACCTTCGTCGCCCTCCGCGCCGGAATGTAACACGCAATAAGCGCTACCATGCCCAGCGACAGCGCGACCAATCCAAATGTCACGCGGTCGGTGGGACCCACCCCGAAAAGGAATGCTCGCAAGAACCGAGTCAAGGCAAGCGCCCCGCCCAAGCCGATCCCAAGCCCAATCAGGGTCAAACACATTCCCTGCCCCACAACCAAACGGAATACATCAGATGGTTCGGCGCCGAGCGCCATCCGAACGCCGAGTTCGTGAGTTCGCTGCGCGACGGAGTAAGCGACAACACCGTAGATTCCGATTGCCGAGAGCACCAGCGCCAACCCCGCAAATACGCCGAGGAGCAATGCGAAGATGCGAGGCTGAGCAACGGATTCGGCGAGCACCTGTTCCATCGGCCGAATGTGGGAGATAGGCATCTCGCGGTTGACTGACCAGACGGCCTGCTCGACCTCCTTCACCAGTTTCATCGGGTCGCCGGCGGTCCGGATAATCAGGCTCCGGTAGGGCCAGTCGACGGGATCCTGAAGATAGGAAAGGTAGATCTCCGGACTGACTTCCTTCGCTTGCCCGAGTTGGTGGACGTTTCCAACCACCCCGATAATCTCGAACCATTTCTTGCCATCGGTGCTGATCTGTTGGCCTATGGGGTCGGCATGGGACCAGAAGCGCCGCGCCATGGCTTCATTAATCAGCCCAACCCCAGGGCCCGCTTCGTTGTCGCGGTCCGTAAAATCGCGGCCGCGCAGCAGCGGAATCCTCAGCGTTCGCAAATAACCAGGGCCAACGACGTTGAAGGACCCTTCGCGAGGCTTTCCAGATTCGGGGTCGGGCTGGCCCAAGATACTGAAACCCTCGCCGTCGGAGTCTCCGCTTAGCGGAACGTCGGTTACCCAGGACGCAGACTCAACTCCGGGCAAGGTGCGCAGGTGCTGGTCAACTTGTTGCAGGAAGTCGGCGCGGACGTGGGGCTGGGCATACCTTGCCGCGTGTAACGACACATCGGCGACCAGGACGTTGTGAACGTCCACGCCAGTTTGGACACCCATGAGAAGCAGGAAACTCCTGATCATCAGGCCGGCGCTGACCAGCAGCACCAAAGCTAAAGCCACCTCCGCAACCACCAGATAGTTGCGCAAATGAGCCAGCCGAAGCCCTCCAGCCACCGCCCTCATTCCCTCTTTGAGGGACTCATTGAGTTCGATGCGCGAGGCCGAGAGGGCGGGAGCCAAACCAAAGAGGATGCTCGTGAGGAAAGAGACCAACAAAGTAAAACCGAGCACCCAACCGTCAATCTGAATGTTGTCCAGTCGCGGGATCGGGAGGTCTCTTCTCATCAGCGGCCCCACAAGCGCATCGATTCCCCAATAAGCCAGGGCCAGTCCCAAGACCCCACCGAAAAGGCTCAACAGAGCGCTTTCCGTCAGCAATTGGGTCACAAGCCGCCCACGACGGGCGCCGAGCGCGGCACGAACCGCCAGTTCCCTCTCGCGCGTCGCGTTTCGACTCAGCATCAAGTTCGCGACGTTGGCACAGGCAATCAACAAAACAAGGCCGACCGCGCATATAAAAACCAGGAAGGCAGGCCGCATCTGGCCGACCACGGACTCCCGAAGAGTGAGAACGTTGACGCCTTCGCCTTTATTCGATTTTGGATACTGGTGCTGCAATCGCAGCGAGATCCCGTCCATCTCCAACCGTGCTTCCCGGAGGCCGATTCCAGGCTTCAACCGGCCGACGGCCCACAGCCAGCCGTGACTTCGATTCTCGTCGCTGACCAGCGGGGTATAAAGCGCTGCGCGTTCATTGGGGGGAAACTGGAATCCCGGCGGCATGACCCCAATCACGGTGTAGAGCTCATCGTTGAGCTTGAGAGTCTTACCCACCAATCCCGGGTCACTCCCGAATACGCGTCGCCACAAACCGTCGCCCAGCAAGACCACGTGCTCCTTGCCGCGCTGGTACTCCTCCGGCAGAAAAGCGCGACCGAGCGCGGGCTTTTCGTCCAGCAACGGTAGCAGGTCCTCCGTCACGCGGACTCCCCGAATTTGCTCCGGCTGGCCGCCGCCGAACAGGTCATAGGCCTGGGAACGGTAGGCAGCCAAACCGCTGAAGACGTGATTCTGGGCTCGCCAGTCCGCAAAGTCGGGGTAGGACGTGACATCACTGTTGATGTTCTCGCTTCGGTTCGTCGCTGCAACAAACACCAACCGTCCCGCGTCCTTGTAAGGCAAGGCGCGAAGGAGGACGCCATTCACCACGCTGAAAATGGCTGTATTCGCGCCAATGCCGAGCGCCAGCGTGAGGATAGCCACCGTCGTGAAGCCGGGATTTTTTGCCAGCATGCGCAGGCCATATTTCAGGTCTTGGAACAATGTATTCATTCGTATCCTGAGAGTTGAACTCTCCGCTGCCAGCCACTAACCACTAGTCACTATCCACTGCCTTACTCATGCCTCAGCGCCACCATGGGATCGACCTTTGTCGCGCGCCGCGCGGGGAAATACGAGGCCAGTAATGCCACGCCGACGGCAACGAGGATGCTCGCCACATAACACAGCGGATCGGTCGGCTTAACGCCGTAAAGGAAACTTGCCATCAGGCGGGAAGCAGCTATGGCTCCCGCCAGACCGACACCTGCGCCGACCGCACTCAAGCGCAGCCCTTGGGCCAGGACGAGCCTCAAAACGTCGGCACGCCGGGCCCCTATTGCCATGCGGATGCCGATCTCATGCGTACGCCGACTGACCAGGTAAGCCACTGCCGCGTATAGGCCCACCGCCGCCAGAAACATTCCGAGGATGCTCAGGCTCGCCAGCAGCGTAGCCATCGAACG
Source organism: Terriglobia bacterium (assembly GCA_049522495.1). Taxonomy (GTDB): domain Bacteria; phylum Acidobacteriota; class Terriglobia; order UBA7540; family UBA7540; genus Bog-366. Next base: position 18,674 of record JBEKNU010000005.1, read on the forward strand.
CTCCACCTTTAGAACCTCTCGCATGTAGTCGCTGATGGTCACCGCCCTGACGATGGGAAGGTGTTCATCCACGGCTGCCGTCGCTTTCAGAATAGTGCGGACAAAGGCGCGCGGGTCTCCGGCCGTTTCCACAAACAGCAAGCACTCATACGAGAAGTTCTGCGTGAAAGGAAGGAACAGGTAGGGCTGGGCCGTTTCATGGAGGTCGACATACTTTCCCGCCTCCACCACGCCCACAATCTGATAGTTCTTCTTTTCGATTTGGATGGATCTTCCTACCGCGTCCTGGCCCGGCCAGAATTTGCGTGCCATGGCGTCATTGACGATGACGACCGGCATGTTCGAGGGTGTATCGAACGCTTTGAACTCTCGCCCCTTCAGGATGTGGGCGCCGATCGTTTGGAAGAACTTTGGCGCAACAATGTTGTAGCGGATCTTGAAATGATCGGATCCCGGGGGCGGCTCGATTCCGGGAATGATCACTGCCTGGGTTTCTCCGGTTTCGTCGCCCGTCAAGGGAGGCCGCCGGGCATAGCTGGCGCGCACTACGCCGGGCACGGATTCCACGCGAGCCGCCAAGGCAGGATAGATGGCGGCCGCCTGGCTCTCGTTGTAACCGTAGAATGGTGGTGACGCCACCGTGAGCATGAGGACATTCCCCTTGGGGTCAAATCCGGGATTGATTCTCTGGGTGTACGACAAACTGCGGAGTAACAACCCCGAGCCCACCAGTAACACCACGCAGAGCGCGATTTCCCCGGACACCAGCAAACTGCGCAGCGGGAACCGGCCCCTGGCCGGTCCCCAATGAGGATCCTCACCCTTAAGGACTCGAACCAAGTCACACCTCGTAGCGCGCAGCCCCGGGGCCAGTCCAAAAATAAGCGCCGTCAGTAGTGTGACGGCCACGCTAAACAGAAGTACCCGGCCATCGAGAGTGAGGTTCATGTTTGACGGGAGGAAGACAATGGTAGGCATCACCTTCATAAGCCACGACGCCAACAACATGCCGAGGCCCCCACCTGCAAGGGCGAGGAGAAGTCCTTCAGTAAGAAGCTGGCGGGCCAACCGGCGCGGACCGGCGCCCAACGCCAGGCGCATGGCGATTTCTCGCTGTCTACGCTCAGTTTGCGCTAACAGCAGATTGGCAACATTGGCACAGGAGATCAGGAGAAGCAGACCCACCATGGCCATCGCGTAATACCCTTGTTGGATACCTTCCTGGGGCGCCTGGGAAGGGGGGTAAACGCGGAAGTTGGCGTCCTGGTTGGTGGCGGGAGAGGCGAGAGCCAAGCGCTTCGCGAGCGTCTGGACTTGCGCGCGGGCCTCAGGAAGTTGGGCGCCGGGGCGAAGGCGGCCGGCCAGATCGAACCAGCGCCGGTCCCGCTGGGCATAGCCCTCTTTTTCGCCGGGAACCATGGTGGCCCAGCCCTCCGTGGTCACCCAAATGTCCGGGAACCAACCTTGGCTTAGCCCGTGAAATTCCTGGGGAGCAACGCCGATCACGGTGAATTCTTTTCCGTCGAGCAGGGTGGTCTTGCCGGGAAGAGAGGGATTGCCGCCGAAGTAGCGCTGCCAGAAACCGTAACTCAAAACCACGGAGCGGCCCTCGGCAGCAGCTTGATCGGGCTGCGGTGAAAATGGCCGGCCCACCGCGGTATTTACGCCCAGTGCCGCAAAGTAGTTTTGCGAGACCACCTCGACATCCACTTCCTCGCCCTGGCCTTCGCCGCTGATGAAGCCCCCGCGCCCGCCATAGGCCACAACGTCGGAAAAGGCGCCGACTTCGTGGCGAATATCCAGATAATCGGGAAACGACGAGGAGTGATAATCAGGCTCCTTAGCCCAGTCCGTCGCGATGACCACCATGCGCGCAGAATCCTTTACGGGCCAGGGCCGCAGGAAAAGCTGGTCGACGATGCTGAAGACCGTGGAGTTAGCCCCAATTCCCAGCGCCAGCATAAGCACCGCCACCACGGAGACGCCGGGACTCTTCGCCAGCATGCGCAAGCCGTATTTCAGATCCTGCATCAGTATCCGCATTGACTCCCTTCCTTAGGGCGAGTCCAATCAGAAACCAGCCAACGTCAATCACCCCACCGTGGGAATCTGCTTTCTACGTTCGATCCAGGCTTCCGCCGTCAGAATCCGGGGGCTCACCTCGATGAGGCGCGGAAGCATGTTGTAAACAGTTACCACCGTCCACTTTGATCCGTCGCGGGTGCGGAATCCCCTTTGGTTGAGGGCCTCAGCCATATTGGATAAGGAGCGGTCCTGAACAATCAACTCGAGGATTAGTGTGAGAGCGTCCATCTCGGACGGATTCTCTTCCAGATGTGCGCAGTCATTCGCCACCTGACAGCCGTAGGGAACATCTTGTGCGCTTCGAGTCCGTTCTGCTTCTGATCCCTCCCCGCGCCGTTGCCATTCCACCGCCACCAGTTCCCAACCGGCGTCGGTCCTCTGTTTCACATGCTCAGGATCCAGCGGGCCGGTGACAATCTCGCGAATGCGTTCCACCTTCGACATAAGCCCTCCCGTGCAAGTGAAATGTGAACTAGCAATTTTGAATTCTGAAAGCTGGGTGTGGCCTTCCAGCGATCAGATTAGAAATTTCATAATTCAGCATTTATGATTCACTACTCGTATCTGAGCGCCACCATGGGATTCATCGCCGCCGCGCGGCGGGCGGGCAAATAGGCCGCGAGCAGCCCCGTGAAGCCCACCAGCAGGCCCGATAACCCCAGAACCACCGGGTTCAAGGCCGAAACTCCGAACAACATACTCTGGAGCAAGCGGTCCGCAGCGAGCGAAGCAACGAGACCCAGCACCAGGCCCGAAGCCAACAGCAGGAGCGCCCGCTTGAGCACCATGGAGAGCACCGTGGAGCGGCTGGCTCCCAGGGCGATTCTGAGCCCGATTTCGCGGGTGCGTTGCGTCACCGCGTACGTCATCACGCCGTAGAGCCCCACCATGGTCAGCACCAGCGCGATGCCGGCAAAGCATCCGAGCAGCAACGTGTGGAAGCGCGGCTCCGTAACCTCGGTGGAAAGGAGGTCCTCCATGGTTCTGATTTCGTACACCGGAACCATGGGATCGAGCGCCGCCATCTCCCGGCGAACCGTTGCTTCCAGTGTCCGGGGAGGCAGGCTGGTGCGCAGCATCATCACCGGCGGCTCCCAAATAAGTTGCTTGTAAGGGAAATAGTAGATGGGCTGGGGCTGGGCGTCCATCGCGAACAGTTTGGCGCTGCCCACCACCCCCACAATCTCGTGGATTGTCTCTTTTTCATCACCCTCGCCGGTGGCGCCGGGCGTTATGCGCTTGCCCAGCACGTCCTCGCCAGGAAAATACTTATCCGCGAAGGCTTTGTTCACAACCAGCACGCGGGGAGCCTTGAGGTCGTCGCGATCGGTAAAATACCGGCCTCGGAGCAAGGGTATGCCCGCCGTGGAGAAATAGTCCGGCGTGGCATAGGCCACGCGCGCCGAGGCCCGATTGGCTTGCGAAGCGGGATGCTCCTCGATATCAAAGGAGACGGTAGCGTTTGAGCCGCCGAGGGGCAGCGGCCAGATGCCCGCCGCGGACTGCACTCCCGGCACCGCCCGCATGCGCTCCAGCAATTGGTCGTAGAACCTCACCTGCTTTTCACCGGCGTATTGCGGCTCGGGCAGGCTGAACTTATAGGTCAGCAGGTGGTCCGGCTTCAGGCCCAAATCGTTTCTTTCCAGGCGCAGAAAGCTGGCCATCAACAATCCCGCTCCCGTAACCAAGACCAGGCCCAGGGTCACCTGGGCAACCACCAAGGCTCCCCGGATCAATTCGTGCTTGCGGGCGCCCGCCCTGCTCCGCTCAGTGAGGGAAGAGGAAAGTTCAACTTTCGACGCGTGGAGCGCCGGCGCCAGCCCAAAGAACACGCTGGTGAGAAATGCGAGGAGTAACGAGAAGCCAAGCACACGGCCATCGATGCTCGCCTGGGCGAGGCGAGGAATGCTTTCGCCTCCCAGCGGCAGCACCACGCGCAGTGCGTATTCGGCCAGGACGGTGCCGGCGGCGCCACCGAGCAGGGCCAGGATCAGGCTTTCGGTGAACAGTTGCCTTACCACTCGCCCGCGACTGGCTCCCAGGGCGGCGCGCACCGCCATTTCCTGCTCGCGTCTGGCCGTCCGGGCAAGCAGGAGATTGGCAATGTTGGCGCAGGCAATCAGCAGCACCAGGCCCACGGCGCCCAGCAGAATCAGCAGCGGCGTGCGCGACTCGCCCGTGAGAGTTTCCAGCTCGGGGCGAACCGAGGCTTGCGGATCATTGGTATTGGAGTCCGGGAACTGTTTGGAGAGCGCCGCGGCGATGACGTTGAGGTCGGCGCGCGCCTGCTCAACGCTGACGCCGGGCTTGAGGCGGCCCAGCGCCCTCAACCCGTGAGCGCCGCGCTCTTCGGTTATCGCCGTGTCGCCCGTCGGCGCTTCCCGGTCCCCCGCGACGGTGGTCCAGAGTTGGATACTGGGCTCGCTTATGGGAAAAGCGAAACCCGCCGGGGCCACTCCCACCACCGTATAAGGCTTGCGATTGATGGTGATGGTGCGTCCCACAATGCTGCGGTCGCCGCCGAACTGCCGCTGCCAAAGCACGTGACTGAGCACCACCACGTGCGTTCCCGCCGCTTCCTCCGACGGCAGAAAGCCGCGCCCCAGGGCGGGCTGAATGCCCAAGGCGGGGAATAAGTCCCAGGTGGTCATCTCCGCGTCGAGTTGCACGGGTGCTCCGGCGCCGGTGAGCGCCACCGACGTGTCGCGGCCCGTCACCAAATGCTCAAAAACGTGATTGCGCGAACGGAAGTCGAAGAAGTCAGGGTAAGAGAGCGGGTTGGGGTGCGGTCCGCCGCGCATCCACATTGACTCCACGGCCACCAGCCGGTCCGGCTCAGCGTAAGGGAGCGGCTTGAGCAGGACAGTGTTGACCACGCTGAAAATGGCCGTGTTGGCGCCGATGCCGAGCGCAAGGGTCAACACCGCCACGGCGGTGAAGCCGGGGTTTTTGGCCAGCATCCGCAAGCCAAACTTCAGGTCTTGGAACAATGTGCTCATCGCTTCCCTCGAATCGGTTCATCGGGCCATCTGGCCATCAGTTCATCGGCTGATCGGACCATCGAAGACCGAAACCCGAAATTCGAAACTGGGATTTCGGCAGCCAGTTCGCAAGTCACTTTTTCGAGTTCCGAATTTCGCTTTTCTTGTTTTCCTTGCAATTGCCCAATCCTCCAATCACCAGATCCCTTAATGGCAAAATCACTCAATCGCTAAATCGCCAAATGGCCCGATGAACCGATGAGCCGATGGACCGATGGCGCGATTCCTTCACTCATACCTCAACGCCACCATCGGATCGACCTTGATCGCCCGGCGGGCCGGTACCAAGCCGGCCGCCAGCGCGCACGCGGCCAGCACCGAAACGGCGGTGCCCAAAATCAGCGGATCATAGCTCCTCAACCCGTAGAGCTGGTTCGCGAGCAAGCGGCCCCCTGCCAGCGCCACCGGAACACCGACCGCCAAGCCCACCACAAGCTGCAGGAGCGCCCCACGCAGGACTAGGGCCAGCACGTTTCCTCGGTTCGCGCCGAGCGCCATGCGGATGCCGAACTCACGCGTCCGCTGCGCCACGGAGTACGCTGTCACCCCGTAAAGTCCGACGCAGGCCAAGATCAGGGCGAGCGCTCCAAAGAGCTCGGTGAGCCGCGCGATCAATCGGTCCTGATTGAAGTTGCGGCTAACCTGCTCGGTCAGGCTTACCATGTCGATCACGGTGAGGTTCGGGTCAATGTCGGCCAGGGTGCGGCGCACAATGGCCCCCAGATTCTCCGGCTTGCCCGCCACGCGCAACTCGATGTCGCCAACGTACTGGGAATTGACCATGAAGGAAGACTCACCCTTGGCGCTCTGCAAAAAGGGCAAGAAGAACGTGGGACGAGCCGGCCGGCGCGCGTTCTGATACTTGGCGTCTTCGACAACACCCACGATTTCATAATCCCCGCTGTTGCTCGCTTTTTCGAGGCCGAAGTGCTTGCCGATCGGATTTTCCTTGGGAAAGAACTTGCGGGCAAAAGTCTGATTGATCACGGCGACCGCCCGCAAAGTGGGCGTGTCCTGGTCGCCGATGACGCGGCCGCGTAGTAAGCGAGTTCCGATGGTTTCGAAGTAGTGCGGGCTGACGCGGTCGAAGGACGAGTTGAGCCGTTCATCGGGCGCGTGGCCTTCGACATGAATGTCGTCGGCCCAGTTGACGCCGCGCATCGGACTATAGAGTGAGTAGGCGGCGCTCAGGACGCCGGGAATCTGCGGGAGGCGCTGCTGAAGCTGTTGGTACAGTCCGTAGAGCTTCTCCGGCGTGTATCCGGCGAGGGCCGGGTCAACCCTCACCATCAGGCGGCCCTCGGGCTCAAATCCGAATTTCTGGTCTTCTAGGTTGCGGAGGCTCTGCGTAAGCAGGCCTGCGCCTATCAACAGCACGGCCGACAGAGCCACCTGCACAACCACCAACGCCCTTCTCGGCAGCGAAGACCGTTCGCGCGTGGAGCGGCCGGCACCGCGCAAGGCATCCGCAGGGTCGGAGTGCGAAGTGATCCAGGCCGGCATCGCGCCGAAAACGATGCCGGTAATGAGCGAGAACAGGAAGGCGAAGCCCAGCACGGCGAGCGATGGCGATGCACTAATGGGAACGTAGTGTGCCCCGGGAAAGGCGAGCACCAAAATGGTGCGCGCGCCTGCAAAGGCCACAAAGAGACCGGCCAAGCCGCCGAGAACAGCCAGCAGAACGCTTTCCGTGATGATCTGCCGGATCAGCCTCACGCGCGGGGCTCCGAGCGCCATGCGGATGGCGGTTTCGGCTCGCGTCGCGGCGCCGCGGCCCAACAGTAGATTGGCGATGTTGGCGCACGCGATCAGCAACACCAGGCCGGAGATGGCAATGAGTAGGCGCAGTCCCTCAGCCCTCTCGGACTGGAGATTAGCCACGCCGCTGCCCCCTGGTATCAGGACAATGTGCTGCTTGCTCAGCTCGGCGCGATCGTGGGCGCTGAGGTCGGGCCGGGCACTCAGCCATCGCCGAAGTTCAACCGTTGCCTCCGACGACACGCTCGAGGTGCTCGCCCCGGGTTTCAAGCGCCCGATGATGTAGAGCCAATACAAGATGGGTTCGCTTTGGTTCAGGATCGAATTTTGCCCGTTGAGTGTCGGCTCCGTCGCCAGCGGAAGCCAGAAGTCCGGCGGATCAGGACGCAACTGGTCGCCGAAGAAGCCCGGCGGCGCGACCCCCGCGATGGTATATGGCATGGTGTTGATGCTAAAGGTGGCCCCAATCACCGCCGGGTCGAGCCCGTAGTCCTGTTGCCAAGTGCGATAGCTCATCACGGCTACGGGTCGTGCGCCCGGAGTGTCGTCCGCGGGCGCGATCAGGCGCCCAGCGAAGGCGCTGAGACCAAAGGTGGCGAAATAATTGCCGGAGACAAACTCGCCCCCGTACGGACGCGCCGGTGAGGTCGACCCCATTCGGCGGGCGCTCAAGCTCGACAGATCAGCCTGAAAGGCCGCCAACTGGCTGAACTCGGGCGTGTGATCGCGGAACTGCTGATAGAGGGAGTTAGAATAAATGCCCCAGTTATCCTGGAGTTGGCCAATCACGCAGCAATCGTCTCCATTGCCGAGGCGGTAGAGTTGCTTGGGGTTCGCAACCGGCAAGGACTTGAGCATTACCGCATCAACCAGGGTGAAGATGGCCGTATTCGCCCCAATGCCGAGCGCCAACGTCAAAACCGCCACCGCCGTGAAGCCGGGATTCTTCGCCAGCATCCGCAGGCCGTACTTCAGGTCTTGGAGCAGATTGTTCATTCATATCCTCAGTGTTAAGCCATCAGCTATCAGTTCTCAGCTATCAGCCACCGCCCGAACCACCCGCCTGCGGGCTTCCCTCCTTAGCAAGGAGGGGACTCAGGGGTGATGCTGAGCGCTGCTAGCCACTAACCACTGTTCACTATCCACTGCCTTACTCATACCTCAGCGCCACCATAGGATCGACTCTCGTCGCCCGCCGGGCGGGCAGATAGGCGGCGAGTGCCGAAACAGCTACCATAAGGACGATAGTCCCGCCTATTGCCACCCAGTCGACAGGGGGAAGTCCATAGAGAAGGCTTTTGATCCAGCGTGTGGCGCCCATGGCAAGGGGCAGTCCGAAAGCAAGTCCCAAAACGACCAAAGCGACTGAAACACGCAGAAACATCCAGAGCACTTGCGAGCGCTGGGCGCCCAAGGCCATGCGGATTCCAATTTCGTTGGTCCGGCGCGCCACGGAGTAGGCCATTGTCCCGTATAGACCTATGCAGGCCAGCAGGAGTGCGAGCAACCCGAAGAAACTGCATGACCTTGTGACCATCCGCTCCTGGTTAAGTGATTCATAGATTTGTTCATGAAGGGTTTGGACGCCTAGAATCGGAAGCCGGCTGTCGGTCTCGCTGAGGACTCGCCGGACTTCAGCGATCGCGCCGGAGGGGTCCCGGAAAGTCCGGACTATCAACTCACGCGCGTAAGCATCCAGGTGTTTGTCGGCCCCTGCCTGCCAGAGGGAGAAGAAGGCCATGGGCTTCGGCTTCTCACGCAGGTTGTAATACTTCGAGTCCGCCACAACCCCAATGATTTCGGCCCCCGGCGCTTTGAAGGGTGCTCCCATACACATGCGGCGACCAATCGGATTTTGGTTGGGTAGATATTCCTGGGCAAAAGTTTGGTTGACCACGGCTACCAAGGGGGAGGCAGGAGTATCTTGCGGCCCTATGGGCCGTCCTAGCAGCAGAGGAACCCCTAGCGTCTCGAAAAATCTCGGTCCAACCGGCAGACTGTACACAAGAATTTCCTTTCCCGCAGGTGGGTTGTATCCTTCCAGGGAAAAATTATTGGATGAAATGCTGCCGCTAATAGGGCTGAACCTCGCCATGCTGGCGGAAGTAACGCCGGGCAGGCTGTTCAGCCGCTCCTGAATCTGCCGGTATAGCGGCAACAATTCCGCTGGCGGGACCCCTGCCAATCGAAAGCCTGTACTCACCAGCAGCACGTTTTCAGAATTGAATCCCAGGTCTTGGCGTTCAAGATCGAGAAGGCTATGAGTGAGCAAGGCTGCACCCACGAGCAGCACCGACGAAAGAGCCACCTGCAAGACCACAAGGGTGTAAGCGGGCTTGAACGTTGACGCACCGCTGGAGGCCGACGACCTCGCCGCGGCGCCGCCCGCTAGTCCCATCTTACTGGAGCGGAGTGCCGGGATGAGTCCGAATAGAACCCCCGTGAGAACCGAGACAGCCAGCGTAAACCCTAAAACCAGCAGGTCAGGCTTAACCTTGACGACCGAAGCTAGCGGAAGCATCGCGACAAGAAGGTGGACGCCCCACCATGCCAGCACAGCCCCTCCTACAGCGCCGAAAAGCGCCAGCAGGACGCTTTCCGTGAGCAGTTGCCGAATCAGGCGGCTTCTGCGGGCACCCAGCGCCAAGCGCACGAACAATTCATGGCGGCGAGCTGAGGCGCGCCCAAGCATCAGCGTGGCGACGTTCGCACACGCGATCAAGAGCACGAGCGCAACGACGGCCATAAGGACGTGGAGCGGCTGGGAGTAAGCGAACCTCAATATTGAAATGCCCCGCGCACCCGATTTCAGTTGGATGTGGGCACTTTGGATTTGCCGCTGCCGCTCGGGGGTGATCCGCGAGCCAGCCTGCGCCGTGTAGTATTGATGAAGCTGCGTGTTCAGGTTTGCTTGGGCGAGATCGCTCGTCACGCCGGGCTTGAGCCTCCCCATCAGGTTCAGCCAATACAAATCCTGCGTAGCGAGCCAAGACTCGCGCTGCAATACTTGTGGCTGCCAGGAGAGCGGCAACCAGAAGTCCGGAGGTGTTCCAACGCGCTCCCCAAAGAACTCTAGCGGGGTGACTCCCACAATGGTGAACACGGTCCCATTCAGGTCAACCGTCTTGCCCATCACGGACCTGTCGAGGTTGAAGCGGCGGCGCCAGAAGTCGTAGCTGATGACCGCGCCAGGAGGCGCAGTGGGTATATCATCTTGAGCCGTCAGCAATCGCCCGGCTGCGGCCTGGACACCCAGAACTGTGAAGTAGCTTCCGGAGACGAGATGCCCCCGCACTGGCTCCCGCGGTTGCGTTTCAGAGGAACCACCCATCTGCAAGGTCAACCGGTCAGACTCCTGGCGGAAAGCACACAGGCTCTCGAAAGATTCATTGTGGTCGCGAAAATACTCCCAAGCGGGGTAGGAATAGATGTCGTTAGGAATGGCGTTCGAGGTGTTAGTCCCCGTGGCGGCTCCATCGTAAAACAACACCAGTTGCCAGGGGTTTCTAACCGGCAGGCTTCGAAGCATTACGGTGTTGATGAGAGTAAAAATCGCCGTGTTCGCGCCGATGCCAAGCGCCAACGTCAGCACTGCCACCGCCGTAAAGCCGGGGTTCTTTGCCAGCATGCGCAGACCGTATCGTAAATCCTGAAGCAGAGTCGTCATGCCGCGCTCCCCTCAACTCCCAGTACGAGCAGCGTTGCGTCGTCGTTGAGTTTATCTGCGGTGAATTCCCGGAGCGCCGCCATGATCTTTTCCCTTATCACGCCAGGTCGAAGATGCCGATGTGCTGTGACCAGCGCAATCAAGCGTTCCTCCTGGAACTCTTCTCCTTGCGGGTCGGTGGCCTCGGTGATCCCGTCCGTGAACAAAATGAGGCGGTCGCCGGGAGCAAGCTCTACCATCCCTTGTCGGCAGTCCCAATTGGACACCAAGGCTAGGACCGGCCCACCGTCGCGAAGCCGGCGGCACGAGCCATCCTGATGAACCAGGAAGGGAGGGTTGTGTCCCGCGTTGACATACGTCAAGCGTCGCGCGGGCGCGTCGAGAAGGCCATAAAAGAAGGTGATGAAGCGATCCGCCCCGACATGAGGCAGAGCGGCGCGATTGACCCGAGCGCAGAGGTCTGCGGGCTGCACGTCCGGCCCCGCAAAATCCCGCACCGTGGCTTGCAGGTTCGACATCAAGAGCGCGGCCGGAACACCTTTGCCGGCGACGTCGCCGATGCACACCGCCAGCGACTTCTCGTTAAACTTCAGCACATCAAAATAGTCGCCGCCCACGCTCCGCAGCGGCCGCCAAGCCGCGTCGATTTCGTAACCGGGAACCTGTGAGATATCCACAGGCACAAGGCGCTCCTGAATTTGGTGAGCTTCCTGAATCTCCTCCTCATGCAGGCGCAGTTCTTGCATCGTCTGTTGAGCCCGCAGCTCGTTTTCCGCTTGCTCTTGCCGCGTTCGCCGGAGGGTTCGGCCCAACTCAATCTGTTTGCGAAGCGTCGCGAGCAGCCGGGTGTTGTCCCAAGGCTTTTGGACGAAATCGCCCACGCCGTGCTGCATAGCTTCGACGGCAACCTCAACGCTGCCCCAACCGGTCATCACGACAATCGGCATGTCACGCAGCGTATCAAGGCGAGCCAGAAGATCTAATCCTTCCCGGCCGGAGGTCGTATCCCGGGCGTAGTTCAGATCCATCAGAAGCAGGTCGAATTGATTTCCACCCATGGCGTCCAGGATTGCTGCCGGTGAACTAACCGTATGGACCTCGTAGCCGTTGTTTCGAAGCAGCAGGCCCAAAGCTTCGAGCATATCCGGCTGGTCATCGGCAATCAAAACCCGAGGCTGGGCCGCGCCTGCCACATTCACAGCCTCTTCCACCATGGTACCCATACTCGCATCACTTTCTAGGTCTATCAGGTCATCGGTTCATCGAAGACCGAAACTCGAAAATCGAAAAAGCAACTTGCGAGCTGGCTGCCGAGTTTCGAGTTTCAACCTCCCCTTGCATACATGTGACCACCCGATGAGCCGATGGCTCGATGGCCAGATTCCTTCATTCATATCGCAGCGCCACCATAGGATCGACCTTCGCCGCGCGCCGCGCGGGGATGTAGCAGGCAAGCAGAGCGATCAGCGTCACGGCGCCGGCGCTTGCCGCCAGGCAAACAGGGTCATACGGCTTTACGCCATAAATCGACCCAGCGGCCAGGTAGCCGGCTGCCAACGCTGCAAACATACCTACCAGCACACCGATCAAAGCCAGCTTAAGCCCCCGGAAAACGAAGAGGCCCTCGACCTGGTGGAGCCCGGCGCCCAAGGCCAGGCGAATGCCGATTTCCCGCGTGCGGCTGCGCACGATGTAGGCGACCACTCCATACAAACCCATGGCGGCCAGGAGGACGCCGATCAGGCTCAATAGGCCAATCAGCCGGGATTCCACCATCAAGTCCAAGGTGGACAGGTCCAGGAGACTCTTCATGGTGTCCACACCCCAAATAACTACGAATGGGCTATAGCTGTGTATTTCCCTCCGCAGCAGCGGGATCACCGCATCCGGGTTGCCCGCGGATTCCACGATCACCGCACCCCCTCCAGTGGGTCTTTGCGCAAAGGGAAGATACATATAAGGCTGGGGCGGCTCGAGGATATGGTTGATTTTGGCATCTTCCGCAACCCCGACAATCAGGGTGTCATGCTTTTCGATCTTGATGAACTTACCCAGCGCATCCTCGTGTGGCCAAAAGCGCCGCGCCATGGTCAGGCAGACGATCGCCACCTTCTGCGAGTCGGGACCGTCCGCAGAGGCGAAGTCGCGCCCCTGGAGAATATGTGTTCCCACGGTCGGGAAATAGTTGGGGCCCACAACGTTCAGGTTAATGGGAATGCTCGCTTGCCCTTCCGGGAGCTCAAATCCGGGAATCGACACTTGCACGTTCGCTCCCCCTCCCGAGCCGCTGAGCAGAATGCGCTGCGCGTAGGTGGCATGTCTGACTCCCGGAAGTTTGGCCACCCGCTCCACGAGAGTGGGTAAGAGCTGCCCGGGGGGCATTCCCCGCAAACCAAACACATTCATCACGGCCAGTTGCTTATGGGGGTCGAACCCGACGGGCAGATTTCTGACGTAAAGGAGACTGCGGAGGAAAAGGAGGGAGAGCGTCATCACCACCACGGAGAGAGCCATCTGTCCCAGCACTAAGATATTCCGCGCCGTCACCCGCCGGCTGCCGGCCAAGACGACCACCTCTTTGCCTTTCAGCACGCTTCCCAATCCCACCTTCCAGGCGTGGAAAGCGGGAGTGAGGGTAAACATGAGGGTGGCGAAAAGCGCAATGCCGGCGGTAAAGGCCACCTCGCGAACGTCAACTCGCAGGTCCGGTCCCAGGAACGAGTAAGTGGCCGGCATCAGCGCTCTTTGCACCCTCACCAGCCAGAGCGTAAGGATTAGTGCCAGAGTTCCGCCCAGGGCTGAAAGCAGCACCCCCTCGGTGAGGAGTTGCCGCGTGATGTGCCAGCGCCCGGCCCCCAAAGCGACGCGGATGGCCAGCTCCTGGCGGCGCGATTCGGCTCGAGCCAGCAGCAAACCGGCAAGATTGGCGCAGGCGATCAAAAGCACGAGGCCGGGCAGCGCCATCGAAATCAGGCCGACCACCCATCTCTTACCCTTGCTCATGGTGTCGGGAGAGAACTGGAAAGTTCGGCCACGGTTGGTGTCCGGGTAGGCGCTGGCCAGACGACGCCCGAAACCATCCAGCTCGGCGGAAGCTTGCGCGAGCGTCACCCCATCTTTCAAGCGGGCCACGCACTCGAACCAACGGGCGTCCCGCTTTTCGGATTTCGCCGCCGCGGGGTCCACGGCGTGAGCGGTCAGGATCCACATATCGGTGGGAACGAATTGGCCAGCCATTCCCTGGAAGTAAGGCGGCGTGACCCCAATCACCGTCGCGGTGTTCCCCGTCAATTTGATTTCCTTACCGATGATTGCCGGGTCGCCTCCCAAACGGCCTCGCCAAAGCCGGTAGCTGATCACCACCCCGTCACGGGAGGGAGGCTTGTTGTCCACCTCCGGGGAGAAGACGCGCCCCCGCAAAGGCCGAACGCCCAACACGGTGAAGTAGTCGGCTGTAACCTCGTCGACAAGAACCTGCGCGGACTCGTCGAGGGAATTAAGGAAGCAAGTCGCGCGGTAATAGAGCGTCACACCCGAGAAGGATTTCACCTGCTGGCGAATGTCCTCATAATCGGGATAAGACAAATCCACCTCACCCCACTGAGGACTCTTGGTGTTCAGAATGACGAGGCGGTCAGGGTTAGCCACCGGGAGGGGACGCAAAACCATAGCATCAACTAACGTGAAAATCGCGGTGTTCGCGCCGATGCCCAGCGCCAGCGTCAAGACCGCGACCACCGTGAAGCCGGGATTCTTCGCCAGCATGCGCAGGCCGTACTTCAGGTCTTGAATCAAGGTGCTCATTGTTTACCTCAAATCGGTTCATCGGGCCATCGGATCATTGGTTCATTGGGTCATTGATTCATCGGGTCATCGGGTCATCGGGTCACTCCAGCCGAATGCGGTTGAAGGCGTCCCACTGCGACATATCGGAGAGGATGACTTTGTCGCCGGGCTGCAAGCCGCTCAAGATTTCAACCGAATTCACCGAAGCGCGGCCGAGCTTCACCTGCATGCGGCTGGCGGTTTTGCCATCTTCGTCAAGCTTGAAGATGCCCACGGTGCTGTTGGGCTGGCCGAATGCGGGACGGCCGACGTAGATGACGTCGGCAAGGTTCTCAATTTCGATGGTGCCTTCCACGCTCAGGTCGGGGCGCGCGCCTTGGGGAAGCGGGGCATCCAGTTTCACGTCCACGGTCACACTGCCCTCCACCACCGAGGGGTCAACCCGCATCACGTGGCCGGGAATGATGCCATTGCGCGTGTCGATGGCCGCCTGCTGGCCGATGAGCACGTCCTTGGCCTGCGTCTCGGGGATTTTCAATTGCGCCTTCAGGTGCGTGGGCTGCACCACCTTGGCGAGAGGGGTTCCGGCGACCACGCGCTGGCCGACATCCACAGAAAGTTCCTGCAAAACCCCGTCCGCGCCCGCCCGCACGTGCTGAAGAGCAGCGAGTTGGGATTTCTTCAGTTCATAAAGAGCGCGCATTTGTTCCACCTTCGCCTGTTGCTCTTCCAGTTGCGCCTTGGCGGAAGCGGCGCTCACGGCCAGACGTTCCTTTTCGATTCCGCTTTTCGTGGCCAGGGATTCTTCTGTGGCGCGCGTCACCTTGGCGTTCAGTTCCGAACCCAAGCCGCGCTTGGCGAGCTCCACGTCCCGGTCCGCATTAAGCTGGGCCACGGTATAGTCCGATTGCACCGTGGCCGCCTGTGCCTTCTGGTCGAGCAGCGTGCTGTCGAGTTGCGCCTTGGTGGTGTTGTATTGCGCCTCGGCGGCTTTCAGTTGCCATTCGGCATCGAGAGTGGCCTGCTCCTGTTCCGGGTTGGTCAATTCCATTAAGACGGTGTCGGCAGTAACGGGTGAGCCGGGAAGCAAAAGCCGACGCGCCACGCGCCCGTCGGTAGGGGCGGGAACCACCAAGATGTCTTCCGGGACAAGGCTACCCAGGCCCCGAACCTCCAAAAGCATGGGACCGCGCTTCACGGGTTCAACCCAGACCGTGGCCTTGTCCACACTCGGAGGGGCGGGCTTGAGCCGGGAAACACCCAGCGTCACTGAGCCAATGGCGAGAAGGCCTACCAGAATGTATATGATTCGGCGGATGCGCCGCTTTCGGATTGCGTCCTCACGGGGGATATCCATTTGAGTCTCCGGGGTGAAATAAGCACGGGGCGTACCATTGTGGGATTAGGCCTAACCATTTGGAATAAAAGGAGTTAAGTACAACGTCAGGGGGTGCGTGCAGGTGTCGGGTGTTCGATATTGGGATTCGGCTTGGCGATAACGAACAGGGCAGGAAGTACCGAGACATTGTGTCATCTGGCCATCTGGCCATCGGGTTATAGAAGGCCGAAATTCGAAACTGGGAATTCGGCCACTCGCTCAAAGTCGGATCATCAGGTCAGCGGGTCATTGATGGCTAAAACTCGAGCTTCGGCGTGCGGCTTGCGAGTTTCCAATTTCGATTTTCGAGTTTCGCTTGCCATCATTCAATCCCACAATCGCTAAATCTCCAAATGACCCGATGGCTCGATCACCCGATGACTCGATTTCCTCATTCATACCTCAGCGCCACCATCGGATCAACCCTCGTGGCCCGAAGCGCTGGAATTCCGCAGGCCAGTAACGCCACACCCAAAAGCAGGGCTGTTACGCCCAGATAGGTGACCGGGTCGCTGGGGCTGATGCCCACCAGCAGATGCACCATGGTGCGCGTCAATGCCCAAGCCCCCGCCAAACCCACGAGTACGCCTGCCAATACGAGTCGCACGGCTTGAACCAGAACCAGCCGCAGGATGTCACTCCGACGGGCTCCGAGCGCCGTGCGAATCCCGATCTCCTGCGTACGCTCGGTTGTGGTATAGGAAACAACCCCGTACACTCCCACCACCGCCAGAACCATCCCCATCGTTCCCAGGACTGCCGCCACGGCAGCACCCAGGCGCAAAGCAAAGAAACCCGCGTCTCCCTCCAGTGCTTCCTTCATCGTGCGCGAGTCCAGAATGGGCATGTCAGGATCGAGCGTGCGGATTTCATGCTGGACCGCGCCGGCCAACAATTGCGGCGACGCTTCCGATCGGATTTGCAGGGACCGCCGCGAAATATAGTTCTGTGCGAGCGGGACATAAAAGGACGCTTGTGCATCCTCGACGACAAATTGGTATTTTCCGTCCGCGGAGACCCCCACGATTTCGACGAATGGGCCGTCTTCACTTTCCACCCGGAAGCGTTTACCGATAGGATCCTCCTTAGGCCAATAAGAACGGGCCATGGTTTGATTGATAATGGCTACGCGCGGGGCGAAGGCGTCGTCATACTCAGTAAAATCGCGGCCGCGGACGAGAGGAATGCGCATCACAGGGAAGTAGTCAGTCCCGATGCTGTTGCAGAGGATCCTGGGCGGGTGCTCACCGGGTGGTACGGGGCGGCCTTCGACGTAAACGGATCGTTTGTTGGGGATATCGCCCATCGGAACGAAAGACGTTTGGCTCGCGTACTGAACTCCGGGAAGAGCGCGGATCTTGACCTCAAGCTGGCGGTAAAACTGCTGGGTTTGTGACTCGTTGTAGGAGTTCACCGAGGGGTCCAGCGTGACATTTAAGACATAGTCGGCATCGAAACCCAAACTTGTGTTCGCGGCCGCGCGCAGGCTACGGACGAGCAAACCCGCCACAATCAGTAAGGTCACTGAGCCAGCCACCTGCGCAGCCATAAGGTCTCCGCGAACTCGGCGGCGAGACAAGCTGGAGGTACTGTTGGGCCCGCCCTCGTGCAGCAGGGTATTTACCTCCAAGCGCGTAGTGTGCAAGGCAGGCCCCAGGCCCACTGACATAGCGGTGAATAGCACTACCAGGAACGCAAACGCAAATACCCTCCAGTCAAAGGCGTAATCCAAGCGCAGCGGAAAATTGTGCAATTGAATGGTCCCGATAATTCGGCCGGCCCATCCTGCCAGGACGACCCCCGCGAGGCCACCCAATAATGCCACCAGAAGGGTCTCCGTGAGCATTTGACGAACCAGGCGCCCGCGGCCGGCGCCCACCGCTGTGCGAACCGCCATCTCACGTTGTTGTGAGGACGCTCGCGCCATCAGGAGGTTCGCAATATTGGTGCAAGCCACCAGCAAGACTAGTACTCCCAGGACCAGGAACAAGGCGGCGATCATGATAAAGCTGTTGTTGGCATAAGGTATGGGGCGCGACAGCCTTTCCGGAATAGCTCGCACCGAAACGCCTTGATCCGTCGCCGGGTACTGTTTCGCCAGACGCGCCGAAATGACGTCGAGGGACTTCTGGACTTCACGCAGGCTGAGGCCTTTCGCCAACCGCCCCATCGCCAGGATCAGGCGCACGTTGCGGTCGGTCCAAAATCTCGATTTATTTCCGGAACCTTGAGGATAGAGCGTGTCCAGGGAAACATAGGCATCCATTTCCAGAATCGAGGTTGATCCGAACTCCTTGGGAACGACGCCAATGATTGTCGCGGGCCTCCCCTCAACGCGCACTTGCCTCCCCACCACGCCGGCATCGCCGCCGAATCTATGTTGCCAGTAGGAATAACCCAGCACGACCACGCCGGGCGCGCCGCCACCTTCTCCGTCGCTGGGAAGGACAAGGCGGCCGAGGGCAGGCTTCACCTGGAGAACCGAGAAATAATTGCTGGTCACCCCGCTCATCGGCACCTGATCGGTACGACCGTCGGCGCTCAGCGTGACGAGCGCCAACCTTTGGCCGATGACCTCGCAGAACGCTCCCGACTGTTTGCGGAATTCAGAGAACTGGGGATACGAAAGGCCCAGCGCTCCGAGCGGCGCGCCCTGCTGGCTGACCGCCAAGACGGCGAGTCGCTCCGGATCCGGGACAGGCATAGGGCGTATGAGACACCCATTCACCAGGCTGAAAATCGCGGTATTTGCACCGACCCCGAGAGCCAGGGTAATGACTGCCATGGCCGCAACCCCGGGATGCTTCGCCAGCATGCGCAGGCCGTATTTCAGGTCTTGAAGCAGCGTGCCCATCATTCACCTCAAATCGCCTCATCGGCTCATCGGGCCATCTGACCATCGGCTCATCGAAAACCGAAATTCGAAAGTCGACATCTGGCCCGCGAGTTGCGTTGACGAGTTTCGATTCTCGAGTTTCGTTTGCAGACATCCAATCACTCAGTCGCAAAATCGCTAACTCACCAAATGGCCCGATGAACCGATGGCCCGATTGCCTCACTCATGCCTCAACGCCACCATGGGATCGACCTTCGTCGCCCGGCGCGCAGGTACGTAGCATGCTGCCAACGCAACCAGAATTAATAAGCCCGCAACCGCGGCGAAGCTGAGCGGATCATGAGCGCTGACCCCGAAGAGGATCTTCGCCATCAGGCGCGTCAGCCCGAAGGCGGCCAGCAGGCCAATGGCCACGCCCCCCAACGCCATCTTCGCCCCTTCACCTAGAACCATCCGCAGCACATCCCCTCGCTCCGCCCCCAGCGCCATGCGGATGCCGATCTCATGGGTCCGCTGGCCGGCGAGATAAGAAATCACGCCGTAGATTCCAACGCAGGACATGACCAGCGCAAGCGCGGCGAAAAATCCGAGCAGAATCATGGAGAACCGCCGCGCGGCCAGCGAATCGGAAATGACTCCCTCCAGGGTCTCAGTGTGGTACATCACCTGCTGGCTATTCATCTGGGACAGGGCGCGCCGAACCACGCTGACCTGGGCCAGCGGAGAACCCTGTGTCCGAACCGTAACCTGAGCTCCACTGGCGATCAGGGGTATAAAACGGTCGGGAATCTGTGCAAGCGGGAAATAGCATTGGGCCTGCACCAGTGTCGTCGGGCTTTCGTCCAAACCCCACTGTTTCACGTGCCCCACGACCCCGACAATCTCCGCGGCGGTGTTCAGGATTTCGAAGTTGATGCGCTTGCCGATGGGATCCTGGCCGCGGAAATAAAGCTGGGCAAAGCGCTCGTCAATGACGGTCACCAGCGGTGAATGCTCGTTGTCTTGCGCGGAGACGAAGCGGCCGCGTTGGAGCGGAATCTTCATGACTTTCAAATAATCCGACTGAACAAGGTAAAAGAGCGGGGTCTTCATGTCGCCCTGGCTCGAGGGTTTGGGTTGGCCTTCCAACCAGAATGGCAGATCCGAATCGCCTTCCAGAGGAGTGGATCCCGCCGAAAGGGATGCGGCCTCAACCCCGGGAATAGCCTCAAGGCTGTCGTGAATCTGGCGCCAATGGGCTCGAATGGCCTCCGGGGTCTTGATATCGGAGGGAAACGACATGTCGAACATCAGCACGTTGTGGGGATCGAATCCGGGATCGACCCTCCAGAGTTTGGTGAGGCTGCGAATCATCAATCCCGCGCCCGCCAGCAGGACAAGCGCCAGCGCCATTTCCACGACCACGAAAACCCTTTGCGCGCGATGCCGCTTGCCCCGCGCCCTCCTTCCTTGAGCGTTTCATGAAGATCGCTTTGCGAATTCTTGAGCGCCGGCGCCAAGCCGAACAAAATTCCTGCTAGCGCGGAAACGGCGAGCATGAACAACAGCACGCGCCCGTCGAGATGAACTTCCTCGGCTCGCGGCAATGCATCCGGCAGCACTTTGAGCGCCCCCTGCAGCCCCCATGCGGCAAGGAGCAAGCCCAAGCCGCCGCCCGCGAGCGCGAGCAGGAGACTTTCCGTCAAAAGTTGCCGGACCATGCGCCCCTGGCTGGCGCCCAGCGCGGAGCGGATGGCCAACTCCTGAGTGCGAGCCGTGGAGCGCGCCAGCAGGAGATTCGCCACGTTCACGCAGGCGATGAGGAGAACAAAACCCACAGCGGCCAGCAGCATCAGCAGAAACGGCCGGATGCTGCCCACCACGTTCTGTTTGAGAGGAATCAGCGTGATGCCCGTGCCCTTGTCGGCTTGGGGATACTCCTCCGCCAGATGCCGCCCTAGCGCTTCCATGTCGGCGTTCGCCTGCTCGAATGTGACGCCGGGCTTGAGCCTCCCAACCGCGTCCATGCCCATCCCGGTTCTGCGGTCACGAAAGGTGGGATCGTTCCACTGGCCGATCGGAACGTACACATCGCTCCGATGGAAGTTGTCGCCGGTGTAGTGGAAGTCGGCCGGGATCACGCCGACGACGGTGTACGCCTTCCCGTTGAGGGTCAACGACTTCCCCAGCACCTCGGGGGAAGAAGCAAACTTGCGATTCCAGAAGCCGCTGCTAATCAGCACCACCGGCGCCGCGCCTACCTGATCCTCTTCCGGGAGAAACGCACGCCCGATGACCGGCTTGACGCCGAGAACCGGGAAAAAGCTAGCGGAGATCATTTCCGCCGGCACGCGCTCAGGCTCACCCATACCGATCAGATTGAAGTTATCCCCCCGATAGGCCGCCAACGCGGAAAACGAGTGGTTGTCTCGCACCCAGTCCAGGAAATTAGGATAAGGAATGGACGCTCGGGTGAAGGTGGCTTGGTGTGAGTAGAGCGCCACCAGCCGGTCAGGCTCCGTGTAGCGGAGCGGATTGAGCAGCACTCCATTCACCACGGAGAAGATCGCCGTGTTCGCGCCAATGCCGAGCGCCAGGGTCAGCACAGCGACCGCCGTGAAGCCGGGATATTTCGCCAGCATGCGCAGGCCGTACTTTAAATCCTGAAGTAATGTGGTCATTAATCACCTCAAATCGGCCCATAGGTTCATCGTGTCATCGGCTCATCTGGCCCTCGAGTCATTGAAGACCGAAACTTGAAATTCGAAACTGGAAACTCGGCCGCCAGCTCGAAGGTTGCGTCTTCGAGTTTCGTTCGCAGGTATCCAATCGCTCAATCGCAAAATCACCAAATGACTCGATGGCCAGATGACCCGATGGATCGATGAGCCGATTGCTTCACTCGTGCCTCAACGCCGCCATGGGATCGACCTTCGTCGCCCGGCGTGCCGGAATGTAAATGGCAATAAAGGCGACGGCGGCAAGCACCATGGACACCGAGACAAAGGTGAGCGGGTCAGACGCCTTCACGCCAAAAAGCAAACTGGCGAGCAGGCGGGCGAGTCCCAGCGCCCCGGCGATACCCATGACTACGCCGATCAGCACCAGCGACATGCCTTGCTTCACGACCAGGCCGAGCACCTGTCGCGGAGTTGCCCCCAAGGCCATCCGAATGCCCACCTCCTGCGTCCGCTGGGAAACCGAATATGAAAGGACGCCATAAATGCCCACCGAGGCCAGGGCCAGGGCCAGCAAGCCAAAGATGCCGAGCAGGAGCGCCCCCATCCGCGGCGCCCAAAGTCCCTGATCCAACAGCTTCCCGATCGTATTCACACCGATCAGTCCCAGATTGCGGTCGAGCGACTGTACTCGCTCACGCACCGCGGGGATGACCGGGTCCGGATTTCCTGCTGTCCGCACGTGGAGAACCGCGAAAGGCGAATAATCCTGAGTGATGGCCAGATAGGCGACGGGTTGCGGATCTTCGCCCACGGCAAATTGCCACGAATCCCCCACTTCGCCCACCACTTCGAGCAGTTCGGGGTCACCGAAAAAGTGGAAGCGTTTGCCAATCGGATCAACGCCGGGCCAGAAGTGGCGCGCCATCGCGTGGTTCACGATGGCCACGCGGTTAGTTTCTTTGCGGTCGAAATTGCTGAATGCCCGGCCGCGCAGCAGCGGAATTTCCTCGGTCTGAAAATACGCTGGCGAAACATCGTTCAGAGTGGTCAGGGTGCCGCGCTGACCGCTCTTTTCGTCCTCCCCTTCGAGAAAGATCGTCCTCGCCAAGCCGCCGCCGAGGGGAAAGTTGGAGGCGACCGCCACCGATTGAACTCCCGGAACGGAAACGGCCCGCTCCACTGCGTCACGATAGAACTGCTCGCCCCGATCCTGGTCGTAATGCTGCGACCCCAAATCGAAACCCAAAACGAAAAGTCTTCTCGCTTCAAAACCCGGGTTGAGGGCTTCCGCAACGCTCAGGCTGCGCAGGAACAACCCGGCTCCCACCAGGGTGACGAGCGCCAGAGCCATCTCCGCAATCACCAGCCCATGGCGGAGCCGGCTCCGGCCCCACGCCATGGTACCGCTGCGCCCGCCGGCGTTGAGCGCCTCGATTAAATTCGGCCGCGAGACCTTCCATGCCGGGACCAGGCCAAACAGGATCGCCGTCAGGACCGTAATCCCCAAGGTGAACGCCAACACGCGCCCATCCAGCGACAGGGCGAGATCCGACTCCTGCAAAAAGGCGGGACGGTAAGACCACAAGACCGTCCTTCCCCATTTTCCGATCAACAAACCGGCGCCGCCTCCCAGCATCGAGATCAGGAAGCTTTCGGTGAGCGATTGGCGCGCGAGCCGCCAAGAACGGGCGCCGAGCGCGGCGCGAAGGCACATTTCCTTTTCGCGCCGAGCCGTCTGCGCCAGCAGGAGGTTGGCGAGGTTGACGCAAGCAATCAAGAGCACCAGCCCGACGATTCCCATCATCACGCCACCCGCCGTTACGAGCTGATGGTGCTGATTGACGTCGATCGCAGCATTCGCGAGCGGCGACAGCAGGGCACTGCGCCCGGCGTTTTCCTTCGGGTACTCTGCCGCGAGCCGGGCAGCGATGGTCGCAACTGCTGATTCGGCTTGCTCAGCCGTCACGCCTGGCTTTAGCCGCCCAAAGCTCAGGAAATCCAGGAATCGGCGATTTTGAAAGTTCTCCTCAATGAACCCCGCCAGAATCTGGGTGTGCATGCTGACCGGAATCCAAATCTGGTCGCTGTTGGAGAACAGAAACGTCCCTTTGAATGGCGGCGGGGTCACCCCAATGATCGTGTAGGTGTTGCCATTCAGGTTCATTTGTCTGCCGATCACATCGCGTGCGCCCCCGAACTCGCGCGTCCAGAGGCCGTAGCTGATGACAGCGACGGTGTCGCCTCCGGGATGCTTGTCTTCATCAGGATGAAACGTCCGCCCCATGACGGCGCTGACGCCCAGCACATCGAAATAGTTAGCGGTGACCAACGCTCCCTGAAAAAGCTTGGGCTTTTCTCCTCCACTCATGGTCAGGCCTGTGCCCTGAAACGCCGCCAAGCCGGAAAAGACGTCCGCTTGGCTTTGGTAATCCTGGTAGTTGGGAAACGAGACTCCTAACCGCGTGGCGTTACCCAAGGCGACCATCGTCTTCTTGTCAACCGTGTCCAACTGAACGAGGTGGGCAGGGTCGGTGACGGGAAGAGGATTAAGCAATACGGCATTCACAATCGTAAAGATTGCCGTATTGGCGCCGATCCCCAGCGCCAAGGTCAGCACGGCCACCACCGTGAAGCCTGGGTTTTTCACCAACACCCGTAGGCAGTACTTCAGGTCTTGAATCAAGGTGGTCATTGTTGCTCCTTCATCGGGTGATCGGGTGATCCGGTGATCGGGTGAACAAGAAATCGGCACGCTGACGCATTAGTCGGTCCAATGCTTGCCAACCTAAATGGCCGCTTTGTTTGCTGTTCACCAGATCACCCGATCACCAGATTACCCGATAGCTTCACTCATACCTCAACGCCACCATAGGATCGACCTTGGTCGCCCGGTGCGCCGGGATATAACTTGCCAGGACGGCGACAGCGCCGAGCAACAACGTGGCTGCCGCGTAAATGAGCGGGTTGGTAGCGTCGAGGCCATAGAGCAGGCTGGAGACCAGGCGCGTCGAGGCGAGCGCCAGCGCCGTCCCCAGCCCGACCCCCAAAAGGACCAGCGTCAGGCTCTTGCGAAGGATCAGCCACAGCACCTCGCTGGGCGTAGCCCCCAGCGCCATGCGTAATCCGATCTCGCTGGTGCGCCGCGCCACCGTGTATGAGATCAATCCGTACAGCCCGATAGCGGCAAGGCAGGCAGCGACCGCGCCGAACATCGAGGCCAGCCACGCCACCATCCGGTCGCCGTAGACTGATTCTGCAATCTGCGCGGTCAGCGTGCGCACCTCGTTCAACGGCACATTGGAATCCATGTCTCGAACTGTCCGCCGAATATACCCTGTGAAGACCGTGGGGTTGCCCGCGGTTCGCACGTAATAATGCATTGACCCGCCTTGGCTGTCCGAGAGGCTGTCCTGGAGGTAAGGAAGGTAGACAAACCTGGCCACTTTCTCTCGCAGACCCAAGTGGTTACTGTTGCGCACCACGCCGACAATCTCGATGTTGAGCTTCACATCGCCCGCGCCAAAAGCCAGGTGACGCCCCAATGGGTTCCCGCCGGGGAAGAAGAAACGAGCGAACTGGTCGTTGACTATCGCCACCTTAGGCGCATCAGCGCCGTCCGCCGGCGTGAAATCGCGCCCCGCCAGCAAGGGGATTTTCAGGGTTGGGAAGAAACCCGGGCTGACAGCGTCCACCGCACACTCCATATCTTCGTCCTGGCGGGCGCGGTACCCTTCCAAGGTGATGTTGGCCCCCCGGTCAGAGTCGGTAAAGGGCCCGTTGCCGGCTGCGCCTACAGACTCCGCTCCGGGCAGCGCTGCCAGACGACGCTCGAGTTCCTGAAGAAATGCTTGAACCCGGGCGCCGCGGTAGCCGCTGAGTTGCGGGTTTACCGAAAAGAACAGCACGTTTTCGGGTTTGAAGCCGGGGTCCTTCTGGAGGAGGTTTCTCAAGCTCACCGCGAACAAGCCCGCCGTCACTACCAATATGATGGAGAGCGCCAATTGTCCGACCACCAGGGCACTGCGCCAGCGCCCCAGAGCGCGGCGGCCGGCGAAGCCTGGTGAGGCATCCTTCAACATGGGACCCGGATCCACGCGGCTCGCCTGGGTGGCGGGAAGCATTCCGCAGGCCAGGCCGGCCAGCACGGCGACGCCCAGGTTGAAAGCCAGAACTCTGGCATCCAGTTCGGAAGAAAAGCTCGCCGCGGTGCCTTGAGGCAAGAGATAAAGCAGGAGCCGGCAGCACACGTTTCCGACCGCCAGACCGCCCAATCCGCCCGCCAGACTGAGGAGCAAGCTTTCAACCATGAGTTGGCGAACAATGCTCCCGCGCCTCGCTCCCATCGCCAAGCGGATGGCAACCTCTTTCCATCGGCCTGCCCCTTTGGCAATCATCAGGCCGGAAACATTGGCGCAGGTAATCAAGAGCACCAAACCTACCAGGCCCGCGAGCACCAGGAGTGGTTTGGCCCAGGTCTGGCGGAGAAGGTTGATTCCTTCTGCTGCGGGGTGGAGTGAGATGTGCTGCCGCAGGTATTTTTCGCGGAATGTCGCGCGGGGATTCTTCATGGATTGGATCTCCGCCTCCAGAATAGGCCGGTAAGGCGCCTGGAGCGCCGCTTCCGTTTGCTCGCGAGTGTAGCCGGGCTTCAGCCGCGCGAAAATGTTCAGCCACATGATGTCGCGCTCGACAAGGCCGTTCCATGAAGGCGTCAGCTCCCTCTTCATGGAAATCGGAACGAACACATCCACATTATTGCCCCTCAAGAGACCAGCAAAACCCCGTGCCGCAACGCCGACCACCGTGAACGGATAGGCATTAAGGGAAATCTTTAGCCCCACGACGCCCGGATCACCGCCAAAACGCCTTTGCCAGTATCCGTAGCTCAAGACGGCCACGGGGCTGGCTCCGGGGACGCGGTCGTCCTCGGGGTCCAAAACGCGACCGATCGCAGGACCGACCCCCAATACGGAAAAGAAGTTTCCGCTGACCACGTCGCCTCCGGCCCTCTCTGCCGCGCCCCCGGAGGCAACACTCAAGGGGACATGGGCGCGGGCGATCACTCCGTCAAACAGCGGAATCTGGTCCCGAACGTCCTTGTAGTGTGCGTAGGAGTAAACCATTTCGTCGGCGTCGGAAGTGGACCACCCGCGCCGGTATTCGGCGTCGCTTATCACCACCAAGCGTCCAGGATCTCTCACAGGCAGGGAACGGAGAATGGCTTGGTCCAGCAAGGAAAAGATGGCCGTGTTCGCGCCGATCCCCAGCGCCAAAACCAGCACCGCGACAGCGGTGAAGCCGGGATTCTTAGCCAACATGCGCAGGCCGTATTTCAAGTCTTGAATCAAGGTGGTCATTGTTGCTCCTTCATCGGGTGATCCGGTGATCGGGTGAACAAGTAACCGGCACGCGGGCGCATTAGTCAGTCCAATGCTCGCCGACCGGAAGTGCCGCTCGGTTTCCTGTTCACCAGATCGCCCGATCACCGGATCACCCGATAGCTTCACTCATACCTCAGCGCCACCATGGGATCGACCTCGGTCGCCCGGCGTGCTGGGAGGAGGCACGCCACCAGCGCGACAACGGTCAATATAAGCGCCGCCAGAAGGTAAGTCGCGAGATCCGTGGCACGCACGGCGTAGAGAATGCTCGTGAGGTAACGGGAGAGGGCCCACGCCCCCAACAATCCCACGGCCACGCCGGCCACGACCAGGCGCAATCCTTCCCTCAGCACCATGCCCAAGACGTTGCGGACCTCGGCGCCAAACGCCATGCGGATGCCAATCTCCCGCGTCCGCTGGGACACGGAGTAAGACACCACCCCGTAGATGCCCACCGAAGCGAGCGTCAGCGCCATGGCGGCGAACAAGGCGAGCAGCAGGGCCACGAAGCGCCTCTCGCGAGAGGAGTCCGTGACCATTTCCGACAAGGTTTGGACGCCGTACCACGGCAAGTCCTTATCCAGGTCATGCAGAGCCTTGCGGATGGCGGGCACCTGCCCTTGCGGGTCATTGGCGGTACGCACCCCCAGGACCAATCCGGAGTACGTATGCTGCGACTCGGGATAATAAGCTTCAGGAATGGGTGGCCGGGCCAAACCGAATTCCCTGACATCCCCCACCACACCAATGACGGTAATCCACTTGGCCTCAGCATCGTTTGGCTTGAACCGCTTGCCCACGGCGTCCTGATGGGGCCAGAAGCGGTGTGCCATGGTTTCGTTAATGACGGCGACAAGCGGAAGTTCGGGCGTGTCCGTTTCGGCCACGTCGCGCCCGCTGAGTAGGGGAATGCGCATGGTCCGGAAATAGTTGGGCGTGACGACACAATTCTCCACCAGGGGACTTGACCACTGGTCTTTGGGCGCCGGCTGGCCTTCGATGACCACCGTGCCGTTGGAGCCCCCTTCAAGCGGCAGTTCTGAGGCTGCCCCAGCGGAAACAACTCCCGGCAAGGCCTGAACGCGGTCGAGCAGGTTCCGGAAGAACGCCTTCTGCTGGGGCTCCTTCGGATATCGCGAGTCGGGCAGCGAAACGCGCCCCGCCACCACCTGGCGTGGATCAAAGCCAAGCTGGACGCCCAGCAAACGGACCAGACTCCGAGTTGCCAGCCCCGCGCCGATCAGCATGACGAGGGCGAGGGCGATCTCACCAGCGGTGAGCAGGCCGCGCGCGAGGCCGTGAGATGCCGCCACGGCGGAACCGCTTTCCTTGAGCGTCTCGCTGAGGCTCACGCGGGTTGCCTGCAGCGCGGGAATCAGCCCGGCGAGCGTCCCGGTGACGAACGCAATGAGGAAGGTGAAACCAAAGACGTGGGAATCAAGGTGCACGGAAATCACATCGGGGATGTAGCCGGTGGGCGCCGCGTGGAGGAGAAGTTGCAGCGCGTCCATGCCCACGGCCAAGCCCGCGACTCCGCCCAGGAGAAACAGCAGCACGCTCTCGGTGAGCAGTTGGCGCACTAGGCGGCCCGCTCCCGAGCCCACGGCGAGCCGAACCGCCATCTCCCGCTGTCGACTCACGGATTTGGTGAGCAGCAAGTTGGCGACATTCACGCAGGCAATCAGCAGAAGGAACCCCACGGCAGCGAAAAGCACCCACAGAACCTCGCTGACATTGCCGGTAAGCTGCTCGTGCAGGCTCTTCACCCGCGCAATCACGCCCGTGTTGCTCTGCGGGTACTGCTGGGCGAGCCGCGTGGAGATGGTTACCATCTCGGCGGCGGCTTGCTTGAGTGTGACGCCCTTCTTCATGCGGGCCAGTACCCAGAACCAATGGTTCCCGCGATCGGTTTTCCATTTCGGAGCGTCCATGGTGATGGGATCCCAGAATTGCGGATTGCGCCCCCAGACGGCCGGAAACTTCAGATCCTTGGGCATGACACCCACCACATCGTAAGCCTCGCCATCCAATGTGATTTTGCTTCCCACAATGTCCTGCCGTCCTCCGAAGGCGCTCTGCCACAGCCCGTAACTCAGGATGACCACGTGATGGTGCCCGGTAGGACCCTCATCGGGCGAAAAGCTCCGCCCAAGCAACGGCTGTACACCGAGAAGCTGAAAGACGTTGGGAGAAACCGAGAGGCCACGGAGTTGCAATGGCTCGCCGGAGCCGGTGAGCGTGCCCCCTTCGATGGTGATTGCGGAGATGCCCTCAAACACATGGTTCTGTGCCTGCCAGTCCTGAAAATCCGGGCCCGTGTCGGGAAACAGTCCGCCCGGCGCGCTAGGTTCCGTCACCCAGATGACCGCCAAGCGGTCAGGGTCGCCATAGGGTAACGGTTTCAGCAAGACAGCATTCACCACGCTGAAGATGGCCGTGTTGGCGCCGATGCCCAGCGCCAGTGTCAGCACCGCCACGGCGGTAAAACCGGGATTCTTCGCCAACACACGCAAACCGTATTTAATGTCTTGGATCAAGGT
The DNA here is from genome assembly GCA_049522495.1 of Terriglobia bacterium. Taxonomy (GTDB): domain Bacteria; phylum Acidobacteriota; class Terriglobia; order UBA7540; family UBA7540; genus Bog-366. The sequence goes on from JBEKNU010000005.1 coordinate 47,806, forward strand.
GCTCATCATTGTTCCTTTATCGGGTGATGGGGTGATCCGATGATCGGGTGAACAAGAAATCGGCACGCAGACATATGATTCGGTCCAATGCTTGCCAACCGGAATGGCCGCTCGGTTTTTTGTTCACCAGATCACCCGATCACCGGATCACCCGATGCCATCACTCATACTTCAGCGCGGTCATGGGATCGACTCTCGTTGCCCGCCGAGCGGGAAGATAGCAGGCGAGCAGTGCCACCGCCATCAGGATGGCTGAGACGCCGACAAAGGTGAGTGGGTCGTAGGACGACACGCCCACCAGCAGGCTCGCCAACAGTCGGCTTGTGCCCAGCGCGGCCACCGCGCCCAGCGCGATGCCGAGGCCCACCAGCAGAATCGCCTGACCGATGACCAGCCGGAAGATCGTGACGCGTTGCGCGCCCATCGCCATCCGGATGCCGATTTCGTGCCCGCGCCGGCTGGCCGAATAAGACACCATACCGTATACGCCCACTACCGCCAGGAGCAGACCGAGGCCACCCAACGCGCCGGCGAATGACGCGCCCACCTTGAAGAGAAAATAACCATTGGCGCCCGCCACGGCCTGCTCCATGGTCATCACGTCATAAACCGGCAGATTCGGATCGAGTTCGCGCACCAGGGCCTCAGCCGGAACGATCAGCGATTGCGGCGGGACCGACGTGCGCAATTGCAGGACGTGGGTGGACTTGTAGGTCTGCGCCTGGGGCACATAGAAAAAATTGCCAGGTCGGTCAAGGAGGCCTTGTAGCTTGGCATCTCGCACTACGCCGACCACGGTCAGCCATGGGACGGAACCCCCGGGAGACTCCGACTTGAAGGGTCCCTCAGAGCTTCCCAGGCGAAAGCGCTCCCCCAGCGCCTCCTGGTGCGGCCAAAGCCGCTCGGCCATCGTCTCATTCACGATAGCGACGCGTTGCGAAGAGCTGGTATCCGCGTCCGTGAAGGCGCGCCCTTTGAGGATCTTCATTCGCAGGGTGGCGAAATAGTCGGGGGTCACACAATTGAGGCCCGCGCCCGGGGCTCGTTTGCCCTGCGCGATGGTCTGGCCTTCCGGATACACGGAGGAGCCGTCACCGTAGTAGCCCAAGGGAATCGAAAACCCCAAACTGGCAGACTCCACGCCGGGCAGCGCTTTCGCCCGCCTCAGCAACTCACGGAAAAAAGCTTCCGCGCGCGGCTGGTCGTAACCCTGAAGTTTCGGATCGAGGTTCACGTTCAGGACCTGATGCGGATCGTATCCCAAGTCGATGGATTCCGCCTTCGTGAGGCTGCGCGTGAACAGGCCGGCGGCGACGAGCACGATCAATGAGCCGGCCACCTGTGCCACCATGAGGGCGTTACGCACCCAATGGCGCCCGGCATCGCCAATAAGGCCACGGCCGCCCCCGCGCAAAGTGTCGTTCAGGTTGGTGCGTGAGGTGCGCAGCGCCGGCGCTAGTCCGGCGGCAATTCCCGCCAGCAAAGCCACGCCCGCGACGTAAGAGAAAACGCGCCAGTCAAACGTGAAGTCGAGCCGGAGCGCGAGGTCACCCAGCGGCCGCAACCTCTCCAGCCCCCGAATCACGCCGTTTCCCATCACCGCCCCGCCAGCCGCTCCGGCCATTGCCAGCAAAATACTCTCGGTCAGCATCTGTCGAATCAAACGCGCGCGGGTGGCGCCCATAGCGGCGCGCACTGCGATCTCCTTTTCCCGCGCCGCCGCCCGCGCCAGCAGCAGGTTGGCGACGTTGAAACACGCCACCAGCAAAACCAGGCCGACCATGATCAGAAAGATCGTCGTCACGAGCGGCATGGAACTCTCCACGGAGGGCTCGGGGCGGGCGAGACGCTCCGGAATCACCCGCGCGGTTTGGCCCTGATTGGTTTCGGGATACTCTTTCGCCAGGCGCTGGGCGATGACGTTAAGAGCAGCTTCCGCTTGCTTGGTGCTTACTCCGCGCTTCAAGGTCGCCAGGACGCGCAACTCGCTATCGCGCCGGTCGGTGAAGAATTGGGAATTCCCGGAGATTGCTCCGTAAATTCCAATGGGGGCGTACGCGTCCAGTTCAATGATGTTGTAGGGTCCGAGGAACTCCTTCGGCACCACGCCAATCACCGTAACCATATGTCCATTCAAAGTTACGCTGCGACCGATCACGCCCGGATCGCCGCCGAAGCGCTTCGCCCAATAACTGTGACCGAGCACCACCACTGGTCCCGTCTTGGGTTCGTCGCCCTCGCCGGGAGCGATCAGTCTTCCCACCGCCGCATGAAGCCCCAGCATGGTGAAAAAGTTGCTGGGCACATACGCCATGATGATGCGGTCGGCATGCCCCTGATAACTGAGTCCTGAAATATTGAGGGCGTAAAACGTCATGTCCGTGAAAACGTCGGACTGCTTGCGGTAATCCTGGTAATCCGCATAGGAAAGCTGTTGGGGATCAGTGCTCGTGGGGAATTGCGTCGCCACCACGGTCAAGCGATTGGCGTCCTTTACGGGCAAGGGGCGGAACATGAAGACGTTGCCCAGGCTGAAAATCGCGGTGTTGGCGCCGATGCCGAGCGCCAGCGTGATCACGGCCACGGCCGTGAAGCCCGGGTTCTTCGCCAGCATGCGCAGGCCGAATTTCACGTCTTGAATCAAGGTACCCATCGTTCACCTCAAATCGGCCCATGGAGTCATTGAGCCATCGGCTAATCGAGGAACGAAACTCGAGACGGGAAAGTTCAATGCATGGCTGGCGAGTTTCGAGTTTCCTTGGCAATCACCGATGACCCGACGGTCTGGATCGGGTTACTTACGGCAACTCGTGGGCCATCGGCATGGCGTGTTATCGCAAGCGGATTCAATTGTTTATGACACCCCCCAGGGTCACTTTCCGGTTGCCTGTGTTCGCTTGTGGGATTGAGGTGTGCGGTTCCGGTACGAAACTCTGTGCCGAAACCAGTTCGCCGGGACGCGCAAAGGCGTCTGCTGCCTACTGCCTTCTGCACACGGCCCTTAGGGCCGCTGCGACTGTTCGATTCCGGCCACCACAATCCCACGACCGAACGCCTTGGGGGTATGGCGCGATATCCCGAACCACGCGCACTGCAGTGATTATAAACGAATTAACAAGCATCCTGAGTATGGCAGCGAGAGTGCGGTTGAAGACTCGGGATACGGGGCTTAGACCTCGGGACTAAGGACACGGAAGACCCAATGTCCAACGCCGAGTACCAAGAACCCAACACCCAGACCCTGACACCTGAACCCATATGGAGATGCGAGCATGGTAACCAAAACGGCATTTTGGCGGTTGCTGGCGACAGTTGTTTTACTCATTTTATTCTTCACCGGGCCCGCCGCCTGCCAGGAAGCCCCAGGAACTCCGGCGCGTGGCGACGTAACCCAAATCGACTTCGCGAACAACCCCAGCAGCTTTCCTAATCCTCTTACTCCCTACTTCACCCGCTTTGTCCCCGACCCGAAAATGGACAACTCGCAGCGGCTGAAAAATCTGATTGTCAGCGGCAAACTGCTGCTGACACTCGATGACGCCATTGCCTTGGCCTTGGAAAACAATCTGGACATCACCGTGGCGCGCTACAACCTGCCCATTGCTCAGACCGACCTGCTGCGTGCCAAGGGGGGAGGCGCCACGCGTGGTGTGGCGGGCTCATTTCAATCCACTACCCTTTTCTCCGGCAGCCTGGGTGGAGGTGTGGGCAACGGCGGGAATAGTGGTGGTGGTGGTGCGGGAGGCACCCTGGGGGGCACCAGCATCAACAGCGTGGGTGCAGGGGGATCCCTGGATCCCAGCCTGTACGCGTTTTACGGCGGGACCGTCGCCACCACGCCCCTGAATTACACGGTAGTGAGCGGCGTGCCGGTGGAAACAAGCCACTTTGCCGCCTTTCAGGCCGGGTACAACCAGGGCTTTGTAACCGGTACAAGCTTTGGAGTATCTGAGTTTAGCTACCGTCTAGCCGACAACACCACGACCAGCCTCTTCAATCCCGAATTCGTCTCCGGCCTTTCCGTAGGTTTCAGCCAGAACTTGTTGAACGGCTTCGGCTCGCGTGCCAACGCCAGGTTTATCCGCATCGGCCGAAATAATCTGAAATACTCCATGAGCGTCTTCCGGCAGAGCGTGATTACCGGTGTGGCGGCCGTAATGAGCACTTATTACGATCTGCTGGCCGACGAGGAAAGCATTCGCGTGGCCCAGGAAAGTCTGGGGTATGCGCAAAAGCTGCTGGAAAGCAACCAGGCCGAATTGAAGATTGGGGCGGTGGCCCAGTATGACGTGCTGCGCAGCCAGGAGGAAGTGGCGAACCAGCAGCAAGCTTTGCTGGTGGCCCAAAACACCTTCTCCCAGGATGCCCAATCCCTGAAGGCCAAAATCTCCAAGAGCTTCAATGAGGAGTTGGCAACGGTGGAGATTACTCCCACTGACAAGCTGCCGGAGCCGCATCCGGACGATGTCCCCGCCCTGGCCGAGGCCATGCGGGAGGCCGCCGGCCATCGGCCCGAAATTGAGCAGGCCGATTTGAACTTACGCAACCAGGAATACACCATCGAGGGAACGCGCAACGCCCTGCTGCCCTCTGTCCAGGTCTTTGCCACCTATAGCTTTGCGGGCCTGGGTGGAGCGCTGCGCCCCACCTTCGCCAATGTCTTGAACGACAGCTATCCCAACATCTCTTACGGCGTGCAGGTCGGCATTCCCTTTCGCAACCGTCAGGCCCAGGCTGACGCTGCCCGGGCGCTGCTCGAACAGCGGCAGTTGCAGATGAAGCTACAGGATGCCAAGAACCAGGCCGTTTGGGATGTCAGCAAAGCGGTGAGCGCCGTGCAGCAGGCCCGAGCCACGCTTGACGCCACGCTGAAACTGGCGGCGGTCTCGCGTCAGGTGCTCGACATGCAGCAGCAGAAGTTCGTCCTGGCTTCCGCCACGGTGGAGGACGTCATCACCGCCCAACGCAATCTGGCCACCGCCGAAGGCAATGTGGTAAGAGATCGCGCCGCCTACGCCAAGGCCTTGATTCAGTTCGAGCAGGCCACCGGAACCCTTCTGGATCGCAACAACATTTCCTTGGACGAGGCCGTAGAGGGCGACGTTCACCGCGCACCGAATATCCCGGGAACGCGCCAGACAGCTCCCTAGGCAGGGAGTTGGCGCGCCTCGCCGACGATATGAGGGCGGCGAATGAGGGCATCCAAATTAATATCCTCTGGTCGAGGGAAGTCCTGCCAGACTGCGAGACTCAGCCCGCAGCGGAAGTGTGCCTCAGGGCAGGCTAACATCGAGCGCGTAAAGATCCCCCGTGGCGCGGATGAATGAAACCAGAGGCGAGCCGTCCGGCGTGATTCCGGTGAGCGAGTATCCGGCAATGTCAGAGCGCAGGAAGTTCTCCGCCGTTGCCACGGTTTCAACCCTGCCGTCGCTGACCCGCACACGCCTAATGGGCTCTTGAGAATTTCCCAACAGTTCCTGAATGTAGACGTACCTCCCGTCCGGCGACCAGTAAGGGAAACTCAGCCCGCGGCCTTCGATCAATACCGAACGCCGGTGAGTCTTGAGGTCCAGGAGCCAGAGGACGGAGCCATCCGCGACCGCAGCTACGTAACGTCCGTCGGGGGAAAGCGAATATTCACTCGAGAGATGCTGCGAATTCGGAACCAGCGAGCACAGCCGCGTTTTCAATTTGACCTGGTAGAGGGCAGGGGGGTCGGACGACATCCGGCAAAAAAGCAGCTCGTCGCCTTTGGGCGACCAGCTCGGAGAAGTGTCACGTTCGTTTGGAGGCACGACGCGCTCCGGCTCGCCCCCACTCGATGCAACCAGGTAAATCGCCGTTCCCTTGCCTGGGGTTTCAGCGCTAAAGGCGATCTGCCTGCCGTTCGGGGACCAGCGTGGCCCCGATGCATTCATGGGCGCGAAGGTAAGCTGGAGCGCTTGGCTGCCGTCCATGCGGCTTCGCCAAACCGTTCCGTGGAAAGCATCAGAAAAGTCACAGTAGGCCACCCACTGGCCGTCCGCGGAAAAGCTGACCCAGCGGGCGGGAACTCCGGAGAGATACGGCACAAAAGCGTGCCGCCCAGAATCGTAGCGCTCGAGCTCACGAGCCGGCTGGCTGGCGACAAAGAAGATTCTGCGCCCATCGGCGCTCGGCAGGACACGCGAGAGGAGCATGGAGGTCGAGTACAACTGGAGCGGCCCGATCCCGGACTTGGTGAACCGATGGTTTGCGCCCGGCACCGCCCAAATGCCGCTGGCGCCGTTGCGAAATGAACAAAAGATCAAATACTTCCCATCCGGGGTCCAGCGGCCGCAGTACTCCCCTTCACCCTGGGAAGCGGCCGGAGGGCGCCACCCCTCGAGGACGGAATGAAGATGTTCGCCGCCCGCCGAGGCCTCCCATAGCGAGTACGATTCGGTCTTCGGGTCCCGCCGAACGATCGTAAGGCTCCCCCCTTGTAAACCCGGTTCCCATCGCACCTCCCCCGGGAATCCGCTCGCGAGTGTTAGAAGCTTTCGGCGCCCGCTTCCGTCTGGGTTCACTTCATACACACTGGACTGGCTGCAATAGGCAATCGCGCTGCCGTCTGGGGACCATGTGGCACTAGCCGCGACGATGTCACCGACGCGTCGGGGCGACCCTCCGCCCACTGGCACAATCCACAACTCTCCTGTACCGACCAGATCAGGATCGCTTAGCACCAGCAGCTCAGACCGCTGGGAAGAGTAGTCGCAAAGGAATGGTTGGGGAAAAGGTACCTTTATCGCCGTCGGTTCGCCCCCGTCTTTTGAAACGCGGGCAATACCCCAATTTCCCCCCAGGCGCTCGTCGAAATAGATGGAAGTTCCATCAGTTGCCAGAGAACCGGCCAGTTCTGCTCGCCCGAAGTGGGTAAGGCGAACGACACGCAGAAGCTTGGGAGAAGGTTTTTCGACTGTCGGCCTCAGGATGGCCAACCCGCCGAGAATCGCCAGTGCGCCGCCCAGAGTCATTAGCGCCAGTGGCCAACCACTTAGAACGGGCCGAGGACGCGGCGCTGCTGCCGCGGCCCACGGGACGCTGGCGCCCATTCCATTTGAGTTGTCGGCGCTCGGTTTCTCCACCGCAGCGACGAAGCGGTAGCCGCGCTTGGGAATGGTTTCGATGAATCGAGGCTGTTCCGGGTTATCGCCCAGCGCCGCCCGAATTTGGCGGATGCACCGGTTCAGCCCCAACTCGAAGTCAACAAAAGTCTCGCTGCCCCAGACTTGGCCCTGAATCTCCTCCCGAGTCACGATCCGCCCGGCATGGCTTAAAAGCAACGAGAGGATCCGCAACGGTTGCGGCGGTAGTCGAACTGGCGCACCGTGTCGGCGCAGTTCCAGTTGTTCGAGGTCCAACTCGAAATCGCCAAACCAGACCACCGATGGTGCGTCCTCACTCACGGTGCCAATTCCTTGGGAGTTTGTCGTCGTGGGCACCATTATATACCTGACCGTCCCTTTTCAACAACTTGCCCCAGCGGAGCCTGCCGGGCCGCTGCCGCGCATATTTCGAGCATAAGAAAAGCATGTCCTAAGTATTGAACCCCCGATGGTTTACCCATAACGTCACTGGATAGGGCTACTGCCTTCCTCACCAGTCAGGCAGGGGCGTGGGGAGGTGCTCTATGGCAAAGGGTCAATTTGCTGCTGTAGCGGCAAGTTTATCCGTCGGCTGACGAACAAAATGGCGGCGTCCCGATAAGATCGGGGTAGGTTCCACCGGCTCTACATTCCACCCACTACTACGGATTTATCACCACTCTTAGACGTTTTTAGGCGGTTGCCGGAAGCGAGCGTAGCGCGGGCCCCCGTTTTCGGGGTCCGCGGTTCTAGCTGCGCAAATAGAGCGAATGTGGCGTGACGAGAAAGGCAGCGCGGTGCATGTGTCCGCGTTTGAAATTAACCGTTGGAAGAACCGCGGACCCCAAAAACGGGGGTCCGCGTTACACCTGCGTCCAAGCCAATCGTGAGAAATCCGTTTAAGTGTGCTGGGATGAAGCCGGAACGAATTTGACAAAGATGGAGGCGCGAAATGAGCGCGGGAAAGAGCAGGGGAAACATGGTGCGCGTAGGAAGGCGGATTTTTGCCTTGGCAACGCTATCGGCGTTGGTCTTGGCTCTGGTGTCTTTATCCAAGCCAAAGCAAGAACCGGAAAATGAAGTGGAAAAGCCGCGGGACTGGAGAGCGGGTTCCGCGCTACCACTGCCCCTCGCGATTTCGCCTTTGTCGAAGCTCAAACCTGCTCCCAACGTATCGGCGGGTTTATCCCGCCACCCAGCCGCTGCGTCTCCGCTGCCGGCTGGCGTTGCGGCCTCCCCCGCCAATCACTGGGTTGCGAATTACGGCAAGCTGCCCCTAGCCTTTGAAGCCAATCAAGGGCAGACAGATTCGCATGTCAAGTTCCTCTCGCGCGGGAGAGGGTATGCCTTGTTCCTCACCGGGGACGAAGCGGTCTTGAGGTTAGAAAGTGCAAGTCAAAAGGCAAAGCGCAAAAGTCAAAATGCAAAAGTCGAAATTCGAAAATCGAAACTCGAAACTCGAAACTCGCAACTCGAAACTGGAAATTCGAGGTCGGTAGATGCCAATGTAGCGCCGACCTTTAGGTCGGCACGTGCCGATCCTTCGCACGGCTCAGGGCAGGCTCTAAAGGTCGGCGTTACACTCGCAGGTGCCGGACTAAAGCCCGGCGCTTCGACAGCGGTTGATAAGCCCACAACGGACGACAGACCACGGGCCACGGACAGCGTTCTCCGCATGAAACTTGTGGGCGCAAACGCCAGCCCCACAGTCACGGGCGAGGAGGAACTGCCGGGCAAGAGCAACTATTTCATTGGCAACGATCCCAAGAAGTGGCGCACCAACGTGCCGAATTACGCCCAGGTGAGATACGCGGGCATCTATCCCTGCGTGGATTTGGTTTATTACGGCAACCAGGGCGGGCAACTGGAATATGACTTCGTGGTGGCGCCCGGCGGGGACCCGAACGCCATCGTCCTCGACGTAGGGGCGGGCCTTGTGCCCGCCCACGAAGGGCACCCACGAGGGGTGCCCCTACGAATCTCGGCCGATGGCGATCTGGTGGTCAAAACCGACGGCGGCGACGTTCGTTTCCACAAGCCAATTGTTTACCAAACCGATCTACCAACAACCGCGCCTTCGGCAGGCTCCTCGCTCGTCACTCGTCACTCGTCACTGGTTGAAGGCCACTACGCCTTGCAAGCGAACAATCAGGTTGGATTCCAGGTCGCACCCTACGACCACTCGAAAGCGCTCTTTATCGACCCGACACTCAGCTATTCCACCTACCTGGGTGGCAGCGTGGAAGACATACCATGGGCGATCACGGCAGATTCATCGGGCAGCGCATATATAACCGGCCAGACTTATTCCGCAAATTTTCCGGTCACCAATGGCGCTCTTCAGACGTCCTGCGCACCAAAGAGCAGCACGGTGTGCACAGAACCGACGGCGTTTGTCACCAAACTTAGCGCGGATGGGAGCTCACTGGTTTATTCCACTTTCCTCAACGGGCAGACCGGAGGGGATATAGGTGAATCGATCGCCGTTGATTCATCGGGCGACGCGCTCATTATGGGCTCTGAAGCGGGTGAGTTGGACTTCCCAACCACCCCCGGCGCCATCCAGGCGACGTGCAACGTGGCGTCAAACCTGGCACTGGAGGTTTTTGTGGCTAAGCTGAATCCCACCGGCAGCAGCTTGGTCTATTCCACCTGCCTTCAGAATCCCACACCGAACCCTATAAGCGGGACACTCGGAGTAACTTCCGCGGGTGGAATTGCCGTGGATGCTGCGGGCAACGCTTACGTGACCGGCGAGACCGACGACCCAAACGAGTTCCCCACCACCCAGGGCACATTCCAGCCAACTTGTGTAGCGGTTCCGCCGGGCGGTTATGGCGCCGGCGCCTGCGATGTATCCGAGGACCCCTTTGTGGCCAAGATAGATCCCACCGGAGCTCTCCTTTACTCGACGTTTCTTACGCAGGGAAATATCGGATCGTCTGTGGGTACTAAAGGCATCGCCGTGGATTCGCTGGGGAACGCGTACGTGATCGGCGACGATGAAAATAGCGACCAACTGATCACAACCCCGGGGTCCTTCATGCCGAGTTGCCCGAGTCAAGGTTGCCTTGGGTTCGTCCTGAAGATCAACGGCAATGCGACCGCGCTCGTCTACTCGACCTATTTGGGGGGAAGCAACTACAGCCATCCAACCGCTGTGGCGGTGGATCAGAACGGGCTGGCGTATGTGACCGGCTGGACACAGTCCACGGATTTCCCGACGACACCCGGCGCTCTCCAATATTATTTTACGCCGCCGGGGGCGGCGACGTCTAACCTTCAGGATGGATTCGTTGTCAAAGTGGGGGCGCTTGGAGACACGTATTCCTATTCCACGTTTCTTGGGGGGACGGCTGAGGATACAGAGCCGGCGGGAATTGCCGTGGATGCAGCAGGCGATGCTTATGTAACAGGGTACACTTTCGCCGGGTTCCCCACAACACCGGACGCCTTCCAGACCTCTCTCCCGTCCGGGGCTGCCGGCGAGCAGGCCTTCTTCTGCAAACTCGACCCGGCTGGGGCGTCCTTGCTTTATTCGACTTTCCTCGCGGGAACGTCGGGCGACATCCTTTCCACAGCCTCCTTTTCCCTGGGACTTAGTTCCGACATAGCGGTTGACGCCTCCGGCAATGCCTATCTGACAGGACCGATCGCCTCAAATTCGTTTCCGACAACTGCCGGAGCGTTCCAAACGCATGATCCCATCGCGCAGGATGGCCAATATCCGACCGGCTTCGTGGCAAAATTCTCATTTGCTCTCGATTTGTCTCCAGCCACGCTTACCTTCGGCCCGCAGAACGTTGGCACCGCCAGCGCGCCCCAGACAGTGACCGTCACCAACACCGGCACGGCCAGCCTTACTATCTCCTCGGCCTTGGTAGGCGGCACGAATTCCGGCGACTTTGCCACGAACGCCGACACCTGCACGGGAGCCACGCTCACGCCCACTCCCAGCTCCACTAGCACCTGTACCATCAACGTGACGTTCACGCCCTCCGCCACGGGGAGCTTTAGCGCCTCACTGATTTTTACTGACAACGTCAACGGGGTGGCGGGTAGCACGCAGACGGTGAGCCTGACCGGTACGGGCATTACTGCTCCGGTGGCCGGCGTCTCTCCGTCCAGCCTGACGTTCGGCAACCAGGACCTAGGGACGACGAGCGCGTCGCAGCCGGTCACTCTGAGCAACATGGGCAACGCCGCGCTCACCATCACCAGCATCGGCATCAGCGCCAACTTCGGCGAGTCCGACAACTGCAACGGCAGTGTCGCGATCGGCGGTTCCTGCACGATCAACGTGACCTTCTCACCCGCGCTCACGGCGACCGCCGGCACGCTCACCGGCACGCTGACCATCACCGACAACAGCAACGGGGTGGAGAACAGCACGCAGACGGTGACTTTGAGCGGAACGGGGATAGCAGTCCCCTTGGTGAGCTTTTCCCCCACGAGTTTAGGTTTCGGCATTCAGCTCGTGAATACGACGAGCGCCGCCCAGACGCTGACCGTCACTAACACCGGCACGGCCCCCCTCACCATCTCCACGGTCACGCTTGTCGGTACGAATGCCAGTAACTTCGCCAAGAGCGCCGACACCTGCTCGGGAGCCACGCTCGCTCCCACTCCCAGCTCCGGCAGCACCTGCACGGTCAGCGTGACGTTCACGCCGCCCGCCAAGGGGAGCTTTAGCGCCTCACTGAGTTTCGCCGACAACGCCACCCCCAGCTCACAGACGGTGAGCCTGACCGGTTCGGGCGGTGTTCCGATGGCTGTCGTCTCCCAGACTACCCTGACGTTTGGCAGCCTGAGCGAGGGGATGACGAGCAATCCGCAGGGGGTCGTCCTGAGCAACACGGGGAACGGCACGCTCAACATCAGCAGCATTGCAATTACCGGCACAAATGCCGGCGCTTTTACAATCACGGGCGGCGGCGCGCCGCCTTGTTCACAAGGCCAAGCTCTCACGGCGGGCAACTACTGCGAGATCGTAATCACCTTCTCACCCACGGCGGTCGGCACGGTCACCGCCACCCTGACCATCACCGACAACAGCGGGGGTACGGGTCCGGCGGGCAGCACGCAGACCGTGACTCTCTACGGCACAGGCAGCGCGATGGGCGTCTTGCTGCAAACCATAGCGGTGACGCCGTTGACTCCTTCCATTGCCGTGGGGAGCACGCCGCTGCAATTCATGGCTACGGGAAATTACAGCGACGGGACCATGCAGGACCTCACCGACACGGCGACGTGGACGTCATCGGCTCCGGCGGTGGCGACGATCAGCAATGCCTCCGGCTCGCAGGGCCTGGCCACAGCGGTGGATGCAGGCACAACGACAATTAAGGCCGCAATTGAGGCCCCCTCGGGCCTGATCTACAGCTTGGCGACCCTGACGGTTACCGGGGGCTTTTTATCCACCGGCAGCCTGAGCCCCGCCCGCTACAATCACACGGCGACGCTGCTGAGCAACGGCCTGGTGCTGATTGCCGGCGGCGAGGCCGGAGGCGCTCCCCTCGCCAGCGCTGAGCTGTACAATCCCGCCACCGGAACCTTCTCGCCTACGACCAACCTGAGCAACGGGATGCAGAGCACCCTGAACACCGCGCGTTACCAGCACACGGCGACGCTGCTGAACGACGGTACGGTGCTCATTGTGGGGGGCATTGGGCCCTACGGTCTTATAACCGGCAGTATCTTAACCAACACCACCACCGCCGAGTTGTACAATCCCGGCAACGGGACCTTCTCGCCCACCGCCGGCGGCCTGAACACCCCGCGCTTCCAGCACACGGCGACGCTGCTGAACGACGGCACGGTGCTCATTGCCGGAGGCTACGGCTCCAGCGGTCCCCTAGCCAGTGCGGAGCTGTACAATCCCGCCACCGGGATGTTCTCGCCCACCATCAACCTGAGCACCGGGGCCACGACCAGTCTGAACAGAGGGCGTTACGATCACACGGCGACGCTGCTCGACAACGGCACGGTGCTGATGGCGGGAGGCTATGGCAACTTTGCCGCCCTAGCCAGTGCGGAGCTGTACGATCCCTCCACCGGGACCTTCTCGTACACCACCGGCGGTCCCAGCCTCGGTCTGAACATGGCGCGCCTGTATCACACGGCGACGCTGCTGAACGACGGGACGGTGCTGATAGCGGGAGGCGAGGGCTCCTCCCTCAACTCCTTAGCCAGTGCGGAGCTGTACAATCCCGCGACGGGGACCTTCTCGTACACCATGAGCAACGGGACTCCAAGCTCCCTGACCACCGCGCGCTACTATCACACGGCGACGCTGCTGAATAACGGCATGGTGCTGATTGCGGGCGGCATTGGCCTCCTCTCTGATGGCTTCGATGGTCCCTTGGTCGCTACGGAGCTGTACGACCCCACCGGCGGGGGCTTCACCCCCACCGGCAGCCTGAACACCGCGCGCGAATTGCCCACGGCGACGCTGCTGAATAACGGCATGGTGCTCGTTGCGGCAGGCTATAACTTCAGCGGTCCCTTGACCAGTGCGGAGCTGTACGAACCGGCCACGCTCACGCCTCCGAACCTCAGTTCCATCACGCTGAGTCCGAGCAGCCCCACACTTCCTCTCGACACCGCGCAGCACTTCACGGCTACCGGCACGTTCAGTGACAACAGCACACAACAACTTGCTTCGGTAACTTGGAGTTCATCCAACAGCGCGGTCGTCAACATCACCAACGATGCCCCCAATCTCGGTGCGGCTTATGCTCTGGCCGCGGGTAGCGCAACGGTGAGCGCGTGCGCGGGCGCCATTTGCGACTCGACGATGGTGACGGCGGTAGCGGCCACTAGCAATACCCCCACGGGGACAAACGTCACATTGACCCCGCCCCCCGTTTCCGGCGCCACCGTCTCGGTGACCTTTGCTGACGTCACGACGCCGGGGACTACCACCGTAACCGCCAGCAGCGCCTGCACAAGTCCTCCAGAGAGTTTTTCTGTGGGGCCTGCTGGGGGGGCAGGGGAATGTGTGGACATAAGCACCACAGCGGGGTTGGTGGTCGGGAGCACGATTACAATCACCCTGAGCTTCAATCCTGCGAACTACCCCCCGTCGGGGCCTCCGCCTCAGATCTTCCACGGGGTGAGCGAGACGAACGGGGTGATCGACTGGGTGAACGTGACGGTTCCGGGTTCCGTGAACTACACGAACGACACGATCATGGCGAGCTGGACCTATCCCCCCGGTTTATCACCTTTCGGCATATTCGTGGGCTTGCCGGCAGTCAGCCTGTCAGGGACCAGCCAGAATTTCGGCTCGGTACTGGTGGACGCGCCGTCCAGTGTGGAGCAGGTGACTTTAACCAACAACGGCGGGGCGAACCTGGTGATTTCCACTGCGGCGGTGAGTGGCACGAACGCCGGCGATTTTGCCACGACTGCCGACACCTGCTCCGGAGCCACGGTCACGCCCAGCAGCACCTGCTCGGTCAGCGTGACGTTCACGCCGTCCGCAGAGGGGAACTTCAGCGCCTCACTGATTTTCACCGACAACAACAACGGCGTGGCGGGCAGCACGCAGACGGTAAGCTTGAGCGGAACCGGGATAGAGATCTTTGTCCACTGGCCGGGTCCTATCGTTCTCCCCCCTCGGCAACCGTCCCCCGTCCCGGGGCAACCTATTCGGGTTGTCCCTCCCTCGCCAATTGTAATTGCGCCCATCTCCGTGCCTGTGCCAGTCCCCGTGCCAGCGCCCGTTATACACTTGGCGTCCTCTTCACTTGCCTTCTCAGCTCAAGGCGTAGGAACCAGCAGCCACGCCCAGACCGTCACTCTAACCAACACCAGCAGTGTCTCGGAGACTATCTCCAGCATCACCGCCAGCGGAGATTTCTCCCAGACCAGTACCTGCCCGACCACCCTGAGCCCGGGCGCTGACTGCACTATTTCGGTGACTTTCAAGCCGGCAGCGACTGGGACTAGGACCGGCACCCTGAGCATCTCGGGCGATCCGGCCGGCAGTCCGCGAACTGTTGCACTCAGCGGAACGGGTCTGGTTTCCACGGGCGGGCCGGGTGCTCCCGTTCATCAAACCTCGCCCCCCGCGGCTGGCGCGGGGCGCACCTCGTCGGCCCCCAAAAAAAAAAGAAAACCCGGTTACCGCGCGCGTCTAA
>JBEKNU010000006.1:0-61894 GCA_049522495.1 Terriglobia bacterium
AGCATAGATTCAGGAGGAGTGTAACCGACTTACGTCGGTCTGTCAACATAATAATGATATGCCAGACCTAAAACAGTGGAGTAAATGTAGAAACTCCAGGCGCAGAGCGAAGCTCTGCGTTTCCGGTCTTGTAGGGGCGAGCAGCGCTCGCCCTGGGCCGAACGCTGTTCGGCCCTACGTTCCCCACCCGCCGATTCCCCACACCATCGCCCCATAACCACATTTGGTGAGCGATTGGATTTGCGCCTGCGTGAAGCTGGCGAGCACGATCCCGAACTGCGGAATCTGAAGAACGTATAAGGGCTGCTTCTGCGGCGCGTTCAGCCCGGATTGCCAAGTTTGATTTCCATTAATCATCGATACATCCGTTCAATGAGGAATCGGCTCATCTTTCCATCCGTTCATCGGTCCATCCGTTCATCGGTCCATCTGCTCATCGAACCACTGGCGGGTTTGCTGGATTGCGGCGAGCGCAGCTCGCCGTCTCCGTTCGCAGAGCTGCGCTCTGCGCAATCCGCGCTTTTTGCTCATCCCTCATCACTCTTCACTCGTTACGTCACCACTTGCCGGAACTTCAAATGGAACGTGTACTGGCCTGCCGCTTTATACGCCGCGGTCCAGTTGGTGTCCTCGAGCCAGAAGTTGATGAAGCTGGATTGTGAACTATCCGGATAATAGGCAAAGACGCCGCCCTGGAGGGCATAGTTCATGAATTGCGCCCAGGCCTGCACATCCGAGCCAATCCCCACCCACTCCAGATCCAGATCGAGGAAATTGTCGATGCGTTCGAGCACCGATTCGCGCACGCCGCTCGACGCCACGTTGTCATGCCGCACTGCTGTTGACGAGTAAGCGGGCACCTTGGTGGGCGGGCGCAGGAAATTCAGTGTGGCCGTGCCACTGCCGTAAGGATAAACGATTGCTGGGTTAGCCATCTTTTTATCGGGTCATTGAATCATCGAGTCATTGAGTCATTGGCTTTTGGCCGGCGCAGCCGGTTTTCAATGATTCAATGACCCAATGAATAAATGACCCGATCCTCTCAGTGCCCCACCGGGCTCCCTCTCTGCGCGCTGGTGGCCGTCACGTTCACGCCTCGCGCCACGGCGCCGTTCACCGCGCCCGCCACGTATTCCTCGAAGGCTTGCGTGCCGCGAATAATGACGACGCCCGATCCACTGAACCGTGAGCCGGCCCCGGCGGCGCCCCCCGCCAATTCGGAATTCGGAATCCGGGATCCGGAATCCGAAACTCCGGCCCCGAGTCCGGAATCACGAGCCCCGGCCCCGCCGCCCGCGCCGGCGCTGCGGCGATGACTACCCGTTCCCGCCAACAGGGCGTACTGCGCCGCCGCTTCAAAGTGCAGGCCCGCGGCCATGATGGCGGCAGGGTTAGGCGGCCACGTTCCTTCGGCCAGAAGAGCGATGCCGCGCGCCGTTTCCCAAACCGCTTCCACACCCGCCTGGGCCTTGCGTCCGGCCACCAGCCCGGCCAGGCCCTTGCTCACCATCTCCACGCCTACCGCCGATTGCGAGCGCAGGGCAAGTGTCGAGCGCTCCACGGCATTGGCGTGCAGATCCGTCTGGGCCGTGCTGGTGGTGATTTCCGGGGTGAGCACCCGGAAGGCCTCGTGCATCTGGCGGATTGGCTCGACGGCCATCTGACCTTGCGTGTGCATGCGGGAGAAAACCGCCACCGCATCCTGCTGAGCCTTCGTCGCCTTCAGAACTTCCGCCGTGTGCTCGCTCATGGTCTTGGCGTTTTTCTCCAGCCCGGCGGAAGATGCGTCCAGAATTTTCAGCGCCGCCTGCGCACGCTGTGGCTGCGCGCCGAGTTGGAGCAGGAGGCTGAGAATATTGTTTTGATTTTGTTCCATGGGGTGCCATTTAGCCATTGAGTCATTTGGTCATTGAGTCATTGAGACCTTCTTGCTTTCCAATGACGCAATGATCCGATGATTCAATGACTCAATTCCTTTCACCACTCAATCACAGTCTCTTCCTTCTCCAACTCGCCCTGGTCGCGGGCGGCGAGGCTTTCAGCCGCGGTGCAATCCAGCAGGTAAGCCGGCATCCCCGTGAGCTCCAGAAGCTCGCTCGGACGGCAGTAGCTGCGCTTCGCCACTTCCGCCAGGTACAGCAGCCGCTCCTTGTCCTCCAGGAAATTGGCCGAGGTCTTCAGTGCAGTTGACAGTGGACAGTGGATAGTGAACAGAGCCTTTACTGTCCACTGTTCCCTGTTCACTATTCACTGCACCAAACACCTCGCCTCGCAGCCAGCGGAAAATGAATTTCAAATCTTCAATCAGAATGTCGCCCAGCCCGATTTCGAGGGCTTGGGGAGCCGCCGCGAAACGGGGCTGCACAAACAAGCGCGTGAGCGTTTCGGTGAGCCACCGGGTGAACGCCTCAATATCTTCCGTCTTGATTTCCTCGGGCTTGGCGTCGGTAATCCGGGCTTGCAGTTGCGTGCCCGCCCGCCCCATGGCCAGCGCCGCGAAAACCGGAGGCCGGCAAAGCAGCACCGTCAGCCCACTCGCCGGCAACACTACTTGCTCGACGTTGGAGCGCTCCAGGGCGGCCTTAAAATCGTTCGCTTTGGCGATACCGTTGTCTGGCATCACAACCTCTTCACTTTTGCCATTTGCGTTTTGCCGGATTGCGCAGAGCGAAGCTCTGCGAGGGAAAACGCAGAGCTTCGCTCTGCGCAATCCGACATGGGAACCTCGATTAAAACCCGCCCCTGGATTGCGGCGATTGCAAATCGCCGTCGGGGATCTTTCGATCACAGGAATCCAGGAGGCTCTGCGAGCGAAAACGCAGAGCTTCGCTCTGCGCAATCCGGCAAAAGCAAGACCTAGACCTGCCGATACACTTTGCCCCCTCGATCGCCGACTGGCCGGTTCAGGTCCGCGATGGCCTGAAAGGTGATCTTGTACGTTGTCTCCTTGCCGCGCTGGAACGGCAGCTTCACTGTTTCCTTTTGATAGGCGCGGTAGATTTGGGAGATGACGAACTTCGCGGCCTGGTCCTTGCGCTTGGAGATCAGCAGCACGCTGAACTTGGGCACCGGCTTCAGGCCGCCGAAGGCGATTTCCTCGTAGGCCTGCGCTCCCGCGGGCAACGTGCTATCCGTGCCCGTGGCGTAAGTGCCGTGGGGAATGAGGATCTGAAGCTTGGCGCAGTCCGATTCTTTCAGCGTGACCGCGATCGAGTCCACTTCCCCCGTCATCACCGCGTCGATGGGCAGCGTTTCCTGGTCGGCGGTGGTTTCCTCAACCTTGGCGCCGATATCGAGATCCGTCACGCCCTCCAGCGCGCCCGCGAACAGGTAGGCGGGCGCCAGCGCCACGCAGGTCCACACCACGGCGGCGCCGTCGGAGGTCATGGCGCCGAGCGCGTTGCCCCAATTGCTGGGCGCGCTCGTAAACGTGTTGCCTCCGGTCGTGCACTCCTGAACGTTGCCGTTCGAGTCCACGATCATCTGGCCGGGGGTGACGGCTTGCGCGGCCGCCCACGCAGGTTGCGAAGGGGTGCCGTCCGCGCCGATGATGTGCCGCTTCCCGCTGGCGGGCGCGCAGACATTCAAATAAATCCAGCCGGGGCCTTGGTGGATTAGGGTTGGGGTGGGGGTTCCGAGTGCCATGTTTTTCTCCTTCGTAGCACGGCCATCCTGGCCGTGGAAGTCACGGGCTGGAAGCCCGTGCTACGTCTCTTCCAACTCAAAGAGCACCGTCAAAGTCACGCGCATGACCGGCACATCCACATCGGGCACATCGACTTTGGCGGGGACGTGCGACTCAACGAAGACTTCATTGACTGTCCCGGCGGCGTTGGGCACGGTCGTGCCGCTGGGCACGGTCTCGTGCTGGATGGGCAGAGGAGTGGTCCAGTCGCCGAGGGAGGGCCAGGGCCCGGCGCTCGTAATGATCATGTCAAGCAGACGGGCATAGTCCTGCGCGTCCTCCTGCGCCATCTCCTGATCGTATTGGCCGGTATCGAGCCCCAGCCTGATGCGAACTTCGTGACGCCGCGTCGTCTTGTCGTCGCCGCGCTCGAAGCTCACAGGGCCGATTTCCATGTAGAGCCAGGGCCAACCCGTCCGCGCGCCGGGGCCTTTGTGGAATTCCGCAATAGGGCAGAGCGGTTGGTTCCCGTTCGCGGCGCGCGCGGCGTTGATGACGGTGAGCGCCGCCGCTTGGTCGCGCTGGATAATCGCGATCAGTTGATTACCCAGCGGCTTGGCGAATTGTGCTTGGTACGCTTGCGTCCAGCTCATAGGTTAAAGACCGTTCGTTGGTCCGATGGATTGCGGCGATCAAAGATCGCCGCTCCGGCCGGCGATTTTCAATCGCCGCAATCCGAACTAATCAGAATTCCCGCCTATCCCACTTCTTGAAAACGCTCGTCGAATCCTCGCTCGAAGTCTCGCTCGGGCACTGATCTCCGCCCGCCACGCCGCCCAATTGCGCGCGCGGCGTTTCGACTTTGGCGAGCGGGTCGAATAGGTAGTCGTAATCACCACCCTGGGCCAGCGGCTTGCCGTCCGCGTCGCGGGCGTTGAGCTTGTTGCACTGCTCGCGGAATTCGTCCTCAAACCCCTTCGCCACGCGGGCCGCCGCGGCGATCCCGGAAGTTTCAAACACCTCGGCAAGTTGCGCGCCGGCGCCGTAACGGTTGATCTTTTCGAGCAGGTTCAACTGGTCGGTGCTAAAGATCGCTTGCCAGGCGGTGAATCCCGGGCTCGCATAGGCTTCCTGAAAACGCCGCTGCAAGATGGCATCAATTTCCCCCGCCACGTCATCAATGAAAGTCTGGATGAGCGTGTCGGAGGGTCCCTTCGGCCCATTGCGTGTAAACGTGGGGAACATTCCGGCGACTTGGGTGATTGTGGTGTAGCTCATTCTTAGCTCCTGGTCGAAGGTTGAAAGTTTGTAGAACGGTTGAAAGTCAAAAGTTAAAAGTTGAAGGTAAGAGCTTTCGACTTTCGACTCTCAACTTTCAACTGCTCTTTCGACTTTCAACTTTCGACTTTTAACTGCTCCTCACACCGTCACGTACACGGAGATTGTCGTCCCGCTTCCCGAATCGACCGTGTAATACAGATTCGTCGCGTCCGCCGTCTGAGTGCGATGCACGGCCACACTCGAGGTGAGCAGGACTTGCTCGTCGATAGGCGTCACGCCCAGCGCCGGGTTCTCCCGCTCGGTGATGCCGTGGGGAATGGTGTTGGCGCCGCTGGCCAGACCGGTGATGTCCACGCGGATGTGCCGGTAGAGCCGCCGCCGGTCTTCGCGGAAACTATAGAGCGTAGTAAATGTCGCTGATGCTGACATGAAATCCTCCAGAAGTTAGAATCTAGAAGCCAGGAGCTAGAAGAAAACCATTTTCACTTCTCGCTTCTGGCTTCTCGCTTCTGCTTTTTCGCGGCCTTGAACGCCGCGAACTCCTCGTACTCGGCTTTCTCGGCTGCGGCCTTGGCGGCGGCCGCGGCCGCATCTTCCTGGGCTTTCTTTTCCCGGGCTTCCGCGCCGCCGATCGGATCGGGCTTGCCCTGGAACAACGGCACCTGGCCGTAGATGAGAACGCCGGCTTCCTCTTCGGTCAGCTCGATCTCCCCCGAGGCGTTCACCGGGATCAACTTCCCGTGACAGGCGCTGGGCAATAACTTCGCCGCTGCCGCGCCCTTGGAGACATACATGACGCTGTTCTTTTCAATGGGCTGGAGAACTTGGTACTTGGGCATTGAAACCTCCATTTATTCATTTGGCCATCGGGTCATCGGGTCATTGAAAAGCCACAAGGATCGTGCTCCGTCTTTTCAATGAACCGATGACCCGATGAACCAATGACCCGATTCCTTACGCCACGGCGTTTTTGAAAACATACATGGCGCCCGGTACGACGATCTTCACGCAGTAGTAAGTCTGGAACTCGATCATGTCGCCACTGCGCTCTTCCACGCGATAGCGCTTCACCAGCATGCCGCCGTTCTGGGGCACGCCGTAAAGCCAGCGGAAAGTGGTGCCGGGGGTAATCATCAACTGGCCTTGCCCCGGCGGCACGTATGCCAGGATGGCGTTCTTGCCCCAGATGTAGTTGAGGTTGTGCGCGATACCCTGTTGCGTTGTGTCATACAGAGATCTGGCAACAACAAAGTTGTCAACATTGAAGAGGCCGGCCAACTGCTGGTCCGTGGGATAGCCGAGGGGCAAGGCGTGGTTCTTGAAACGGTCGAGGATGATGGGATGCTGGATGAGTTGCAGCCACACCGGATAGCCCACCAGGAGCGTGTTCGGCTCCTTGGTGGAGCTCAGCAGGATGGTGGAGCGCTGCGCGGTGATGGCGGCCACGGGATCCGAGTTCTGGAAATCGCTCCACTGGGCCGTGCCCGCCAGCGTGCTGCTGGGCACTGCCGCGGAGTTCATGACCAGGTTGAAGATCTGGATTTCCCGCTGCTTGTCGATGATGTCGGCGAGCGTTTCCGTGGTGAAGACCTCGGGGCCCGTCGAAAAATCCCATTTGGCGCGGAGTTCGTCGGGGATGAGCTGCTTCTGCGCCTTGCCGTCGCAGTAGTACTCATCGTTGGACATGCGCCAGCCGGGCATTTCGTTGGCTTCGCTCCCCGGCGCGCGCTCCGTGTTGTAAGCCTTGAAACGCTCGAAGCCGAAGATGGGATAGCGATCGTTTTGCTTGGAAACCGGAAAGTCGGGGAAAAGCCGTCCCCCCACGAAATCGTTGTTGCGGTAGACAATCGAATAGTTGGTCAGAAATTGGTCGAGATGGGCGAGCGATACTTCCATGGATTTCTCCTCTAACTACGCGCAGTGCGGTGGACCGAAAGGTTTCCGCACCGGGCGCACGAATCGGTCCATCGGTTCATCGGGCCATCGGGTCATTTAAAATCCGTGGCGCGCTTTGCGCGCATGTTTTCAATGACCCGATGACCCGATGGCCAGATGACCCGATTCCTACACTTTCGTTTGCCGCAGGCTCACCTGAATGCGAATCCGCTGGTTCGCCGCGGTGGCCGGGTACTTGGCTTTGCCCACCACGTTTGCGGTGTTGCCGGTGGTGACGTTGCGGATGGAAGTGACGCGGCCGTAGGCGTCGGCGATCACCACGTCGTCTTCCGCCTGGATGGTGGTATCCGCGGCGATCACCTCCGCCTCGGGGGCGTTGACAATCAGGCCCCAGGCGCGGCCCTGCGCGACGAAGGGCGAGGGCGGCGTCGAGCCGTTGACGGGGTTGCTGGTGTTGGGATCGAGCCACAGCTCCGAAGTGAGCGGGTAGCCCGGCTCCACCACGTCCATGGACAGCACTCCGGTAGGCACGGAGTTGAAGCCGGAAGGCAGCCCGACGTAGAAATCCGATTCGGTCGAGGGGTTACTGACCGGCAAGCTCATCACGGTGCCACGCAGCGCGCGGATGTTCGTGTCGAACTTGGCGGCCGTCAGTCCTTGGTTTCCTAACATGTTCTTCCTCCTTGAGATTTGACTTTTCGACTTCTTTAACTTTTCGACTCTTCAACCCCTCGACGAGTCGAAAAAGTCGAAGAGTCGAAAAAGTTGAAGCCGCCTATGCCGATTTCGCATCGGCGCGGTAGTTCTTCAGCAGGTCAGGATTTTCTTTCGCCACCAGGGCGCCGGCCTTGCGATGTGCTTCCAACTCGCCCAGGCGCGCGTCGGTTTGCATGAGCTGCTGTTTTTTCTCTTCCACCAGGCGCGAGAAGAGCTGCCGGGGTGATTCGCCGGTTTCCGAGCCCGACCCGCCGATGCCCACCACGGCGTTGGTTCTGACCAGGGGCGGCCGGTCTTCGATGAGGGCCTTGAAGGCCGCGCCGTCCGAGAGCGCCAGGCGCAGCGGCGCGCCCGTGGCCATCATGGCGGGAGTGATTTGGCCGCGCTGGAAGGCATTCTGCACGCGCTGTTCGGCGTCCTTGGCGCGGCGCCAGGCGGAGCGGCTGATCTTGCCGGAATCGTCCAGCGCATCCAGCCGGCGGTTGTCGAGTTTGCCGTCGGCGCCGATGGCTTCCGCGAGCAGCGTGACCTCAGCTTTGAGGGGATGGAGCGCCAGGGTGATCAGGCCGCGAATTTCTTCTTTGCTCCGGCCCTCCGCGCCGACTTCCTGGGCGAACGCCGCATCGGCATCCGCATTCATTGCTTGGACGCCCGCGCCACGCGCGCTCAGGTTGCCTTCAATGCAAGCCCCCTCTTTGCCCACATGCTTTGTCGTGTAAGCGGAGAGGTGGTCGTTTTCGATTTCACCGACTTTACGGTCTCCGTCGCAGGCTTCGTGCGTGCCATCGGCGGAGCACTTGAGAGTCAGTTTTGCCATTGTTCCTCCTTGTTCCGCCGAGAGGCGGGATCGATGATCGGGTGATCCGGTGATCGGGTGATCCGGTGATCGACGTTCCTGTTCACCCGATCTCCCGATCTCCCGATCTCCCGATACTGAGAGCCAAATTTCCGGTAGTTCATCCAAAAACGGTTGATTGGTCAGCGCCACACTGGTAAGCGTCAAGCCTTGGGACTCGCCGGTTTTGCGATCGGGACAGTCCTTGGCAAAGGCCGCCGACACGTAGCGGTATTCGCGGTTCTTGATCAGTTTGCGCGCGCGGTCCGTAGGTTCATATTTGCCGTAGAGAATCCAACGATCGAGTGATCCGGTGATCGGGTGATCCGGTGATCGGTTTTCCTGTTCACCCGATCTCCCGATCTCTCGATCACCCGATGCGAACGGTTCCGGCTCATCGAGCGCCAGGATGCGGCCCGCGCTGGGGGTGGGCTCGCCGGCGGCGCGTTCCAGGTCCTCGCACGCGTGGTCGTAGTCCACATTCAGGTCGTGGTTGGCGAGTTTCTGAAAGTTCTCGACGGCGGTGCTCAGCTCGTCACGGGTGAAGGAAACTTCCCGCCCGCCTTTCACCCAACTGCCGGTGACCAGGATGGGAATGCGCGCCAGGCCCTCCGCGGGCACGGCACTGAGCTGCGAGATAAAGTGAAACTGGTTTTTGTCGTCAGACATCGTCGTGTTCCTCGAAGTTATCGGTTGATCGGCCTATCGGTTCATCGGCTCATCGGTCCATCGGTTCATCGGTCCATCGACTTATCCACCGATTCATTTGCTCATCGGTGCATTGGTTTCAGATGGCCCGATGACCCGATGAGCCGATGAACCAATTCTTCACTGAATCCAATTTCCATGCACCAGCAGGCCGCTGATCTGCAGCGTCGTCGCCGTCGTGCCGGCGGTGGTAAAGACCATCTCGAAGCTCACCTTGGTTTGATCGCTCAGGGTAAACGGCGTGCCCAGGGAGAAATCCGCATTGTAGAAATACCCGGAGGTGGTGGTGGCAAGCTGCAAGCTCGCGGGACTGGAGGTAATCGTGCCTCCCACCGAGGCCAGGGTATCCGCCGCCGCTCCCCCGTAGGCAGGATAGGCGTTGGTCTTGACCGTAGGGGTTGCAATAGAAGATAACGCCGTGGTTTGAACGCCATATTGCACGGCAATATCCTTAGCTATAAACCCCAGACCGGGAGTGGTGCGTCCTTCCAGGCCCAGGTCGCAGGTCATAGTGATGGTGCCGGCGGTGGTGTTGGTGGTGCCCGACCAGGCGAGTTGATTGGCGGCCAAGCGGACCATTCCGGGGGTGCCGGTGAAGGCGGTGGTGGCAGCCGTGAACGCGCAGTTGGAAATGGGAACCATCAGCAGGCCATCGTTGTAGGTGGCGGGAACCGCCCCCAGCACATCTTCGGTGGCAATGGCGCAGCCGGTGATGTTTCCGCTGGAATTGGTGGTGCAGAAATAGAGGATCTCAGTGCCGCTGGCGGCCGCCGTGGGATAGGCGGTGGTGGCAGCGAGCGTGCTTCCCGACCCGGACCAATAAACGAGGTTGCAACTGCCTGCCAGGATGCCCGCCAGCGAGCACGAGTTTTCCGTCGTGGTAAGCGTGACGCTCCCGGCGGAAATCGCGTTGGCGCTGCCTTTTTGGTAGACGGTGCCAGCGGTATTGTTGAGCGTCAACCCGGTGGCCGCCCAGGAAACGCTGGGGATGCCGAAGCTTCCCTCCAGACCTGAGTAGTTTGTCCCGCCCAGCACCGGCCCCGCCGTGCCCTGGGGGAAGGCCAAAGGCGAAGTCAAAAGGCAAAGCGCAAAAGTCAAAAGGCAAAACCGCAAAAACCTCAACTTCGAACTGGTGATCTTTTTCATTTTTCGCTCCTTCTTTAGGGTCAGTCAAAAGTCAAAAGTTAAAAATTCAAAGTAAGTGCTTTCGACTTTCAATTTTCGACTTTCAACTTCACTTATAAATTCCCGTAATCGTGACGGGCGCGCTGGTGCCGTAGCCGGAGCAGGCGAAGGTGTCCTCGCTCCACTGGCCGAACCCCGCCGCCGCGGAGTTACTGACGGTGGTGGTGGTCACGCCGGTGGTGACGGGCGCCTGCTGATAGATGTCCCAGGCGTTGACGGCATTGGAGGTAACGGTCACGGACGCCGCGCCGCCCAGGTTCAGCCAGTTGACGCCGTCGAAGCTGGTTTTGGCCTGCACGGTGCAACTCGAGTAAGTCCCGGACACGGCGCCGAAGACCCAGGTGAGGTGCGCGGTGGTGGCCCCGGTGGTGGATGTGGCCTTGGTGGTCACACTCGCCCCGGCAATCGTCAGAATGGGATTATCCAGAATGTAACCAAACGCCGGGAAGCGGTGCGAGCTGTAGGAATCCGCGCTGACCACCGGCGGACTCAAATTTTCCACCGCCAGCAGCACGGCCAGCACGGCGATGCAGAAAGAAATCAAAAGGGAATTGCGTAGGGTTCTCATAGAGTCTCCATTAAGAAATCGGGTCATTGATTCATCGGGTCATTGAACTATTGGGTCATTTGTTCATCGGGTCATCGAGTCATTTAAAATCCGCCGCGCGCAGTGCGCGCATGTTTTCAATGACTCAATGACCCGATGATGAAATGACCCGATCCTCCGACGGCCCGCTGGCGTTGTTGACCACGTCGTCGTCCACGTAATCGCTAAATCCCAACTCATGCCGCGCGCGGTTCACGCTTGCCCGGTCGGACATCCACGCTCCCGCCTGGGCGAGCTGATTGATGATGGCGGCCATGGTATCGATGGAGCGGGCCTGCACGTTGGCGGGCACGAGGTACGGCACCGGCGCGTTGACGCCGAAATTCCACTGCACCAGCCGGCGGATGGTCGAGTTGCGGATCTGGTGCGCGATGTAGTCCGCGGTATTCTGCGTGGCAAGCAGGAAGAAATCCGTTTGCGATTCGCCCAGCGCCCGCGAGCCGCTCTGGGTTTGGCCGAGCTCCATAAACATGGCGAGGCACGACGTGGCGATTTGCTGCTTGTGGTACTGAAGCGAGGGCAGGATTTCGCGGATGCGTCCTTCGATGCCGACCAATTTGAACTCCGCCCCGTTGGGAAGCGAGAGCCCAGTCTTTTCGTGCGCGGCCAACTGCGTCACCCACTTCTGCGCGGTCTGCACATCCTGCTTGGAAGGGTTGGGAGGCAGCATGATCATGGGCACGCCCAGCGAGTTGCGCTCGCAGGCCATGGCGTCGATCCGCTCGAGATGCTTTTTGACGAACCAATGCGGGTACATGGCGCGCGTCAGCGGAATGCCCCAAAAGTTCGCGCCTTCCTGGTCGTGGGTAAAGACGCACGCCTTGTCCGTGGGCAGCAGCACATACTCGAAGCGATTCGAGCGGTACCCCCACTGTTCCAAGGCATAGAGCGTTTCTCCGTCGTCATAGATGAAGGGCGGAAGCGAGGGATCGACGCTGTGCGGATCGGTGTGCCAGCGATAAAAGGTGAGCGCCTGGCGGTCGGCCATGCGGCGCACGCGGATGCGGTCGCCGTCAATGGCCATGACTTCTTCGTAGCAGGCTGCACCAAAATCCTGCATGCGTAGCGCGCAGCGGACCACGTCTTTCCAGTCCTGCGTGTGCCACGACCCGCGCGAGTCCTGCCACTCCAGCGCGTTGAACAAATTCTCGCGAACGAATTGGGAAATCTCTTTGGCTTTTTCCGCCGTCTGCATTCCGGCGCCAGTGCTGCTTACTGCGCCGCGCGAATCGAAACTCGAAACTGGAAACTCGAAACTCGCCTCGAATTTCGAATTTCGAGTTTCGATTTTCGAGTTTCCGCTGTCTCCCGGAACAACTTCCCACTTCGCCGACAGGATGGGCAGCTTGCAAGCGCGCAGGGTGCCGGCCACCTGGCCGTCGCCACGCCGCATTTCCTGATAAGTCCAAATGCCGTTCAGGCCTTCCAGCTTGGGGTTGTACTCGCCCAAGTCGCGCACAAAGCCCGACGTGATGGGCGTTCCCGGAAGGCCCATCACCGGAACCCAACCCGCGCGAATGCGTTCCGTGTAATCCGCCACGGAGATGGGCTCCGGAGGCGGGGGGGGAGGAATCCCGCGCTCCGGAGCTACCGGCAGGCCGCCCGTTGTGGTGAGGGGGGCGGGGGTCAGGGGAAGGCGGCCGGTGGGCAAGGTGTCAGGTGTCAGGTGTCGGGTGTCAGGGGAAGGAGGTGTCAGGTGCCAGGGAAGGACTTTTGCTGACACCTGATACCTGATACCTGACACCTATCTCTTTGTCGGCCAGCGCCACGGCACGGTCGATCTGGGCTTGCAGCGCCTTGGAAGTTGATTTGCCTTCGCGGATCAAGTGCCGCATTTGATTTCCGTTTCCCGAACTGTGAGCTTTTGTCATCGGTTCATCTTTCTATCGGTCCATCTTTCCATCGGTTCATCTGTCCATCGGTTCATCCGTCCCTCGGTCCATCGAGCCCTCATTGATCGGTTCATCGTTGTTTTCAGATGGCCCGATGAACCGATGAACCGATTCCTTGCTGAGCCGATTACAGGACTGCATCGAACAACCCTGCCATCACCGGGCTGCCTGTTAAGAACGCCTGCTCGCTAAAGCTCGCATCCGGCTCGCTGGCGGCGTTCACCACCATGGCCAGGGCCCAGAAGCGGTCGGCGTGGCCGCGGTCGGTGTGCTCGGCGTCGAAGCGCACGTTGCCCGCCGGGGTCACGAAGCGCTTGACGGAGTTGATGTCCGCGCGCACCTCGCGATTGTCGGGGATGCGCACGGTGCGCTCCTCGAACGCCTGTTTCACCATGGGCGCCAGGCGCTCCTTGAGGGGCGCGGTGAATTGCACCGGCTCGACCACCGCCCCGTACTTCTGCACCAGGTGTTCGGCCAGCATCATGCCCAGACCGCTTTGGTCCACGCAGACGCGACGGACGGCAGGAAGTGACGAGTGACGAGTGACGAGTGACGAGCAGGCTTGCTTGTCACTTGTCACTTGCCACTGGTCACTGCCCTCGATCAGCCGGCAAATCGCCTTCTCTTGCTCATCAAACGACACGCCTTTCAGCGTCATCAGCAGCCGCGACCACAGCACCCCGCCCACCTTCTCGAACAGCCAGGCGATGGTCAGGTCGCGCTTGCGGCCGATGTCCACCCCCAAATAAAGTTCCCGGCTCCCGGTCTCCCGGCTGCCGGATTGCGCAGAGCGCAGCTCTGCGTCCGGCCGCAGAGCTTTGCTCTGCGCAATCCCGATAGGCCATTCGGTGGTCGCCTCTTCGTGCACGCACGACGAAATAAGTTCAACGGAAATGTAGTTCTGCGCATCGGAGAGGAACTGGCAGCAGTACTCCTGGAGCCAAGTCTCTTCGTCGTCGCAACCGGAGCGGAGGAGGCGGACGTCCGCGTCCAGGCCGTCAGCGACGGCGTCGTAAATATCGACGCGGTGGCCGCTCCAAGGGCTTCGAAAATCGAAATTCGAAACTTGAAATTCGGCGTCAGGCTTGCGAGTTTCGAGTTTCGAGTTTCGAGTTTCGTCTGTCACCAAGCCGGCCGCCTTCGCGATTTCATAAAATTTCCCGGCGGTGCCATTGGGCGTGGAGATGACCTCGATGGAATATCCGCGGGTGATAATGGGGAAACAGGCGGCGTAGATTTTGTAGGCGTCGCCGTGGAAGGCGAACTCATCCAGCACGATGTGGCCGGAGTAACCGCGCGCCGTGTCCGGGTTGGCCGGCAGACCGATAATGCGCGAACGGTTGTGGGGGAAATACACCTCCATGATTTTTTCGTCGGTCTCGAACTCGGAAAATGCCGGCAACGCCTTCAATCTCTTAAAGAACACGCAGAAGTCTTTGACCTTTTCCATGAACAGCCGCGACTGGCGCTCGCCCTTGGAGAGGATGATGTACTGCGTGCGCTTTCCCATGCACTTGAGCACGGCCCGCAACGCCGCGGCAAAGCTCTTGCCGCTCTGCCGGCTCCAAACCGCCACCTTCAATTGCGACTCATCCAAGATCCAGCGCTCCTGGTAAGGCAGCACGGGCACAGACTCTCTCAGCCACACCCGCAGTGCCTCGTTCGGCGTCAGAGGCTTCCCTTCCATCGATCCGGTGAACGAGTGATCGGGTGACTCGGATGGGGAGATCGTGAGGTCGGGTGACTCCGACCGGGAGATCGGGAAATCGGGTATTCCGGTGATCGACGATTTGTGCCTTTTGCCTTTTGCCATATGCGCTTTGCCTTGTGCCTTGCTCTAGACCAATCTGGCCATCGGGCCATCGGATCATCTGTTCATCGAGCCTAAAATTGCTGGTATCATTGGCTGCTTCCTGACTCCCGTGGACCGGGCGCCTTACAAGAAGGAAGATCACTCGCGCCGTGAGCACCGGCAAGGTGGAGCCAATGTTTGCCATCATTACTAACGTCAATGCCACAGTCACTGGGGGCATGGACCCCAAAGCCTGTCGGGGCGTCCTCCCACCCGTAAGCAGGCCCGGGAATTCCAAACCTCACATACTTTGGAAGCCCGCCATTCTCGCCGCCCTGGTTCTCCTGCGCGCGGGGCTGGGCATGGCCACCACCATTGTTGCCATACGCAGTCCAGACTACGTGGTGCTTGCAGCGGACAGCCAAGTCACCGTTGCGTCCCTCGACGGGAACACGGCTGTGGCGGAATGCAAAATCCAGGAGATAGGCGCCAATTTCGTTGGTGCTGCCGGGTATTTCCGCGAGACTCCCCGTGGGTTTAGTGCCTTTGACATTGCGAGGAAAGCGTCCAACCAGGGCGGCGACCTGATGGCGATAGCCGACCGGTTCGAGCGAGCAGCCCTTGAACCCTTCAAGGCATCCGTCCAAAGATTCCGACAGGACAACCCGGCCCTCTTTGCGAGTTACTGCAACAACCGGGATTGCTTGGAAGTGGCTTTTGTGGGGCAAGAGGGGGGGATAAACAAACTCTCCGTCCGGTGTTTTCGCGTCACAACCCCGGCTGAGCAAATCGTCGTTGAGCCCTCTCACCGCCTGGATTGCCCTGGAAACTGCCAGGCCGGGGCGGCAGAAGCTCTGCTCGGGATCCACGAAAACGCCGACGCGCTCATTAATCGAACGCCCCACTTTTGGATGGTAAAAGGCATCGTCGCGGGGATTGACCAACTTATCGGAACAGAGGTCGAAGCCAACCCCGGAGACGTTGGCCTGCCCATCTCGATCCTGACCATTGATGGGAGCGGTCCGCATTGGGAACCAGGCCATCGAGGGGTGTGCCCAGACGCAAAGAAGTAGCAAGTATGGACAGACTTCCAAGGCTCCCCTAAGACGCATATCCTCTTTCCCCTAACCACTCACAACCACGAACTGTTGGCCAAAGTCATTAATCATTCCGAGTTCACAATTCAGAATTCATCATTCGAATTTCTCGCGCGTTCTCTTTGCCGGCGCCGACATGAACCTCCGCCGATGGCGTTTCTTCCGGCGCGCCGAGGAGCTTCCGAACGGGTGGGGCGATTGGCCTTGTCCCGATCCCGAAAATTTCCTTAGCCTGTTCCACCATTCGCCGGGCCGCTTCGAAATCCTCGACGACCACTGTGTTGTCTTTCATGCTGTCGCGGCGTTCCTGCATCCTCAGGCGGTGTTCCTGAGCGTAAAGGGCGAACTGCTTTTTCATCAGCGCCACCTTGGCGCTGTCGTTGCAGATTTTCTTAAAGGCCATCAATTGCGCCGCCGTCATCTCCTGGAGGCTTTCCCAGAGCAAGGCGTTCACGGCGATGTCCAAGCCGTCTTCGCCGATGATCTCGACGACGGCTTCCATGGCCGCTTTCTGCTCGCGGATCATGCGTTTGTGTACGTTGTAATGATTCTTCTTGTAGGTGCTGACGGCGGTCTCGCCGACATCTTCGTGATAATTGCGCTCGAGCATCCGCCGGACTTGCGGGACGGTGGCATACTTATCGAACATCTTGTCCACGACCTGGAGGAGGTCCGGGTGCTTGACGCTCAGGATTTGCAGTTTGCATGCCTGATCTTTGGCCACTTAGTTTCTCCCCTCACTGAGCAATTCCTGGTAGGCGGTCATGGCCGCTCTGGCCGCCTGATCGCGCTTGCGCCGCACCTTCCAAGATCGCCTCTTGTAATTGCAAATGGCGCTGTGGCCCACGCGCTCGCCGTATTCGGCCTGGAGCATGGCCTCGACAGCCTTAATGGTGGCGAAAGCGTCAAACATCGCATCCACCTTCTGGACCAATCCGGGATGCCGGGCCTCCAACCTTTTCAATTTTGTGTCGCCAACTTGCATGGAATCCTGGCTCCCAACCTATTTGCTCATCGGGCCATCGAGCCATCGGCTCATCTGGCCATCGGTTCATCGGTCGATTGCCTGATCACGCTTTTGGTCTTCAGATGGCCCGATGAACCGATGAACCGACGAACCGCTTCCCCCGCTCATCTCCTAAACCTCAGCCCGCCACACGCTCCGACATTCCCATTTGTAATCGGAAAGGGAGGCGCGGCTGATGTGCTCGCCGTACTGGGCCTGGAGAACTGCTGCGATCGCGCGCAGGGGGATAAAAGCCCTAAACATCGCCTCCACCTGCCGGCACAATCCGGGATGCCGGTCCTCAAACTCTTCCAGTTTCGAGAATCTATGTCCTGCCATGGAATTTGACCCCACGAATCGTTTCATCTTCCCATCGGCTCAATGGGCGATTGGTTGGTCATGCCTTTGCTCTTCAGATGGCCCGATGAGCCGATGAACCGATTCCCCCGCTCATCTCCCGAACCAGCTCCCGCCGCGCCTGCCAATGCTTTCTCTTGTACCTCGCGAGGGTGGCGGAGCTTAGGCGCTCGCCGTACTGGGCCTGGATCATGTGCCGGACGTCTTGCGTGGGCCAAAACTCCTCAAACATTGCGCCCACTTTCTCGATCAACCCGGGGTGCCGGACCCCCAGGAGTTGCAATTTCGTGACGACGTGTCGTTTCATGGGATTTGACCTCTTATCTAATCGGATCATCGAGTCATCGAATCATTGAGTCATTGAAAAGCAAAAGCGCAATCAACCATTGAGCCGTTCCTTCAATGAACCAATGATCCGATGATGCAATGACCCAATGAATCAATGATTCGATGGTTCAATGAATCAATGAACCAATCACTTCGCTTCTCCTAGTGCGACGCACCGGCGGTCGTACTCATCTACGCCGTTGGCGGTGATGCGCGTCCAGCGGATGACTTCCGGCAGGCCGATTTTCTTCTCAATGCCCAGCTCCACCCAGCCGCGATCGCGCATGTAGCGCAGGTGAAATTCCACGCCTCCCAGACTCACCGGACGGAGGCAATCGTCCAGATAGATGAGAATGCTTTTCGGGGTCACCGGCTGAAGTCCGCATTCGTTCAAGTAGCGCAGAATCTCCGTGCGGTCGAACTCTTGCTCCGATTTGGTGTTTGCCTTGGTCATGTGTAAGCCTTCTTCTAGGATTTGGGATTCATGGATCTCTGTCCGTAGTCCGTGGTCCGTTGTCAGTTGCAACAGACAACTGACCACGGACAATGGACAACTGACGACGGGCGGCATCCGGACACCTCGCTCCTCGCACCTGGTTCCTGACACCTTCTATCCATCCTGCGCAAAGCAGGCAAAGGTCTCGATCTTTCGCGACATCAGGCGCAGTTCCCTGCCGATTTGCTCGCGCTCATTCCCCATCTTCATGATTTCCTCGCGCGTGGTCATCAGCAGGCCCTTCAGCTCCATCACTTGGTCTGACACCGCGTTCTGGGTCTCCACCGCCAGCACCACGCGCTCCAGCGAGTCGGCGCCTTTTTCCAGGCTGATCGGGACCCGCATAAACCCGCGGGTGACGGCGGAGAAAAGCCGGTAAGCTCCTACCCCCGCCATGCTGGTGGCCAGAAAGCCACCCGCTCCGATCAATACCGCCTGAATTTGGTTTGCCGAGATCATGTCCGTAGTCCGTTGTCAGTTCTCAGTCGCCTTGGATTGCGGCGATCAAAGATCGCCGCCGGTCGCAGAGCTTTGCTCTGCGCAATCCAGCAAGCGGGCGGATGACTCGTCAGTTTTCACTCGTCACTTTTCACCTCTGTAAAGGGCTCGGCAGCGCGTGATACACCGCCACAATCGCGGTGGCGAGCACGCTGGCCAGCACCGGATGGCCGAGGAAAAATCCCCCGGCGCAATGAGCAATCGCTGCCTGGATGGCGGGCGTGAGCGCCGCCAGCACGGTCATCAGCAGCGGAATGATTGTGGGCAAATAAGCTTTCCAGTTCATCGTTCCTCCTTCTTGGATTCCGGTCCGTCAGCCGACGGACAAATCGCCGCAGGTCGCAGAGCTTTGCTCTGCGCAATCCGGCAAGCAGCCACTAGCCACTCGCCACTGCTTTTAGATCCGCCTCCAACGTCGAAAGATCAAACCCACTCGGCGAAACCCCGCTCGCTTCAATCCAGTCTTTGGAAACCAGCGCGTAGGCCTCGCTGCAATACTTGGCGAACCACAGCCAGGTCATCCTCTTGAGCTGGCCCCAGGTGATGCAGGTCAAAGAGCCGGGACACGGGACACGGGATACAGGATTCGGGCCAGCAAAACTCCCCTCCTGATTCAGGAGGGGTGGCGCGCTGAGCGCCGGGGTGGTTACCGGGGCCTCGTACCCGACCAGGTAAACAGCGTGGCCGCCCCAGCTTCCTGGTTCATCATCAGGAGTCAAATTCGCGGGCACGTCCCACACATCTTGTGTCTGCGCGGAGATGGGCAATTCCACGCCGATGTACGCGCCGCCGAACAGCCAGATGGCCGTTGCCACGTCCGGAATTGGGAATCCGGAATCCAGAATCGGGTGTTCCGGTGATCCGGTGATCGGGTGATCGGTTGATGGGTCAAGCTGTTCATTGCTCCATTGCTCCTCCGATGATCCGATGGAAAGATGAGCCGATGAGCCGATTTCTCTGCTGTTCACCCGATCACCCGATCTCCCGATCACCCGATTCGCCACTTCGCTCGCATCCCGAAGATCGATGGAAACGTAGGCGTCAAGCGAATGTCCGCTAAAGGACTGCTGCCGCCAATCGTTCAGAACGTTGAGCTCAACGCCGCCCTGATCGGTGGCGGGGTCGGCGGGGTTGTAGCCATCCCAGGTCCGGTAATAATCAAGGATGACGGGATCCGGGAAGGTGATCTCGGCGCCGGCATTGGCGGTCCAGGTTTGAATGGCATGGGCAACCGCCGCAATTGTGCAGCAGCCGAGACGGTCGTTCAGCATCATTCCCCAATCCGCGATGCCGCCCGTGTAATCGACCGAGGGAGGCGCGGGAGGAAGCGAGCTCTTCAGGTAGCGCGCCAACTTCAGAGTGCGCGTGTCATGCCGCCGCAGGCGCTTGCCAAGACGTAGGTTTGAGTGGTCTGCCATTGTTTGTCGCCTATCGGGTGATCCGGTGATCGGGTGATCGGGTGAACACTTGGTTCATCTGACCTTCCGATCCTTCCACGGTGTAGATGTCTTCGAATCAGCTCCCAGTAATCCGGTAATCCGATGATCCGGTAATCGGTTTTTCTGTTGTTCACCCGATCTCCCGATCATCCGATCACCCGATTACTCGATTACTTCATCTCCCTAAACCTCGGATCTCCCTTCACAATCATGTTGAACTCGCGCTTGAAGTCCTTCGCCTTCCAGCCCTTGGCGATTTGCATTCCGGGGTTCGTAATCTGCGTTCCGGAATTCGGAATCCGGGATCCGGAATCTTCCTTCCCTAATCCCGCCCCCCCAACTCCTAATCCCGAGGCGGGCGGCACTTGTGCGGCGATCTCCGTAACCGCCTGCGTGAGTAATTGCACCGCCGCCGTCACCTTGGTCGCGGCGGTCGCATTCTTGATTTGCGCCGCGGATTCGAGTTGCGCGACATTCGAGTTCACCGCCGCAAATGCCGCCTGCACCGCCTGAAGATTGCTGGCTGTGGGCGACGCCTTGTAGGTGTCGAGGGTTTTCACCAGGGCGTTGAAACCACTCTCGATGAGCGTAACCACCGGCGCCAGCGCCGGGTCGACCACATCAATCAGACTGGCGGCAATGGGAGCGGCAACTTCCGCGTCCTGCTCGGCCGCATTCACCCACGCCGGAATCGCACAAGCCTCCCACCACATAACGCTCGCCAACAGAACACCTAGAAATGCCCGTTTCATAGTTCGCTCCTCCCTTAAATCGGTTCATCTTCCCATCGGCTCATCGATGGATTTATTTTTCGATGGCCCGATGACCCGATGGCTCGATGGCCCGATATCCCGGGTCCATCCCCGTCGCGTACCATTTGAGCGCGCGGGGATCGTTCAGCCGGTAGAGGTTCACCAGCTTGATTAACTCCGCGGAGTAGCTGGGATTTGTGGAATATCCACAATGCTCCGTGTCGAGCTGGGAGAGTTTGGGTCCCAGCCGCTCCGCAAACTGTTGCCAGGTGTCAGGTGCCAGGTGCCAGGCGTCCGGCGACGAGTCCTGATTCTCCCTGACACCTGATACCTGACACCTGACACCTAATGCCTGCATTGCCGGTGCATAACGCGGCGACTTGGACAGCAAAAGCGCGTGGCAGCGAAAGGCTTCGCCTAAATTGGGGAAACGCTGGAACTGGGCGATGATCACCTTCTTCTGCCCGTTCTCGATTTCCCAGGTTTGCGCGTCAAAGTGGCCGTAGTCTTCCAAGATCGGGTGATTGGGCGATCCGGCGGTCGGTTGAGCAGCCGACGCAAAGGTTTGATGACCGGGTGATCCGGAATTCGGAATCTGGAATTCGGAATCTTCCTTCCCAAGCCCCAAGCCTTGAGTCCCAAGCGCTGTGTCGCGAGTCCCTGGTTCTAAGGTACTGGCCCCTGGCTCCTGCCTCCTGGCTTCTGACACCCCGAAGTGGCAGTACTTGATTCCAAACGGATTGTTCGCCAAGCGGAACAACGTGCTGCTCCCCCATCCGAACTGGGGCGTGGCGCTTTCCAGAATGGCCTGGGCAATGGTGACGCAGGCGGGAATCCGGTACGCGCGCTGGCTTTCCAGCGCCGCCGGCGTGACCCGCAAGAGGAATTGCAACTGCTGCGGGGTCAAATGCGGGGAGTTGGCCGAAACACGAAGGCCGAAACCCGAAGCTCGCGGCGCTGCCTGCGCGCTGCCGAGTTTGGAGTTTCCATTTTCGATTGTCGTCTCTTGCGGTGAGGAGGCCGAAACACGAAGACCGAAACCCGAAGCTCGCGGCGCTGCCTGCGCACTGGCGAATTTCGAGTTTCCATTTTCGATTGTCGTGTTTTGTTTGTCGTCGGACACTTCGGGCAGCGGCAGCGTGTGCACCCGCCGCCGCCCTCACTTGCGCTGATCGGGCGCAAGCTAAGCTGGAGTTACTGAAAAGTCGTCAGTCGTCAGTTTTCAGTCATCAGTGTTCAGTCCTTGCTGATCAACGAGAGTTGGTGATGGACCACTTTTTTCGTTCTCGGAGAAGGGGGTTGGGGCCACAGGTGATTGATTTTCTGCGTTGATCACCCGATCCCCCGACGCTTGTTGATCGGGTGTTTGATTTTCCCCGTCGCTGGCCCGATGATTTGATGACCCGATGGCCCGATTAACCGCCACCGCAGGCCAAGCCTCCGGAACCCGGGGGTAGTTGACCCTGGCACGATCACAACGCCGTAAAAACCGCGAAACCGTTTCCGGCGTGATCCCTAGGGCAATGGCGGCGCGGAGTTGCGTGCCGGCCAGTTGCCACGCCTGGCGGAAAATGTTCTCCTGAATTTTCATGTAAGACGTGCCCATGGGGACATCCAGGCGAATCCGGGCGGCTTTTTGGAGCGTGCTTTCACCGGCGGCGCCCTGCCCTCGGTCGGGCTCGCTGCCAGTGCCGTTGCAAGTTCCCGTGGCGAGGTGTTCGGTTTTTATGTCACCCGGCAGCGGCTTGCCCTTGGGCTTCCCCCGAGGGGCCGCCGAAATTGCACCGGCACGATTTGTAAACACGTCGCTCATGACATGACCATCTTATAATACACACTACCTAATTGTCAAGTTAAATATCCTTAACTTTACTACCGGTAGGAACGAAATTGCAGATTCGCCCGTAAAATTTCCTACCGGTAGGAAGTGAGTGAAGACACGCAGCGCCCTGCGGGCGGCCGCGACGCATCCGCCGGTTTGCGGCGTTGGAGTCCAGACATTTTCGTTAGTCAAAAAGTCCAGACACTCGGATAGCCGCGCCCGCGCACCTCGCGCCGCGTCCTTTTGTAAACCTCCGGTCATCCTGCCGCTCCTGCTTGTTTGCATTTCTGCTCACCCTGAATGCCGCTTGCGCCCTTCCCAGGATCGGGAGGAGCGCAGAGGGCGGGACACAAGGTTGAACCCGCCTCATCGCCAGGGGCGGGAGAAGGAGGGAGTGGCTCGAGATGAGTGGCGCGGGTCTTGGCGCAAAGGCGAATGCGTTTGCGCTCCTTCATAATAAGTTCGCGAGTCGTGAAACTCAGACGGCAAACGGCGTTCGTGCAGCGGCGGTCGCGAAATGGACCGCGCGTCTCGCGGACTTCGCTGCGTGCACCACATCGGGGGCAGAACATGTGCGTTCTCCTTTCTTCCCGGGGCGCCGACTTATCGGGTGACCGGGGCATCGACCGCGAGTCCGGATTTCTCACGACGCGGGGCCGCTCTTCGGGGGATGTTGGAAGAGCGGGGTAAAACCCCGTCCTTACAAACCCCCGATGAGAAACCCGCTCCAGGCAATTCATTCATCGCTATCTGACCAGTGGCAACACTCGTTCGCTCAGGAAGATCTGAAAGTAAACGGCGGCGAGGGTCACGCCCACCGCCGCTCCCCACAACAGCCAGCGGCCGCGCAGCCCAAAGGCGTCGCGGGCATGTTCAACGCCCCCCACGCAGCGGCCTAGGTTGAACGTGTGAAGATGGTCGAAGCGGGAGTTCGCTTCCGCCTCCATCGCGAGGGCGTCAGCTTCCGTCTGTAATTTCCACTTATCAAAGGGTTGCGACATAGCCTTCTCAGGCATTTTTCCGTATCCCTCATCCGTGCCGGGTACGCGTGGCCTCTTCTAAGGACGGACACCCGATGACCGGTATGCGCCGTGCAAATTTCCTCACGGGCGGCAGGCTGGTCGAGAGGGGGTGTGGGCCCGGCCTCTGACTTTGCACTCCGCGATGCGGGTCGAAGGAGCTCGAGTTTCGAAATATTGAAGATTCAATCATGGGGATCCCTCAAGTCCGTTGATAAGCTCAATATCCTCCACATCCTCGCGGGGGAAACATCTTGAAGGGGGTGTCGAGGGGATGAAGGGAAGATTCCAGGCGCAATAGCGATGGGCGGAGCGGTGAACGGGGATAGTAGGAGGAATAATGGCAGGAGGGGAGAACGTAACAATAAGGATGGGTCGCGAAGGGTGGGCGGGCCGATCCGCCCGCCGCTGCTGCGTCTGGGAGCGTGTGCACTCGAAGGTAGCCTCTGGGACGTTTTGACGTGGGGCATGCTCAGAACTGCGGATGGTGAGAATTTATCGGCAGTGGACCGGCGGTAAGGTCCGTGCCGGAGCGAGCCGGGCCGTCGCGGGGGAAAGGTTTGGCGAGAAGAAGTTTCCACAAAATGTGAAGTGACAGAAGTGGTTAGTACCCAAAGGGTTACCATTGAGATGAAGGCTGCGACGGGCGACATTCCAAGTTCCATAAAAATTATCCGAGGAGTGAGTGCGCGGATCCCCAAACTCGCCCAGCGGCTTGGATCCTGGGGAGAGTCCTGTGCTGGCAAGGGGGAATGGGCTCGAAACAGAAGCTGGAGAACTTTATCAACATGTGAAACCCAGGAACCAGGTAGCCGACATTTATTACGCTTCTATAGGCTATTTTGGCGATAAGGCGTGAGCTATCTCGCTCGCCTGGTGGTCCAATCTAGCACGTTGGCGGCCATACTTGCGGGGAGCCTATGATTGACCGTCACATCCAACCCAGGTTATTTGCTTCGTCACCGTCGTTGTAACTTGAGGAGGCTACGTGGAACCTCGCGATAGTCCACTCCAATTCCGGCGGTGCAATGACAAGTTGCGCCGGAAGATGGCGCGGCCTAAAGTCACCAGGGCTCACGTGCTTGCCTGCCAGGTCCGGGATGTGGGCCAGGAGGTGGGGGAAAACCCTCAGTGGCCTAGTGGTTTCGCACACCAGAGACTCGCTGGGGAGGCCAGAATTTCCACAGGGTGGTCGCTGACGTCGCGATAGTGATACGGATGCGGACTTAATGGCGAGAATCGATGGCTGGAGAAAGCCTTCCTTCTGGTCTTAGGACTTGAACAATTCAAAACCCCTTCCCCTCAAGCTTGCCACACCCGCGCCCCGCAAAAGAACTTCCCTTTCCTCCCAAAGCGCAGTAATTTCTTGCTGCACTCTTCTGGTAGCCTGCTGATGGTGTGGTAATGGCGGCGATTATCGCGCGGAAATCCAAGCAAGTTTGTCATTCTTCGAAATCATATGGGAACGAGCCTTCTTTCAGGAGTCAGTCATGGGTCAGATGAAAATTCCAGCACGAATCATCCTCGCGCTGGCGATATACCTTCCGTTACAAAGCCCTTCTGCGGTCGCCGCAGACCATGTGGTGTGGGAAATCGGGAAATTTGATCAATCCCCGAGCGGATTCAACGGCAAGGTGAACTTTGCCGATCCCAATTACAACCCCGTGTTCAAGGTGGGCCAAAGTGACCCGGCCAAAGACTGGCCCTCCGCACAGCCGGGTTCTGAGAACCAGGCGGGGGGATCGCGCCCGCATCCTTATACGATCATCTTCAAATTGGCGGGAGCGCCCCAAGGCGTCTATCGGCTGACGATTTCGGTCCTACTGAAGTACTCTCGCGTCCCGCATCTGGGGATTGAGATCAACGGCCAGTCCGGCCTCTTCTATTTCCATCGCAAGGTGAGCTACTACCCCGGAGATTTCGGCGTCGACTCGCCCACTTACGGGGGTGACCAACTTGAAATCGCACTGCCCACTGCGGCCCTTCGCGCTGGCGAAAACAAGCTGGTGCTGACGGCAATGGACGATCCCGGCGACGGCCCGGCTGAATCGATCGTGACATACGATGCGTTGAGCCTTACGCAATCGCCCGGCGGAAAGGCCGCGGGCGAACCGCAAGGGGAAGCCGAACCCACCATGTTTTACGTTCAGCAGGCGGACGGCCCGCATGAGTTGACCTTTGTAACGGCGACGTTGGAAGAAAAGGTGCGCAAGGGGAAAGTGGCGCTCGTGGTGGGCGGAGAAAAATTTGAGGCCGATCTCTCCACCGTACCTGGCTTCGGCCAGCAGCGGTTTGAATTTGCCATTCCCGAACTTTCCGGAAAGACCCCTGCCACCCTGACGCTGCAAGTGAACGGGAAAACCCGCAAAACTGAAGTTACTTTGGAACCGAAGCGAAAATGGACGGTTTACGTGGTTCCGCACATCCACCTCGACATCGGGTTCACCGACTACCAACCCAAGGTGGCGGAAGTGCACAACCGGAATCTGGACAAACTCCAACAGGTCATTCGCGATTCGCCGGAAATGCGGTTCAGCATTGACGGATCCTGGATTGCCCAAAAATATCTTGGCACCCGAAACGCCGCGGCCCGCGAGGGATTCCTGCATCTGGCGCGCGAAGGAAAAATCGGGGTGCCCGCGCAGCTTGCCAACGTGCTGACGGGATATCCCACGCTGGAGGAATTGATCCGGTCCGCGGATTACAGCTACCGGTTGCATCAGGAAATGAGCCTGCCGTTCGGCTACGCCGACATCACGGATATCCCCAGTTACACCTGGTCGTATCCCTCCGTGCTGCACGCATTGGGCATCAAGTACTTCGCGGCGGCGGCCAACAGCGATCGCGCCCCCATTCTTCTCTATGGGCGTTGGAACCAGAAATCGCCCTTCTGGTGGCAAGGCCCGGATGGCAGCAAGGTGCTGATGGCATACACGCGCCAATACTTGCAGTTTGCGTTCGCCTGCGGAACTCCGGCCAGCGAGGCCGCCTGCCGCGACTCCCTGCCCACCATCCTGGAGCCCCTGACTTCGTCGAACTACCAGCCCGATGCGGCGTTGCTTTTCGGCACACAATCTGAAAACCGAGACCTCGTTCCCGGCTTGCCCGAGTTCGTCAGGAAGTGGAACGCGCACTATGCCTATCCGAAGATGATTCTCTCGACGTTTCCCGATTACTTCCGCTACATCGACCAGCATTACGGCTCGGTGCTGGAAACAGTGGTAGGCGATTTCGGGCCCTACTGGGAAGACGGGCTTGGCACCGATAGTCGGTACGTAGCCATCGACCGTTCCAGCCAGCAGCGGGCGCCCTCGGCGGAGAAATTGGCCACGCTAGCTGCCTACCTTCAGAAAGACGTGGCGGGCCCCAAGGAATCGCTCCGGCAGATGTGGGAGGACTTCGTGCTCTATGCCGAGCACACCTTTACTTCCTGGGGCGGCTACTCGCGGCCGGAGAGCGAAGAAACCGTCCGTCAACTCGCCACCAAAGATCAGTTCGCGGTCGACGGCCGGGAGAGAATCAATGCCATCGTAGACGGGGCCCTGAGCCAGATGGCGGACCAGATTCACATCCCGCCCGTGGCGATCGTAGTTTTCAACTCGCTGAACTGGAC
Source organism: Terriglobia bacterium (assembly GCA_049522495.1). Classification (GTDB taxonomy): domain Bacteria; phylum Acidobacteriota; class Terriglobia; order UBA7540; family UBA7540; genus Bog-366. The sequence goes on from JBEKNU010000006.1 coordinate 26,965, forward strand.
TCGCGATGGCCTGGTGGAGACGGATCTCGATGCGCATTCGGCGATTTCCGAATACCCCGGCATGAATCCTGTGCCGGTCGAGGTTCTTCATCACTATCAGGACTATGACCGCGTGCGTTTTCTAGCCCGCGACGTGCCTTCGCTGGGTTACAAGTGCTACCAGATTGCTCCCAGCCGCGAGCCCGCGCCGCCTGGCGAAACCGTGCTGCCGTTCAGCAACACCGTCGAAAACGATTTCTACCGTGTGGAATTGGACCCCGCGGCCGGCGCGGTGCGCAGCGTTTTTGACAAACAACTCCATCGCGAACTTGTGGACGCGTCCAGCGCCTACCGCCTGAACCAGTACTTGTACGTTTCCGGAGGGGATGAAACCGCCACGCAACTTGTTTACCTGCGCAAGTCGCTTCCCCTGGCGCAACTCACGGTGGGAACTTCCACGGGCGGCCGCGTCACCAGCGTCAGAAAAACGCCGTTCGGACAAATCCTGACCTACCAGACCAGCGGACCACATGCTCCCACGATTTCGACGGACATCATTCTCTTCGACCGCGAGAAGAAGATTGAGTTCATCAATCGCGTGCAGAAAGAGCCGGTGGAAAACAAGGAAGCGGTGTACTTTGCCTTTCCCTTGGCCATTGCCAATCCCCGCTTCAGCTACGAAATCCAAAACGGCTGGGTTGACCCGAGCCGTGATGTGCTGAAGGGCGGCAGCTTGGAATGGTCAACTGTGCAGCACTGGGTGAGGGAGGAGGGCGCGGACGTGGCGGTTGGACTAACCCCGATTGACGCGCCGCTCGTCACGCTGGGCGACATTAACCGCGGCACCTGGCCGGAAAAATTCATCCCCAAGAGTTCCGTTATCTTTTCCTGGGTGATGAACGACTACTGGCACACCGATTTCCGGCGCGTGCAAAGCGGGGGCTACACTTTTCGCTACATGCTAACCAGCGGCAGGGAGCTTTCTTCGGAAAGCCTTGCCCGAATGGGACGCGCCGCCATGACCCCGCTGGAATCGCAGCAAGTTCTCAAGACCGACAAGCTGGGTGATCCCGAGCGGCCATTGTCCCCCGCGCCCACGAGCTTTCTCCAGGTGGATGCCCCCAACGTGGTGGTCGAAAATTGGAAAAGTGCCGAGGATGGTCATGGCTCCATCATTCGTTTGGTGGAGGTGGGAGGGACTTCCGCCGACGCGCATTTGAATTTTCCGTTGTTTGATGTGCAGCAAGCCTGGCGGGCCAACGCCGTGGAGGAAAATCAGGAAGAACTGCCGGTGTCCGCACATTCCCTGGAACTGAAAATGCGTCCGCATGAAATTCTCACCGTGCGCGTGGCCGCTACGTTTGCAAACCACGCCACGGGCGGCGCGGCAAAGTGAGCACGAAGGCGAGCGCGGCCGAAAATTGTAGCGCCGACCTTTAGGTCGGCATGTGCTGACCTCAAGGTCAGCGCTACGAAAGCTATCTCTAGCCCGGCAGAGGGCTTCATTTCCAGGGTGTATTTAGCCACGCTGACGATTATCCTTCAAGCGCTTGGCCGGGTATTCCTCGTGGGGAATGCCCTTTTCCTTGCGGCGAGATTCCGAAATCAGCCCGTCCCAAAAATCCTCTAGTGCCGCGCCGTATCTTTTCAGGTTGATTTGAATGGCCACCTTACGGCCCTTCTCATCGGTTACGAACTGGATTCCGGTCATAGGCTGAGATCTCCTGCAGTTCCTATTCCCACTCTAATTTTGCCGCCCCTCCATTTCAACCCAAAAGGATTTAACCACAGGGGCCACGGAGAGCAGGCGGAGAAATATCTGCCAATTAGCAATTAAGGATCCGTGGTCTTTGCACGCACAAACCGGAATGCTTTTCTCTGTGGCCTCTGTGCACTCTGTGGTGAGTCCTTTCGTCGCCGCATCTGAAGAAATAGGCCCTTAGTACAACAATCTCCTTCATGCTGGGCCAACGGATGAATGCAATCACGGCATGTAGGGAATCGCCTACCAGCGTCCCGCTGGCCAGCCGGCAAGTCCGATTTCAGGTCCGATTTGTGGACTCCGATGGAGTCCCTCGGACTCCCGAAACCGGAGATGCCGGCGTTACACAGGCTTGCACGCAGGAACGACTTCGGACAATTGGACATCCCCCTTTCAAGGTTTCTACTTGCCGAGGGAAAATCGCTAAAAATTACAGTAGGCTATGGCCGACAACTTGCGGGGGTTAGGGTGCCGAAAACTGCGTTCGGGTGGAATCACACAGTGGGGCTAGGAGTCAGGAGTCAGGAGTCAGGAGTTAGGGGCTAGGAGGCGGGGCTCGGGCTGGGGGCTGGGGAAAACCCCAAAGGAAGGGCCCGCTGCTAGCCACCGTCCACTACCCTCTATGCACTATCCACCGCCTTTTGAAGATTCCAGGCTGTGCCAATTGTGGCGGCTTACGAATATGCTTTTCAGGGTCCGAAACGGGGGGTTGACCCTTAGAGATGTTAGAAATGAAGGAACCTCCGGGGATGTCCATGAAAACAAAGGCGAGGGGACAAAATGTCTAGCGAAAAACACAGCTTTTTAAATGAAAACGCACCAAATGAGTGGTAATCGGCAACAATCGAGCGGACTTCTCGGCCCAAAATGCATACATTACGCGATAAATCGAAGGGAAGTGGCGAATGACATGAAAGGGAAAAATCCGAGGGCGAAAAGGCGGGCAGCTTATTTGACACTCCTCGCGCGAATTCATAATATCCTTGCTTCTTTGTCACCGACGGCTTTGAACCCAACTGGGAGGGACTGTGTCTGTGGCTGCACCCATGGTAAGTCTTGACGTAACAATTGTGGGCGGAGGAATGATTACCTTCGATCTGCTTCTGCCCTCTTTGTACCATCTGGAAAGGATCGGGATCGTCCGCAAAATCGATATCTGCGCTTTGAACACCGCTCCCCTTAAAGCTCTGGCGGAGAACCCGGAGTTCCACGAGGCTTTTCCCCGGCAAGGATTCACGCCGCATCCCTCTTTCTCCGCGCCGGCTGATGCGCAGTTTCCCGACCTCTACAAGGACGTGATCGCGGGGATGGCTCCGGGCAACATGGTGGTGGTGGCCATGCCGGACAATCTTCACTACTCGGTGGTCAAATATGCCTTGGAGCATGACCAAAACGTGCTGTGCGTGAAGCCGTTGGTGCTCAAATATGAGCAAGCGGTGGAAATTGAAAAACTGGCGCTCGAAAAGGGGCGCTTCGTGGGAGTGGAGTACCACAAGCGCTTCGATCGCCGGTCGCTGGTGGCGCGACGCAGTTATGCGCTGGGGCAATTCGGCGCGTTCGTGATGGGTGAGGCCAAGCTCATCGAGCCGTACTACTATCGCCACTCGAATTTCCAGAATTGGTTCACCTGCGACCGCACTGACCCGTTTACCTACATCGGGTGCCATTACGTGGACCTGGTTTACTTCATCACGGGATTGAAGCCGGTGGAAGTTTCGCTCAAAGGCGTGAAGGGAAAATTTCCCAATGGCAACGAGGCCTTCCTGTGGTCGCATGGCCGCGTGACCTGGGAAAACGGCGCGCTGCTCTCGGTGATCAATGGCTTGGGCTATCCCAATGCCGCCGCCGGGAGCAACGATCAAGGCATGGTGTTGTACTGCGAGGGCGATGACCAGACGGGACTGATCTTCCACGATGACCACAATCGCGGAGTCGCCTATTCCTACTTGCAAGACATCGGCCCGGGAGGGTCGAAATACAATTACGCCAGCCCGGATTTCTACCGCCTGGTTCCCTGGGAGGGGCCGGGCTATAAACCCATTGGCTACGGGTACGAATCAGTGGCGGGAATTACCCATGCGATCCATCGCCTGGAAAGCGCGGCGGCCGGACTGGCCCCGGAGGCCGCGCTCGCCAAGCGCCGGGAAATGATTCACGAAGTGGACACTCAAGGCCTGATCGCCACTCCCGCCAACAGCTACATCAATGAATTGGTGGTGGAAGCGGCGCGAGCCTCGATCCTTGCAGACGCGGCGCCGATACGTATTGTCTACGGCGATCACCCGCACATTCAGAAAGGCAGTGCCTAGTGGTTAGTGGATAGTGGCTAGCCACTCTAAGCACTAACCACTGCGCTTTAACCACTGCCCACTGCTTTAAGGAGCAATCATGGCTATTTACGATCTGACCCCCGTTGATGTCCCCAAGGTGGAAACGAAATACCGCAGCATCAAAACCAAGCTGCCGGTGCCGGAGTCCTTGCCCATTTTCGCGGCGCTGCAAGAGTCGGAACCCCGCTCCATGGCAGGCCAGCCGCCTATTGTGTGGGACAAGGCGGAAGATTTTATCGTCAGCGACCGCTGGGGCAACCGCTGGATCGATTGGTCCAGCGGCGTGCTGATTACCAACGCCGGGCACGGGCGCAAGGAAATCCGCGCGGCACTGCGCGAGGTGATTGACCGCGGGCTGCTGGCGTCGTACGTGTTCGTCCACGAGCAGCGCGCCCGGTTGGCGGAGATGCTTCGCGCCCTCTCCCCGGACCCGCAGAAATACCGCGTCTTCCTGATGAGCACGGGCAGCGAGGCCACCGAGAATTGCATCAAGTTGTCGAAAACCTACGCCCTCGCCAAACACGGCGCGCATAAGAAATACTTTGTGACCTTCCACTACGCCTTTCACGGACGCACCATGGGCGCACAGCTTGCCGGCGGCTGGGAGAAATCGAAAGAATGGATGGTCGATCGCGACCGTACATTTGTGCAAGTGCCCTTCCCGGATGGCTATAAGAATGAAAACATCTCGTTTGATCTCTTCCTCAAGACTCTGGCCGAAAAGGGTGTGAAACCTCAGGACATCGCCGGGGTGATGACGGAAACCTATCAAGGCGGCGGGCCGGATTTCCTGCCTGTCGAGTATGCGCAGAAACTTGCAGCGCTCTGCCGCGAGCACGATATTGTGATGTGTTACGACGAAGTGCAGGCAGGCTTTGGCCGCACCGGCAAGATGTTTGGGTTTGAACACTACGGTGTCCGTCCTGACCTGATCGCCTGCGGCAAAGGCATCTCTTCATCGCTGCCGATTTCCGCAGTCATAGGGCGCGAGGACATCATGGGTCTATACGCGCCTGGCTCGATGACTTCCACACATTCCGGCTCGCCCTTGCCGGTCGCCGCCGCGATTGCCAATCTGCAGATCATCCAAAAAGAAAATCTGGCAGAACGAGCCGCACGCCTGGGCGAAATCATGATGCCCGAGTTGCGGCGCATTCAACAGAAGTATCCGCAGGTGCTGGGATGTCTCCAGGGCAAAGGGCTGGTGGCGGGAATTCAAGTGGTGAAGGCAGGCAGCAAAACCCCTGACCCCGAAACGGCGTTGCGGATCAATGTGGCCTGCTTCCAGAAAGGTGTGCTGATGTTCGCCCCCGTCGCCGCCAGCGGTGAGTGCCTGAAAATCGCCCCGCCCCTCACCATTGCGGAAGACGCGCTGCGCGAGTCCTTGCAGGTTTTCGAAGAAGCGGTTGACGAAGTGCTGCAAAAGGTTAAAGGGTAAAGGATAAAAGGTAAAGTAAAAGGGCGGAAGGGTAGTGGTACAGTTTGGATCCTCATATGAGGATTGTTGCCAAGAATCCAGCACCGATGCAGGTCGCACTCGCGACTGTTGTCCCCCTAATTGTATGGGTCTTCGCCGCCTGGGCCACGTGCGTCATTGGTGACCGATTGGGCTGGGATACGGTGCCATTCGTTCTGGTGGGATGGTGCGCGGCGTTGTTCGCGTCTGCTGTCTGGCTCAATCAGGTCTTGTTCCGGAGCGTAAAAACGCTTCTCCCTTCCACAGCTGCCATGATCGTTATTCTCGCGATATGGTTGTGGCAAAGACAGGCCTTTATTTCGCTTTTTCCCGGTTCGGAACTCCCTTACGGGTACTTCCTCAAGCCGGATAGTGCAAAGGTCCATTTCTGGGTTCTAACCTGCCCGTTCTGGGTAGGCTTGACTTGCCTGTCGGTTTGTCTCATAGCAGCGCTGATTTTGGGCTGGCGTGCTGGAGCCCGTCGTTCGTTGTCCTGCATAGTTCCGTGGTGGCTTTTGGCGTTTCTCGTTTTCGCGCTACCTTCGATTAATCTCGCGGTGCAGGGGAAGGCTTTGGTATTCATCTGATGACCGTATGGCAAGCATATCGCAGACCTGATTTGGAGGTCGCGGATCCTCCCCATTTAACGCTCGCAAGCTTCGAACCTAGACGCCAGGTTCGCGCCACCCACTTTACACTTTATCCTTTACCCTTCAACCTTTCTTTACTGCCCTTGCAGGAACGCCGCGCTGTGAACCGGGGCGGGCATGGGCTCGCCCGGCCGCAGGGCATCCCACAGGATTTTGTTCAAGGCATCGGGGTCGGCGCGATCCACATCGGAGAAGTCGAGCTTGGCGGACGCCACCGCGCCCGGCCCCGTCGCGGGATTCTTGGCTTCGAGATCAGTCTGCGGGGTGCGGGTTTGGAAGGCCCAAAGATTCGCGTGGCTTTGGAACGAGCGGTACATGGGCGTGGCCGCGCGATCATATTGGGTCATAGGCGGCAGCCCCAAGATCAACTCCATCGTGCGCACCATCGAAGCGGTTGTGTAGTGCGTGCTGTCGACGAAGCCCTGCCGGGTGTATGGCGAAATCACCAAACCTACGGTGCGATGAACATCCACATGGTCCGGGCCGTTCTGCGCGTCGTCTTCGATCACAAAAATCGCGGTCTCTGCCCAGAAGCGCGATTGAGTGATGGCTTCCACCATCCGTCCCAACGCCAGGTCGTTCGATCCCACCGTCGCTTTGGGAGTGAAGGCGCCCGCCCCCAAGCCATGGGTGTGGTCCTCGGGCAGACTCATGACCATAAATTGCCACCAATCGCCCGAGCTTTCGGCGCGCTGGAGGTCGTCGAGGAAGAATTTCGCCCTGTCGGTATCACGGCCCTTCATGGCCGTGAGCCACTCCTTGCTGAAGTGGTCCTGAAGGCCTGACACTGAGCGATATTGCGGCGCTTGACCGGGACCGGACGTAAAATGCGCAAACTCGCCATAGCTGATGTAAGTGATCCCGTGCTTGCGACAACTGTCCCAAAGGTAGCCGGCCGGCGAAGCCGTCAGCCTTTCGTCGGCCTCGGGCTCGCCGCGGCGACTGTAGCTCGAAGGCCACGCCTTTTCGGTAAAGTTCGTCGCATAAGCTGCGTTCGACCACTGGTGGCCGTCTTCCGAGACTTCGCCGTTGACGTAAAGATTGTCGAGGATGACCGTCTGACTCGCGAGATCGTGGGCATTGGGAGTGATGTCCTTGCCAAAGAGCACGAGCTTGGGGTCCCCGTTCCCCCGGCTCAGGTCGCCGAACACCTGATCGTAGGTGCGGTTTTCGCGAATGATGTAGAGCACGTGCTTGATGTGACTGAATGCCTCGCGGGCCTGCGCCTCGTCTTCCTGCGCGGTGGCCTGCTCGGGCTTGGGAACATTGGCAAACACCTGCTGCGTGTAAGCTTTGAGTTCCCTGGGGCGCGGCACATCGATGATTTCCAGATGACCGGAGAGGATGTCACCCACATAGTCAAATGGGGTCGACGGGTCGGGCGCTTTGTTCGGATGCTTTCCCAACACCGGCACGGTGGGACGCGAGCCCATGCCTTTGCCCGTAGCCACCAGCAACTTCTTGCCATCGGTCGTGACGCCCAACGCGCTCGGATACCAACCGGTGGGAATGAATCCGAGAACGGCCGAATCGGCTTTCCGCGCGATGCTGATCATCGCCACGTCATTGTTATCGGCGTTGGCCACGTAAAGGAATCTTCCATCGGGGCTCACCGCCAGCGCATCCGGGGTCGACCCGACGGGGTCATGCGGATCGAGCGAGGTCTTGATGGTTTCGATGATCTTCCCGTCGGCAATGACGCTCACGCTGTTCGATCCCGCATTGGCTACAAACAGCCGGCCATCGGGACCGTAAGCAAGATCGCTGGGATGGGCTTCCACCTCGACCCGCGAAATTTCCTTCAGGCTGGCGGGTTCCAGCAGACTGACCGACTTATCCCCCCAGTTGGAAACGGCCACGGCCTGGAAATCGGGTGAGATGGCAATGCCGAAGGGGCGATACCCGACCTTCACCGAAGCCAGCACGGATCCATCTCCTGCGTGCAACTTGTAAACGGTGTCTGCCTCAGTGTTCACAACGAATAAAGCACCGTCGCGCGCCACTGCCACCCCGGCGATGAATCGGTCCTTTTCCGCCAAATCCGGAATGGAGAGACCGGGCAAGGGTGCGAGTTGATCTTTCTGCAATGACACGCGAAGGATGGGCTTGGAAAGAGACTCGCGAACCACGGCATCGACGGGGTTTCTTGCCAAATTGCGCTCAAACCCCATGGGGACCGGCCCCCCGCCGGAAACAAAGACGGTCGAGCCGGCGGAATCAGTCGCCAGACCTGCCCAGTCTTTCCCCAGCTCGAGGGTGTTCAGGATTTTGCCGCCCGCGATGTCCACGATGCTCAAGGAGTGGTCGTGATACCCCCCGGTCAAGACCAGAACTCTGCGGCCATCCGGCAGAGGAAGCACCCGCAGAGGCATGTCGCCCGCCAGCGCCACGATTTTTCCGGCGGGAGTCACCTTCCACCCGTTGGGCAACACGGTGGCCGACACGCTTTGATTAGCGGGTACGGCCGGAGCCACCAGCAGAAGAAAACTTGCCACACCCACAAGAGCACCACACAAACCCAGTTTCCAAGTAGGTCGCATAAATCCTCCCCGCCTGATGCGCCGCCTTGCGGTCTTTGCCACCTCAATCGAAATGAATTCTCGCCCAGGTTCCGCGATGCATTATACATCTCAAAAGCCCGGCTATTTATTAAGAGTCTGTGACAACAGAATGCCGCCATTGGCACGGAGAAAGTCGTTTTGGCCGCGGCGAATGGCTGGACGGGGTCTCGCGGCCCAGACGTTACCTTGCCGCCACCGGCAGCGGGGCGCGCAGCAGTTGGGCGCGATTTGTCCGGGAGAGATTCATAGTGTGCCACAGTTCCACACCCCACCATGCGAGCGCCGACACCTCAATGAATCCCGTCACTCCCACCAGCGGATAAGCCGCGTTGGGAATGAAGTCGGTGAGGATTTGCAGCACCACGCGTCCGCCGCACCCCAGGTTGAAAAGAATGAAGGGCCCCCAAAGTGAGCTGATGCGCTTGGAATCCACGCCCGCCAGGATCGGCACCACACGCGACGCGACTCCCAGAATCATCATGCTGACAAAGCCCACCGTGTAGGCATGCCGGTACGAACCCATATAAGCGTGGGAAAAGCCTTGGTGGGTCAGCGCGCCGTAGACCAGGAAAAAGGGCAGCATGGCCATGGAGAAAAGCAGCCAGGCGTAAGCGGCGCGGATGAACTTCAGGCTGCGGTCGGTCTCCGAGGTTTTGGCAAAAACCCGAATCTGCATGACCAACAACACCGCCCACACCGCCATCAGGATGAACGCCAGCTCGAGTCCGATGGCGAAATAGAGATTGCCGGTGGAGAAGAGCAGCACGTAGCTGGCGACACCGAGAAGCAGAGAGCTATTGATCAGCCAGAAGATTAGCGTCTGGCGATCGTGCCGCGGGTTGCCCAAACCATAGACCGCCGGCACAAAGCGCTGGCTGACTCCGGCGATGATCAGCGCCCCAAAGCCCAGCAACTGGATATCCCGCAACGGGCCATCGATCAGCGCGATGCGCATCACCAGTTGGTCTTCGCCCGCGGCCGTCACCTTGGCGAAAAAGAGAATGTCACTTACGATGGCCTGGATGAAAAACCAAAAGAACGCGCCGAAGATGAACTTCTCGTAAGGATGGTGCGGTTCCACGGATTGCTGCGCGGTCTTGAGGATGATGATGATGAACAGGGTGATGGCAGCAAGTTCGGTTGCCGCCGCTAGAATTCCCAGGCCTACTCCGACCGGCATCGGCTGGAGCATTTCCGCGGCCACGCGCGAGGCGATCCCGATCAGCATCAAGTACAACGTCAGGTTCGCCAGGTCAGCGCGCCACAATGTGACGTATTTGAATCGCGGGAAGGACTGGTACGCGAAGCCCATCACGAAAAGTCCCATCCAGCCAAAAATCATGGCATGCGCGTGCGCCTGAATGGCGGGCACCAAGTGAATTTGCAGGAAGGTGCCGCCCTGGGCAATCTGCCAAAGGTTGATGGCGCCCCACAAAGCACCCACGGAAAGGACGATAGCGATTCCCGCTTTGAAGAATCGCCGATAGATGAAATCCCCCAGGGATTCCTGGTAGACGTACTCTTCGTTGCTGGGGTTCCGCATTTCGGCGTTCAATTCCCGGACCAGAGAGTCGACGTCAACCTTGTGGACGGCGGCAAAGAACTCCAGCGCTTCTGTGGGGCCGTGCTCGCCGCCGCAACCTTTCAGCCCGTACCGATCAAAAACCCGCCGCGCCGTGGGGCAAGCTTTGACAATGTCGGCGACGCTCGTGAGGTTGGTGATTTCTGTCATGACGGTTTCTCGCACCTTCCTATCAGGATCGTACGTTCACAGCTTAGACTGGAGGGGTCAGGGGGGCGATGACTTCTGTCACAGGGCAGTCGACAGTCGAAAGGACAGGGCAGCGGGGAATTGCTCAGGATGACAAAGAAGTACTAACCTTTTTTGAAGAGCCCTTTGAGGCGGCCCATGAAGCCCGACGGTTGTTCCTCGGCAGGCGGCGTGGGGGGTGAGGTGGGGGCAGCGGGTGCCGTGCGCGTGGGCGCGGGGCGCGTTGGATCTGTGCGCACGGGAGGCTTGGCCGGCAGGGGTGGCGCAGCGCCGGGGTAACGTGCGGGCGCGCTCCCCACGGGCGGACGCCCAGGTGACGCAGCTTGCCCTGGCTTACTGGGCGGCAGTGCAGGAGTGGCGGGTGGCGTGGCAGGGTGCTGGGGTTTGGGTTTTATCATTCCGGGTGGCGCAGCTTCTGCTACCGGCGCGCCGCACTGCTCGCAGAAGTCCCCGTCTAAATCCAGCGGCCCTTTGCAGAAACGGCAGATTACTGCCCCCACCTGGGTAACCGGCCTCAGAAAAGATTTCTTCAACGATTCGTCGTCGACTTCCTCCGTCTGGTCCCCCAGGCTGGGGCGTTCATGCCCCGTAGGAGCCCCATCGCGTGGAGCCACCACCGGAGTGGGCGCGATTTTCAGTGGAACCGTGGATGTCCCCTTATGCGGCGGCTCCGGCCGTGCACTCACCGGGGCCGGTGGGGCAGGCGCCGCAGGCATCGGGGGATCAGCCGCCACGGGTGGCGCTGCGGGGGGAGGGGTGGGCGCAACCGAGGCGCCGCACTGAAGGCAGAAGCGCATCTCCTCCGGAACACCTGCATGGCAGTTGGGACAGGTCAGCATACTTTTGCCACGAACCCAATCGGGTCCTGGGCCAAAACTCCCAACGCATATTATTACACCCTGCGCCACTTCTCAAGCCTCCTTCGATGTCAACTTGACAAACGCTCGATAATCAAAGGAAAGTCTTTTCTATACCTCTGCGGAAGGGAGAACCAACATGGGAGCTTCGGGTCGAGTCGGGTATGCGGTGGTGGGACTAGGGCATTTTGGTGAACACGTGGTGTTGCCCGGTTTCGGCGACAGCCGCAAAGCCCAACTGGTGGCGTTGGTGAGCAGCGACGAACGGAAAGCGCGGCGTCTGGCGAAGAAGTTTGGCGCCAGCGATTGCTACTCTTACAACGCCTACGCGCAATGCCTGGATAATCCGCAGGTGGACGCGGTTTACATTGCCACCAACAACAGCACGCATGCGGCGTTCGCCGTGCAGGCGGCCGCCGCCGGCAAACACGTGCTCTGCGAAAAGCCCATGGCTACCAGTGTCGCAGAGTGCCAACAGATGATCGACGCCTGCCGCGCCCACGGCGTGCGCTTGATGATCGCCTATCGCAAGTACTTTGAACCCGCCGCGCTCGAGCTGAAAATGCTGGTCGACAGCGGCAAACTGGGCCGGCTGAAGATTATCCATTCGACGTTCACGATTTATATGCGTCCGGGAGGTGGGAGGGCGGCCTGGCACTTTGACCGGCGGCTGGCGGGCGGAGGAGCGCTTCCCGATGTGGGCGTGTACTGCGTGAACACCGCGCGCTGGGTGACCGGCAAAGACCCGGTGGAAGCGGCGGCTTATCAGTGGACCGTCGACCCGGAAGTCTTCAAAGAGGTGGATGAGAACATCGCATTCCGGCTCAATTTCCCCGACGGCTTGATCATGCAAGGCACCGCAAGCTGGGGCGGGGCAAAGGCCTCATTCTTCCACATCGTGGGCGAGAAAGGCTGGGCCACGCTCGATCCGGCTTACCAGTACGATGAAGAACGGCGGCTCTATGGCCGCATCGGCGGGCGTTGGTTCGAGAAGAAATACAAGACCCTGAACGAATTGGCGTTGGAACTCGACGCCTTCGCGGATTGCGTCCGCCGTAATCGTGAGCCGGCGCCCAACGGCGCTGAAGGCCTGCGCGACGTGGCGGTGATGGAGGCGATCTACCAATCCGCGCGCGAAGGCCGGCACGTGAGCATCCACATGCCGGACCGAGGGGCGGCTTGATTTCTCAAGTGCAGGCTCATCCTGATTTCTTCCGGCGTGAAGCCCCGCCCTTTCCAATCCGTGGTGACAAATCCGCGCGCCGGTGAGTCCCTGCCTTTCTGACTTTGACTTCTGGCCGTCAACATCCTTTACAGCACTGCCTCGTCCCAATTCTCCAGAATTCGTCTGACCTTCTGCATGAATCGTTGCGCCATCTCTCCATCGATTACGCGATGGTCGAACGAAAGGGAGAGGTAGGCCATGTTCCGAATGGCAATCGCATCATCGCGGACCACTGGGCGCTTTTCAATCGTGCCCACACCGAGGATGGCCACCTGCGGCTGATTGATGATGGGCAGGCCGAACAGCCCGCCGAAAATGCCGGGATTGGTAACGGTAAAGGTCCCACCCTGGACATCATCCACGCTCAAGCGCTTGGAGCGCGCGCGATCGGCAAGATCCTGCACGGCACGGGCGATGCCCAGGAAATTCTTCTCGTCCGCCCGCTTGATGACCGGCACGATTAAGCCGTTTTCCAACGCCACCGCGATGCCGATGTTTACGTCGCGCTTGTAAATGATGTTGGCGCCGTCCACCGAAGAATTAAAGATCGGCAGTTCCCTGATCGTTTCCACGCAGGCCCGAACAAAGAAAGGCGTAAAGGTCAGCTTGATGCCATTGCGCTGCTCGAATTCCTCCTTGAAGCGCTCGCGCGTGGCCACCACACGCGTCATTTCCACTTCCACCACCGTGTAAACGTGCGCTGAGGTGCGCTTGCTCATCACCATGTGCTCAGCAATCTTTTGGCGCATGGGCGTCATGGGAACAATCTGCGTGGCTTCCGTGAAGACCATGGGTGGTGGAGTTGTCTGCGCCACCGGCCGCGCAGGAGCTGTGGCCGGCAGAGGGGGCGCTGGCGTACCGCTCCCGCGCCGCTGGTCGATGAAATCCAGGATGTCTTTCTTGCTGACCCGCCCTCCCAGCCCGGTGCCCTTTACCTGATTTAAATCCACGTTGTGCTCGCGTGCAATCCGCCGCACCAGGGGTGAGGTGCGGATTTCCTCCTCCTCACCGCCTTCGGGAATCTGCGGTGGTGGTGCGGCGGCGGGCGGCGCGCTGGAAGCCGCGGCAGGCGAGGGAGCGGGCAGGGCAGGCGAAGGAGTAACGTCGGCCTTGGGTGCGGCGACGGCAGACGGCGCCGGGGCCGCTAGGGCAGCTCCCTCGCCATCAATAACGGCGACGACGGTGTTTATCGCCACGGTCTCGTTTTCCTTCACAAGAATCTGGGTGAGCACGCCGGCAGCGGGCGAGGGAATCTCCGCGTCGACCTTGTCGGTGGAAATTTCGAACAAGGGCTCGTCGCGGTCGATGCGCTCACCAACTTTCTTCATCCATTTGGTGATCGTTCCTTCCGCGATGCTTTCCCCCATCTGGGGCATGATGACGTTTGTGGGCATGGTCTACCTCATCGGGTTATTGAGAAATGAGCTCACCGGATCAGTACGAACTGTCCGTGGTCCGTAGTCCGTAGTCCGTTGCAACGGGCCACGGACCACGGACAACGGACATTTAATGGTGACTGTAACGCCCTGCCCAAATCAATATGCAGCGAGTTTCCTCGCCGCCTCCACCACCTTCAATGCGTTGGGCAGAAAATATTCTTCCAGCGGCGGCGAGAACGGCACCGGCGTGTCGGGCGCGGTGACGCGCACAATGGGGCCATCCAGATCCTCGAAAGCCTTCTCCGCAATCAACCCCGCAAGTTCGCCCGCCATGCCGCCGGTGCGCGTATCTTCGTGCAGCAGGATAACCTTGCTGCACTTGCGCGCGCTGGCCAGCACCGTCTCTTCATCGTAGGGCAGCAGGCTGCGCAGGTCAACGACCTCCAGGGACAGTCCCTCTTTCTCCAGCTCGCGCGCGGCATCCAGCGCGGTCCAAACCATGGCGCCGTAAGTGATCACCGCAATGTCCCTGCCTGGGTGCCGCACCGCGGCTTTGCCGATGGGCACCACATAATCCTGCTCCGGAACTTCTTCCTTGATGCGCCGGTAGAGAAACTTGTGCTCGAAGAAGATGACGGGGTTGTCGTCGCGTATGGCGGCTTTGATGAGCCCCTTCGCGTCGTAGGCGGTCGCAGGGGCCACCACCTTCAGCCCCGGCGTGTGCACGAACCACATTTCGTTCGACTGCGAGTGATAGGGGCCGCCGTGCACGCCCGCTCCCGAGGGCCCGCGGATCACCATGGGCACAGCTGGTCCCCAGCGATAATGCATTTTCGCCGCCATGTTGACGATCTGGTCAAATCCGCAGGCAATGAAATCCATGAACTGCATTTCCACCACGGGGCGCATACCCATGAGCGCCGCGCCGATCGCGGCGCCCACCATCGCCGACTCGCAGATCGGTGTGTCGATCACCCGGTCCTCGCCGAATTTCTCCAGCATGCCGGCCGTCACCTTGAACGCGCCGCCATACACTCCGATGTCTTCGCCCATGACCAAAACGGAGGGATCGCGCTCCATTTCTTCCCAAAGGCCCTGGCGAATTGCTTCCAAATAGGTGAGCAAAGCCATTAAGCTGCTCCCAAGTTCAAACCCGACATTTGCGCAGTCATTCGTCCGTGGTCCGTGGCCCGTTGTCCACGGCCAATTTGACTTCGCCTACGGACGGCGGTTTCCCCCACCAACAGTCCGGCTCACAGTAAACGCCCTTGACTGCTTCTTCGCCACGCGGCAGGGGCCGCGCCTCCGCGTCGGCGATGGCAACGTCGATTTCCTTGCGGACCCGCCGGTCGATTTCTTCGATCTGCTGCCTGGTCAGAATTTTCCTGGCCTGGAGAAACTTCTCAAGCCGCTCAATGGGATCTTTCTTCGCCCAAGCCTGTTTCAATTTCTCCGGCACGTACTCCGCCGCGTCGTGAGCGGAATGGCCGGCCATGCGCATCGTGACGCACTCCAGAAAACTGGGACCTTTGCCGGCACGAGCTCGCGCGCTGGCGCGCTCCACGGCGTCGTAGACGGCGAGTACGTCGGTGCCGTCCACCCTCTCACCCGGCATGCCATACGCAGGTCCGCGGATGGCCAGCGACTTCACCGCGAATTGCTTTTCCGCCGGTGTGGAATAAGCATACTGATTGTTGTTGCAGATGAAGACCACCGGCAGCTTCATGACCGCGGCAAAGTTCATGGCTTCGTGAACGTGGCCGAGGCTGGTGGTCCCCTCGCCAAAATGCACGAGGGCGACGTTTTCATTGCCTCGCTGCCTCAGGACCAACCCCACCCCGCAAGCCACCGGCAGCGTAGCGCCCAAGGGCGAGATGATGGGGATGATTCCCAGCTTCATATTTCCAATGTGAATCGTGTTGTCGCGGCCGCGATTGGGCGAATCGGCGCGCCCTAGCCAGTTGGCAAAGATATCGGCAAGCGCAAAACCGCGAATCACAAAAACCGAAAAATCGCGATGGCAGGGAAGAGTCACATCACCCGGGCGCATCGTCAGAGCCGCGCCCACACCAATCGCTTCCTGCCCGCGCCCCACGTAGACTCCGCCCACAATCTTGCCTTGCCGATAAAGCACATTCTCAATGCGCGACTCGGACTCGCGCGTGAGCTTGAGGTAGTAAAGCATGCGCTTGAGCGTCGCGCCATCTAGCTTGGTAGCTGGTTTCGACTTTTTCGCGTTCGGCTTACTCTTCATCGGCCCCCACCGAAGTTGCCAGTCAGAGGTTAAGAACGAAGGCGGCGACCTGGAGGTCAGTGCACGTTACTTTCAACTTTCGACTGTCTCAAGCACCTCCAGCCCAAACACTTCCCTAAAGTGCTCCACCACGTGCTCCGTCACTTCTTCCATCTCGACAGCGTGGCCGAGCAATTTGGCAAGGGAAGTCACTCCCTTATTTCGCAGGCCGCAGGGCACGATCCACTCGAAATAGCTCAGGTCGGTGTTGACGTTCAGCGCAAATCCGTGCGAGGTGACCCAGCGCGAGAGGTGCACGCCCATCGCTGCCAGCTTGTCGTTCCCCACCCAGACGCCTGCCGCCCCCGGCGAGCGCCCCGCTTCAATCCCCCTATCGCGCGCTGTGCGAATGAAGACCTCTTCGAGCGACCGCATGTACCAGGATATGTCGCGCCGGTGCCGGGTGAGATCGAGGATCGGATAACCCACCAGTTGGCCAGGGCCATGATAGGTCACGTCGCCACCTCGGTCGGTGTGGAAAACCTGCGCGCCGCGTGAGGCGAGCCACTCCGCGGACACCAGCAGGTTTTCCTGCCGGGCGTTGCGGCCGAGCGTGTAAACGTGCGGGTGCTCAAGCAGGATGAGCGTATCGGGAATGGCTCCGGCTTTGCGCTGCGCCACCCGCTCCCTTTGCAGCTCCAGCGCCGCGGCGTAGTCCACGAGCCCGAGTTGTTCGACGTGGAGAAGCATAATAAAAGGGTAAAGGCTAAAGGATAAAGTGTAAACCATGCTCCCTTGCTTTATCCTTTAACCTTTACCCTTTAACATTTTTCCCTAACACCTGGCACCTTGCACCTGACACCTAAATATGTATCGCCCAATCCACGGCCGCGTGCGCCGCTTCCCCCATCGCTTCCGCCAGCGTGGGATGCGCATGGATGGTATGAGCGATGTCGTCAACGGTGCCTTCCAGGCGCATGGCCATGACGGCTTCGGCGATGGTCTCCGTGGCGCGCGGACCGATGATGTGCACGCCCAGAATTTCTCCGTAACGCTCGTCGCTGACCACTTTGACAAAACCTTCGCGCACGCCCAGGATCGTCGCTTTGCTGACGGCCGCGTAGGGAAATTTTCCGATCTTTACCTTCAGACCGGCTTCGCGCGCCTGGCGCTCCGTCATGCCCACGCTCGCGACTTCCGGCTCGGTATACGTGCAATTGGGAATTTGCCGGTGGTTCATCGGTTCGGCGTGTTTGCCGGCCGCATGGGTGACGGCCACGATACCTGCCATCGAGGCCACATGGGCGAGTTGCGGGCTGTTCGCCACAATGTCGCCGATGGCATAGACGCCCTGCTCGTCGGTCTGCATAAAGCCGTTGGTCTTCACGAAGCCACGCTCCAGCTTCACGCGGGTTTTCTCCAGCCCGATGTTCGCGGTGTTGGGGGCGCGGCCCACCGCCACCAGGCACGTCTCGGCTTCCACCGTCTGCGGTTTCGCGTCCCCCACCGTGTACTCCACCGTGACGCCACTCGCGACTTTCGTAACTTTCGCGACCTTGGCCTGCGTCTGAAGGGCGATGCCCTGGTGCTTGAGCGACTTCTCGAGCTCGGCGGAAATCTCCTCGTCTTCCAGCGGCACGGCGCGCGGCAGCATTTCCAGCACCGTGACCTTGGTCCCGAAACGCTGAAAGATGGAAGCGAATTCCACGCCCACCGCGCCCGCGCCGATAATGATCATCGATTTCGGAATCGCCGGAAGGTTCAGAATCTCCTTGTTGGTGAGAAGGGTTGTGGCGTCCGGCTGGAGACCTGGCAACATGCGTGCTTCCGAGCCCGTGGCCAGCACGATGTTCTTCGCGGTCACATCCTGCGTGGCGCCCTTGGGGTCGGTCACGCTGATTTTGCCGGGGGTCAAAATCTTGGCGAAGCCTCGGATCATCTCCACCTTGTTCTTTTTGAGCAGGAACTCCACGCCCTTCGCCAGCCTGGTTACAACTTTGGTTTTGCGCGCCAGGATCGCCTGCCAGTCGAGTGAAAACTCTTTCGAGACAATGCCGAATTCTTTGGCGCTCTTGAAGTAATCCAGGACGTCCGCATTCAAAAGCAGGTCCTTGGTCGGAATGCACCCAACGTGCAGGCACGTACCGCCAAACTTATCGTCCTTTTCGACGATCGCTGTCTTCAAGCCCAACTGGCCGGACCGTATCGCCGCCACGTATCCGCCCGGGCCGCTGCCGATCACTACCAGGTCGTACTGGGGAGCTTCTGCCAAGACCGCACCTCCAAGTGAAGTCGCGCGTGCCTGCTCTTTTGGATGTTCAGAACCGCAAACCGCCATCTTATATGATGAAAAATGCCCGCACAAGCGCGCGCTCGCGTGAAGAGGCGCGAACCTTCAAACCAGGCCCGTGCTACACGCTTCTGACCGGGCCTTTCCCTCCCGGCAGGTGCAATTCCGGGCGTGACAAACTGTCCTCTTGACAATCTAGAGGAAAGGCCTATGCTCATCTCGATTATCAAGAGGAGAAACCCATGCCGGACAAAGTCAGCGGGCTTGTGCAAGGCACCCTGGACATGCTCATCCTCCGAACCCTTGCCCTGGAACCCATGCACGGGTACGGGATTGCGCTGCGGATCGAACAGATCAGCCGGGGAGTTTTTTGCGTCAATCCGGGTTCGTTGTTTCCCGCCTTCCGCCGCCTGGAGCGGGCGGGATGGATCAAACCGGATTGGCGGCCCACGGAAAACAATCGTCGCGCGAAGTATTACATCCTTACGGAGCGTGGGCGCAGGCAACTGAAGGCCGAAACCGAGGAATGGGAAAGACAGATCGCGGCGATCACCAGAATCATGGTCGCATCCTAGGGATACGTGTCGCGGGTGACGATGACCACCAAGGCACAGAGACACCAAGGAAGACCGAGAAGCCAACAACCGAAAAGCAATGCTGATTGCTCTTTGCCTGCTGCCGTCTGATCTTCGCCTTTCTTTGTGACTTGGTGTCTTGGTGGTGAAGGAGGCTTTGATGTTGAGGCTGCGAAGCATCGTTGAGGGTCTGCGGACGTTGTTCCATAAGGAAAAGGTGGAGCAGGAGATGGATGAGGAGTTGCGCGGTTTTCTGGAAGCCGCGGCGAAAGACAAGATGCGCTCGGGGATGAGCCAGGGCGCTGCGCTGCGCGCTGCACGCGTGGAGATGGGCAGTCTGGACGGGGTGAAAGAAGAAATCCGCAGCAGCGGGTGGGAATCGACACTGGAAACGCTCTGGCAGGACGTGCGATACAGCGTGCGCCAACTCAAGCGCAATCCCAGCTTCGCCGCCGTGTCCGTGATCACCCTTGGCCTCGGCATAGGCGCCAACACCGCAATCTTTACTGCCGCCAACGACTTTTTGCTGCGCCCTCTGCCCTTTGGCCATTCCGACCGCGTGGTCATGGTGAAGTGGTACAACCTGAAACTGGGGAAATCATCCGGCACGGTCGATCCTCCCACCTTCAAAGATTGGCGGGATCGGAACCACGTCTTCACGGAAGTTGCTGCCTGGAGCCAGGGAACCGGCTATTACAACCTGACCGGCCCGGAGGGGCCGGAGCGCATACCCGCCATGCAGGTTTCCGCCGCGTTCTTCCGCGTGCTGGGAGTGCGGCCGGTCTTGGGCAGGGCTTTCTCGCCTGAGGACGACCGGGCCGGCGCCAGTCGCGTCGCGTTGATCAGCCACGCGCTTTGGCAAACGCGCTTCGGGGGAAATCCCGGCATCTTGGGCAAGACGCTCATCCTTGATGGCAAGGATTACGCCATCATTGGCGTACTGCCCGCCGGTTTCCGTTTCTCCACCACTCCCGAGGACGTGTGGACGTCCCTGGCCGGCGACCTGGATGGAGGGCGCGGTGGATTCTTCCTCAACGTGATCGCGTGGTTAAAGCCGGGCGTATCTCCGGCTCAGGCGCAGGCCAACATGGACGATCATTGCGCAGCCTTGAGCGCGCAGTTTCCCGAGCACTACCGGGACATGAAAGTTGCGGTCGAAAGCCTGCGCGACCGGTACACGCAGGATCTCCGGCCGGCTCTATTGGCGTTGTTGGCGGCCGCCGCACTGGTTTTGTTGATTGCCTGCGCGGACCTCGCCAATCTTCTCCTGGCCCGCGCCACGGCCCGTTACAAGGAAATCGCTGTGCGGCGCGCGCTCGGCGCCAGCCGCACCCGCATCGTCCGGCAAATGCTGATGGAAGGCGTGGTGCTGGCGTTTCTGGGAGGTTCGGCGGGCCTGTTGATGGCCTTTGCGGGCGTGCGGGTTTTCTACGCGGTTTTGCCCACCGGGTGGCAACCCCTCACGCGCGGCGGGATTGACGCCTCAGTGCTGATTTTTGCTTTGGCCATATCCCTTCTGACGGTATTGCTTTTCGCCATGGCGCCGGCTTGGAGCTCCACCGGCTTCGAGCTGAACGAGACCCTGAAGGAAGGCATGCGCAATCCGCTGGCGGGCGGGCGCCGGCGGTCGTACCGCGCGGCCCTGGTGGCCACCGAGGTTGCCCTTGCTGCCATGCTCTTAACCGGCGCGGGCCTGCTCATCAAGAGTTTTGCCCGGCTTTCTGCGGTGAACATGGGATTCCGGTCCGAGAACGTGTTGACCGTTCGGTTGGCGCGGACCAAGGCAGGGGGGGACGCATTTTATCGAGATGTGTTGGATCGCGTCGCCGGCCTGCCGCAGGTGCGGGCGGCGGGCGCCGTCAATTATGGACCTCTTTCCGGCGGTTTGTGGGGTCAGGACATCATCATCCAAGGCGCCCCGCCTCGCCCGCCTGGCGACCTCATCTGGGCGCAGCACCGATGTGTAAGCCTCGGGTACTTTCGCGCCATGGGAATCCCCCTGGTCAAGGGACGGACGTTCGAGGCTCCGGACGCGAACAAGGATGTGGTTATCATCAGCGAAACTATGGCGAAGCGCTATTGGCCCGGCGAGGATCCCATTGGCAAGCGTTTCGGCGTGAACTGTGCGGGCGTTCCTTGCCATTGGCAATCGGTGGTGGGCGTGGTGGGCGACATCAAGGAGCTTGACGCCGCCGCCGAACCCTTCGCCTCCATGTATTTCCTGGAAACGAGCAGTAAAATGACGCTGGTAGTCCGCTCGGCCCAGGATCCCACCAGCCTCATTGCCGACGTGCGCAGCATCATTCACTCCATCGACCCTGACCAACCCCTGGGCGATGTCCGCACCATGCAGAACCTCATGTCGGAATCCGTTGCGCCACAGCGCCTGACCGTGCTCATTTCGGGACTGATCGCCGCGCTGGCACTCGTCCTGGCCATGGTCGGCCTTTATGGAGTGATTGCGTATTCCGTTGCCCAACGAAGCCACGAGTTCGGAATCCGCATGGCCCTGGGCGCGGGACAAAAGGAAATCCTCAAAATGGTGGTGGGCCAAGGCCTGCGCGTTACCGCCTTTGGCCTGGTAATCGGATTGGCCGGAGCGTGGGCCGTTACGCGCCTTCTCCGCACCATACTCTTTGCCGTCGAGCCCACCGATCCGGCCGTGTTCGCCCTCGTCTTGCAGGTGTTGATCGCAGTTTCGTTGTTCGCCAGTTACTGGCCAGCCCGCCGCGCCACCAAGGTCGATCCCCTGGTGGCGCTGAGGTATGAGTAAAACAGTGGTAAGTGGATAGTGGTCAGTGGTGAGCCGAATCGCAACTTTCCAATGCCTGTCGGAGGGGACCCGTACTACCGTCGTGATGTCCTAGGCGGGCATAGAAGCGGGATCGTCTCACGCTTGTTCCGGCGATAGATACGGAAATCTTCCTCGTCCACGGTAATCACGGTGTGCTGGGGAAACAACTCGCTCATGCGGATGAGGCACAGATCAGCCAAGTCGGGGTGGCGGTCTTGGTATCGTTCCGCCAATTCTGCCAGGCGCTTTTGATGCTTGGGTATCTCGAACGAGACCTGCAACATTCCGTCCTCGACCAGGGACAGAACGTACGTTACCGAACGAAGATGGAAGGCTGCCTCCGCCAAGACCGCTTCGCAGGTGCGTAGCGGTTCAGTAATGTTCCTGGCGATTTCCACCGCCCAAGAATGAAAACGGTCGGTGC
Source organism: Terriglobia bacterium (assembly GCA_049522495.1). Lineage (GTDB taxonomy): Bacteria > Acidobacteriota > Terriglobia > UBA7540 > UBA7540 > Bog-366. Next base: position 49,251 of record JBEKNU010000006.1, read on the forward strand.
GATTGCCAAAGGCCACGATCAGGCCCGTGTCGGCAATGGCTTTCATGAACGTGCAAATCCTTTCCGGGAGGAGAGATCCTGGGGGCCGCTGATCTTTCCCGCGTGGCGAAGGAAGCGCTGGTTTCCAGCTTCCGACCGGGCACGCTCCAGTTGGTGGCGGATAATCCGGCCGGCGGGCAAACCCGTCCGCCGGCTCTTTTCCTGGAGCCACTCGGCGAGTTCCGGTGTAAGACGTACGGTTATTGTGTGACTCATACGGCAGAAGTGTAACACAAATGGAAATGAGCGTCGACCCCGGCAGGCCACCAAGGTCGACCCCAAGGTGGCGCTGAGGTACGAGTAATTGTCGATTGATGATTGTCGATTGACGATTGAAAGGCGGCCGCTTCCGGGGCTGGGTGTTGCAATCGACAATCGGCAACTTGGAGACAGACCATGTCGATCTTGCGAAATCTAACCAGCGGCCTTCGGACCCTGTTCCATAAGAAAGAAGTGGAACAGGAGATGGATGAAGAGCTGAGCGGTTTTCTGGACGCGGCGGTGAAAGAGAAAATGCGCTCGGGGATGAGCCAGACCGAAGCCCTGCGCGCCGCGCGTGTGGAGATGGGCAGCCTGGAAGGGGTGAAAGAAGAAATCCGCAGCAGCGGCTGGGAATCGACACTGGAATCAATCTGGCAGGACTTGCGATATGGCGTGCGCCAGTTACGCCGCAATCCCGGCTTCACGGCGGTGGCTGTCCTCACCCTCGCCCTTGGCATCGGGGCGAACACAGCAATTTTCAGTGTCGTGGACGCCGTCCTTCTACGTCCGCTGCCTTTCCGTGATCCCGCGAACCTCGTGCAACTTTGGGAAACCCAAGCGTCGCCGGGGACTTACCCGCTATCAGGGCCAAATTATATCGATTGGCAGGCGCAAAATCAGACGATGGAAGGAACCAGCCTGTTCACGTGGGGGCTCAATTACAACGCCAGCGGCGCGGGTGAACCGGAGCAAGCCATGGTTATTCGAACCCAGGCTAACTTCTTCTCCCTGCTCGGCGTCGAGCCATTCGTTGGCCGGACCCTCCTGGCGGGCGAAGACCAGGCGGGGCGGGACCACGTAGCCATTCTCAGTTACGGCTTTTGGCAGAGGCACTTTGGCGGCGGGAAGGACGCCGTGGGGAAGACCATTGATCTCAACGGCGAGAAATACGCCGTGGTGGGTGTCATGCCGGCATGGTTTCGTTCCGGAGGCGGGCTTGCGGACCTCTGGATTCCAATGGACATGAGCGAGAAGAATCTGGGGCCAAGGGGCTACCGCCAGTACCGGGCCATTGGCCGATTGAAGCACGGCGTGACGGTGGCGAAAGCACGCGCGGATCTAAGGATCCTTGCACAACGCCTCGAAAAGCAGTATCCCGATCCGGACTGGAAATCGGGCGCCGCGGTGATTCCCTTGAAGGAGCAGTTGGTTGGCTCTTCCCGACTGCAACTTTTGACGCTGCTGAGCGCCGTGGGGTTGGTCCTTCTGATCGCCTGTGCGAATGTGGCCAATCTCTCGTTGGTTCGCTCCACCGGACGCCATCAGGAGATCACCGTTCGGAGGGCGATAGGTGCCAGTCGCGTTCGCATCGTGAGGCAACTGCTGACGGAAAGCGTGCTGCTCTCTCTGCTGGGCGCGGCCTTTGGGTTCCTCATCGGTTGGGATTGCGTGCGGCTTCTGGCCACCGCCAAAACTCTTCCTTTTCCGCGCGCGAATCCGATCGCTTTAAATGGGACCGTGCTAGCGTTCACAGTTGGGGTTAGCCTTCTGGTGGGAATCCTGGTTGGGCTCGCGCCCGCGTTGCAGGCTTCTCAAGTTCACCTCAACGAAGAACTGAAGACCGCGGTGAAAGCGGTTCTTGGGCCTTCAGGGCGGCGAGGCATATTGCGCGACGCGCTGGTGGTTGGCGAGATCGCCATTTCCCTGGCGTTGCTGATTGGCGCCGGCCTTCTGTTGCGAAGTTTCGTCAAGCTGCGTGAGGTCGAAATCGGTGTCCATCCGCAAGGCGTGCTGACCGCGCAGATCACCCTGCCCCCCAAGAAGTACATCACCCTGGAACAGGGCATAGCTTTCTTTGACCAATTGCTCGATGGCCTGAAAGCTGCCCCCGGAGTTGAAGCGGCGGCGGTCGGGAGTCAACTGCCACTGAAGGGAGGGAACAACGCCAAAATCATCATCGAAGGGAGGGAAAGCTCGGCATTCGATAATATCCTTGTCGAAATGAACGCTGTCACCCCGGAGTACTTCCGGGCCCTCGGCATTCCTTTCCTCAAAGGGCGCAACTTAAGCCAGCAAGATTTGCAGAACTCTGCCGAGGCCATTCGGCAGGTGGTCGCCATGTCGCAATCCGGCAAAATGCAGGCTCTCCCCGGGGGCCTTCTCGTAGCCGTAATCAATCAAACGATGGCTCGCAAATTCTGGCCTGACCAAGACCCGCTCGGCAAGACCTTCAAGCTGGGCGGGAACGGCCCGTTCACAGTAGTGGGGATTGTGGGCGATGTGAAGGAATGGGGCATCCGCCAGCCGGTGATTCCACAAGCCTACTATCCGCTTCCTCGCGCGCTCGTGCCACCCGTCAGTACTTTGTCTATCGTCGTCAGGGGTGCGGCTGGAACCGAGGCATTGCCGGCCACGGTCCGCAGCCAAGTCCGTTCGCTCGACAGCAGCCTCGCCTTGTTCAATGTTCGCACCATGGAGGAGGTCATTTCTCAGTCGATGACCGATACCAGCTACCAGTCGCTCATGCTCACTTCGTTTGCTTTGCTCGCTCTGCTGCTCACCGCCGTGGGGATTTATGGGGTGATGGCTTGCACGGTCACGCAGCGGACTCATGAAATTAGCATCCGCCTGGCGCTCGGGGCGCACCCTCGCCAGATATTAAGGCTAATCATGCGCCATGGAGCGCAACTTACCGTTGTAGGCGTAGCCCTTGGTATTGCCGGTGCTCTGGTTTTGACCCGCTTCTTGGCCAACCTGTTGTTCGGAATTCAGTCAAGAGATCCATTCACCTTTGTTGTTGTCGCGACGCTCCTGGCTGTCGTTGCACTGTTGGCCAGTTACATCCCCGCCCGCCGGGCCACCAAGGTCGATCCCATGGTGGCGTTGAGATATGAATGAAACCATCGATTGCCAGCGATCTGCGACGACCTCCTCCGCATGACACCCGCGGCAGGTGTTCCCGCAATTGCTTCCCCCCCTGCATTTTTCGCTTGACAAACTAAACTAATCGTACTAATTAATTAGTATGAGAACCAAGAGCCGCACTCTTACCGAGCAAGAGCTGGAGATCATGAAGGTGGTCTGGGAGCTTCAGACCGCCACGGTGCGCGACGTTTACGAGGCCCTCCTGCGCCGGCGCAAGATCGCTTACACCACCGTCATGACCATGATGAACATCCTGGAAGAGAAGGGATACCTGAAGAAGCGCGCCGAGGACAAGGCCCACGTCTACCGTCCCGCCCAAGCCAAGGCCAAAGTCATCCGCGCCATGGTGCAGGAGTTTGTACAGCGCGTCTTCAACGGCTCGGCCGAGCCGCTCCTCGTGCAACTCGTTAAAGACCGGCGGCTATCGCCCGAGGAGTTGGCAAAGCTCGCGCGCGCCATCAAGGAGAGCGTATGAGTCCTCCCCTCTGGGTTGCTAACTTTCTATCTTACTGTCTCCAGGTGATTCTGCTGGTGGTGGTGGGCACGGCGGGTCCCGCGTTGTTTCGTTTGCGCGCGCCGCGCGTGCTGCTGGCTTACTGGCAGGGACTGCTGGTGATTTGCCTGGTGCTGCCGTTGCTCCAGCCCTGGAGGTCTCCGGCGGCCGCCTCCTCGATCGCGGATGGGACGGTGTCCATCAGCTTTCAGGGCGTGCAAGCGGGCGCGGCTGAGCTGCACGCCTGGCTTTATCCGCTCATCAACGGGGTGTTGCTGGCGGGAATGTTAGTTCGGCTGGCGTGGTTGGCGCTGGGCCTCGGAAGGTTGCGGGCGATTCGCCGGACCGCACGGGCGTTTGATCCACTGCCTGACGGCGTGCGCGAACTCCAGTCGCGGCTGCGCGTCTCCCCTGCTTGGTATCTCACACCGGGGTTGGAAAGCCCTGCGACGTTTGGCCTTCGCCCTCCTTCCATTCTTCTTCCCGAACGCTTCCCTAAAATGAGCGAAGACTTCCAGCGGGCCATTGCCGGGCACGAATTGTTGCACGTCGTGCGTGGTGATTGGATTCTCAACCTGACGGAAGAAATCATTCTCACGGTCTTCTGGTTTCATCCTGCCGTGGCCTGGGTGGTGAATCGCATTCGCCTGAGCCGCGAACAGACCGTTGACGCGGAAGTTGTTCGCATGATCAACGCGCGCAAACCTTATATGAGCGCGCTACTGGAGATTGCCGGGGGCAGCCCCGGCCCCGCCCTGGGAGCCGCGCCCACCTTTCTGAAGGAACGTCAGCTTGCGCAACGAATTGAAATGCTGGTGAAGGAGGTTACCGTGTCAAAACCGCGCCTTTTCCTCTCGCTTATCGCAATCGTTGGTTTATTGACTCTGGCTGGAGGCGTAGGCGTTTGGGCGTTTCCGCTGCGCGCGCCCGCGCAGGCCGCCGCCGGCAGCCAGCCGGCCGGGAAGGAAATTCCGCCGTCTGACGATGCTGCCATCCAGCCGGTCACGCGAGTGAGGCCAGTCTACCCAGTGGAAGCGAAGAAGGCCGGCATTCAAGGAATGGTCAAGCTGCGCGTCACCATCAACAACGACGGCAGCGTCATGGACATCCAGACGCTGAGCGGCCCCCCGCAACTGGTCAAAGTGGCCGTCGACGCCGTTCAGCAATGGCGCTATGCGCCGAGCGAAGACGTTCGCGTTACGATTGTGACCATCAACTTTACCCTCGACAAGGGCGGTGCGTCCGCACCCGCCGGGCATAGCTCGAAAGAAGCTCCACCGCTGTCAAACACCGCCCTCGAACCGGTTGTAAAAGTAACTCCGGTCTATCCCCCCGAAGCGAAGAAGGCCGGCATTCAGGGCGTCGTTGTCCTGCGCGCGACCATTGAGAAGGATGGGAGTGTCTCGAAGCTCGTGCCGCTGCGCGGCGACCCGCTGCTGGTCAAAGCGGCTGTCGAGGCCGTTCAGAAATGGCGCTACGCGCCGGGTGAGAAGGCTGTCATCACCGATGTGACCATTCACTTCACTCTTGCCGAAGAGGGCGTGGGTGGCGGCGTGGGTGGCGGGGTGAGTGGAGGAGTGAGCGGAGGTGTGAATGGCGGTGTGAGTGGTGGGGTTTACAGCGTAGGTAGTGAAGTTAGCGCTCCCATTCCCATTTACAAGCCGGAACCCGGGTACACCGAGGAGGCGAGGGCCGCGAAACTGAAAGGCATGGTGATTCTTTCGGTCGTCATCGGAGTCGATGGTGCCGTGACCGATGTGAAAGCTCTTCAGGGACGCGACAAAGGACTGACCGAGAAGGCCATTGAGGCGGTGAAGACCTGGAAATTCAAACCTGCCATGAAAGCTGGAAAGCCCGTGCCCTGCAAGGTAAGTATCGAGGTTGAGTTCAAGCTGTCTTGAGCCGGGCAGGGGTTGTCCCCGAAATAACTTCCCGTAAACGCGCTGAGGACCTGGAAATTCTGACCGGCCATGAAGGCCGGTAAGCCTGTACCTGCCAACGTTGCGGTGGAGGTTGGCATCGTAAGGACTGGAAGCTGTGCACAAATCCCTTGAAGGGGCGCTTCATGTTGCGACTGCCAAGCATCGTCCATGGTCTGGGGGCGCTGTTCCATAAGGAAGCCCTGGGGCAGGACGTTCGCTACAGCCTGCGCCAACTCAAGCGGAATCCCGGCTTCACCGCCGTAGCCGTGGTGACGCTGGCGCTGGGAATCGGCGTCAATGTTGCAATTTTCAGCCTCGTCGATCAACTCTTGCTCTGGTCCATCCCCGCGCGCGAACCCAGCCGTCTGGTTAAGCTCGAGGGCACGTATAGCGAGGCATATCCTTTCTATTGCGAGTTTCGTGACCACAACCAGGTTTTCTCTTCGGTGTTTGCCAGCAGCAACCATCTTGCCGTGGGTATTTGACCCGAAGGCGCTCCGGCCGTAGAGGTCGGACACGTCCATTACGTAAGCGGCGGCTATTTTCAGACCCTGGGCATTGGTTCAGCAGTCGGCCGGGTCATCGCCCCCTCCGACGACACTACCGTAGGCGGATCACCCATCGCGGTTCTCTCCTACGGTTATTGGCGACGGCGCTTCGCCGGCGACCTGAAAGTCATCGGGCGGAAGCTTGCTGTGAATGGGTATCCGCTCGAAATCGTCGGTATTGCGGAAAAGGGTTTCGGCGGTCTTTTCAACGGCCAGGAGGCTGACGCCTTCATCCCTTTAACCATGTTCCCAGTCACTAACCCCTCGGCCGCGCGCGCCTGGAACACAACCCACATGTACTGGCTCGTGACCATGGCGCGGCTGAAGCCGGGGATCTCGATCCAGCAGGCGCAAGCCGGCATGCAAGTGCTGTGGGCGCAGGCGGCGGAGGCGATCAATGACGCAGCCGTCAAAGCCGGGGGCAAGGCCCGGAAATACGGGGAGAATCAAATTCGCCTGGTACCTGGCACTCGTGCCGGATCGTTCCGTCAAGAGCAAATGTTCGATCCGCTCGCCGCTCTGGTGCTGGCCACCGGCTTGGTGCTGTTGATCGCCTGCGCGAACGTTGCGAATCTGCTGCTCTCGCGCGCCGCCGCGCGGCGCAGGGAAATCGCGCTGCGCCGGGCGGTCGGCGCCTCGCGTGGGCGCCTGATTCGGCAACTCCTGACCGAGAGCCTTGTGCTGGCGGCTGCCGGAGGAACCGTGGGGCTGGCGTTGGCTTACTTTGGGGTGTCGGCCCTCGCCAGGGCCAGAGTCATTGATCCGGGCCTTCATTTCAGCCCCAGCCTCGTCGTGCTTGCCTTTTCCGTGGGCATCATGGTGCTCACCGGCATTCTCTTCGGTCTTGTTCCGGCATTCCAGGCCACGCGGTTAACCCTTGCCGAATGCGTCAAGGAAGGCGGCTCAGCAACCCAAGGTGGCTCCCGCCTTCGGCTCGGAAAGGCGCTGATCGCGGTGCAGGTGGCGCTGTCCCTCGTGCTGTTGATCGGCGCAAGCCTGTTCATCCGCACGCTGCACAACCTGCAAAACGTGAATCTCGGCTTCCAACGCGAGAGGATTGCGATCTTTGACATCGACCCCACAAACCTCGGCTATCGCGGCCAGCGGCTACGCGAGTTTTACGATCAATTACTGGAACGGGCGCGCGGCGTTCCCGGCGTCGGCTCTGCCGCCCTTTCCGGCATGACGCCCTTGGGCAACTACATGCGCTCGCGTACTTTCTCGGCCGAGGGATACCAACCCAAATCCGGCGAACAACTCTTCGCGCTCTCCAATCCGGTCAGCTCAGAATATTTCACCACCCTCGGAGTCCCACTCCTGCTGGGCCGCGACTTCCGGCCTGAGGATGAACCGGTCGTGGCGCCGGGCGAAAGCTTTTTGGGGGCCATAGGCCGATTGGGTGGTGGTGGCAGTGGCGAGTCTCCCGCCAATGCCTCCCGGGCCTGCATCATTGACGAATCGTTGGCGCGCCATGTGTTTGCCGGCGCCAACCCCGTGGGCCGCCACCTCAGTTATGAAGACCGCTACAGCGCCGAAAAGGCTCTCGAAATCGTCGGCGTGGTGAAGGACGCGCACTACGGCAGCGTTCGAGACTCCGACCGGGAGGGCACGATCTACGAGACGAGTTGGTCCAACGGCGCAGAAGTGCGCTGGCTTGTGGTGCGTTTCGCGGGAAGTGCGCCCCCGGTAATCGCCGGAATTCGCAGGCAACTGCGTGAGATGGACCCGAATGTGCCTGTGTTGCGCGCGCAAATGATGGAGGAGTACATCAATTCGCACTTGGCACGGGAACGCTTGATTGCCTTCCTATCGGGTTTCTTCGGAATTCTTGCCCTGGGCCTTGCCTCCGTCGGCCTGTACGGCGTGATGGCTTATGCGGTGACCCGGCGAACCCGGGAAGTAGGGATTCGCATGGCGCTCGGAGCGCAACGCGGCGATGTGGTGCGCATGATTGTGGAGGAGTCGCTGGTTCCGGTACTGATGGGGATGGGAATCGGGCTGGCCGGCGCCCTCGCGTTGATTCGCCTTGTCGCCAGTCTGCTTTACGGAGTCGCCCCGAGCGATCCCGGCTCCATCGTCCTTGCCGTGGCAGCGATGGTTGCCGTTTCCCTGGTTGCCACGGCCATCCCCGCCCGCCGAGCTGCGAAGGTCGATCCCATGGTGGCGCTGAGGTATGAATAAGGCAGTGGCTAGTGGTGAGTGGTTAGTGGCTGGTACGCCAAGGTACCGACGAGATGCTTTGCGTCTTGGCGCCTTTGCGAGAAATTGTTTTGCTTTTCGAGACCATTACGATCCGTAGAAAGACAGTCTCTCGCCATGGCGCTAAGGCGCAAGGCATAAACCAGTGCATCGGAGATAGCACATATCACCTTTTTCGCTTTTCCTTACGTGTTGAGATTATCAAAGCGTTGTTTAAGGCCACTCAGTTATGGCCCCGACCAGACAACCATCTTCCCTCACGCTGCCTCCAATTCACGACTCATCTATCTGCGATGATGACAGCCGACCCACATCGTTCCGTTCATTTCTCCCCGCCAGGTGAATCCTGCCATGCCACACGATTCGGACACCCGCAACTATCTCGTTCGCTTCACCGTTGTTTTGCTTCTACTGCGAGCGCACGCCCCAGGGTTCGCGCAGAGCGACCACGGAACGCTTAACCGAGGCTGGACAGAAGTCGCCGGACAGACAGTTCACCTCGATCCGACTTTGGATATTTCGACGCCGACGCTTGAGTCTGCGGTCCACGCTCCCATGCCCGAAGAGTACATCTGGAGCGGCCAGGCAGGCGACGAGGGGGAAAGCACGTTTCTTTACTTTCGGAGATCCTTTTCGTTAAGGGTGGTTCCCCGGGTGGCAACGCTCTACGCCGCGGGTCCTAATTGGATGATGGTTTACTTAAACGGACATCAGCTGGCGAATGGTTTCCACGATCCGAAAGAAAGAGTTCATCCTTTTGTTCTGGCCATCGACGTTTCCGGCCAATTGCACGTTGGTCGCAACCTGATTGCGGTGATGGCCTCGCAAGGCAACAGTCTGGTGCTGAAAATTGTGCCTGCGGCGGCTCAGGTCATGAAGCCTGCCCTGCTGATAAGCGACGCCACCTGGAAATGCGATTCCCGGCTCCACAAGGGATGGGAACTCCCGAGCCTCGACGATCGCAGTTGGAAAGACGCGAAGTCGCTGGGAGGCATCGAGGCCAACAGCGATTTCTTCCAAAGCAATCAGGACGCTGGTCTGTACCGCTGGCCCGGCTATGACGGCATTTCACCCTTTCTTGCTCACCTATCCTTGAAAGCCAGCGCCATGGTTTATGGGTTTGAAGGTATGGGGAGATTCTCCAATATTTCCGCCCTCCTGGAACATCCCTATTTCTCCCCTGGCCTGCTTAAGCCCCCGCCTCCTGGCAAGCGGGAGGTAATTGCCGTTCCACAAGCGAATGCGGCAATGGTCTTCCTGCCCGCCCAAAAGCTTCCGGAGTCCGAATATCCCTACCTATTACTCGACTTCGGTAAAGAGTGCGCGGGACGCATTCGCGTGGTCTCGGCCTCGCCCGCGCCGATGCGCCTGGAAATTCAATATGGCGAATCCGTTGAAGAAGCTCTGTCGAACCCCTACCTTGGGGCCAACGAGATTGATGTGCCGCCTTACGGAACGGCTTATGGCCCCAAGAGCGCATTCAGTTATGCGGTGGTCAGATTCCTGGGTGGGTCATCGCCCCTGCGTTTGAAGGCCGTCGATGTGGATTTCATCTACTACCCGGTAAGGCAGACGGGGTCCTTCGAGTGCTCGGATCCCGAGGTCAACAGGATTTGGCAAGTGGGCGCGTATACCGCACACCTCTGCATGCAAGATGCAGTTTGGGATGGACCCAAACGCGATCGGCTGTGCCTGGCCGGCGGGCTGGACGTCAGCGAGCGCGTGATCAGCAGCGTTTTTGGCGACCGCTTCCTGATTGACAAATCCCTGAGAGGCTTGATTGCCGATGCCGGAAACCCGGTAAGTAAAGACGTAAACGGAATCCCCGGATACTCGGCTCTCTGGGTGCTCTGCGAGGCGGATTATTTCCGGCACACGGGAGACATGGCGCACCTGAGGTCCGTTCATGAACCGCTGCGGGGTTTGATGGAGTACATGGCAACGCGAATTGATGACAAGGGCCTTCTTGAGAATTTGAAGGCTCGCACGACGTTCGTCGACTGGTCTCCCGATTTGGACGGAGACTCCCCTGAATCACGCCGCGTGACGCTGATGGAATTTTTGCGAGCATTCGACGAGGGCGCTTGGCTATTGGAGCAGGCGGGCGGCTCCTCTGCCTCGCAAAAGTTTCTACGCGTCGCGGAGAAGTTCCGGGGAGATACCCTCAAAAACTCGCTCGATCCCACAACTAATATTTTCGGTGGACGCTGGCAAACCAACGCCATGGCCGTCCACGCCGGCCTTGCCGACGCCAACCGGCTCACGGCGGTATGGGAAAAGATCCTCTCCCGTCCCTACCAATTCACCGTGACACCTCATATCAACTTTTACGCAATTTCCGCCATGGCAGAGGCCGGGCGGCGGAAGGAAGCCTTGGAATGGATCCGCGATTACTGGGGCGGAATGCTCCGGCCCTACACGACTACGTTTTGGGAAGGTTATGACACGCGCTGGCCCGAAGAGCACTTCCATGCGCATCTCCAGACGGACCACGGCGAGGGCTATTTTGTGAGCCTCTGTCATGGGTGGTCAAGTGGGCCGACGGCTTGGTTGATGGAACAAATTCTGGGCATTCAACCTGTAGCCGGCGGCTTTGCGCGGGTCAATATCCGGCCCGATCTCTGCGGTTTGGATTGGGCGCGGGGAACCGAACCTTGCCCACAAGGGCTCATCAAAGTTGACTACCGGCGCGACGTTTCAGATTTCAAAGCAAGGGTTGAAGTACCGGAAGGAGTAGTTGCGCAGGTTTCCATGCCGGTAGATCGCGGGGAAGGCTCGATGGAGATTGATGGACGCACGGTCGCGGGTGTGCCCGTAGAAGATGGAGCGCGCCTAACTGTAACCCTGAGTGGCTCAGGGTTGCATGAGCTCCGCACGCATTTGAGTATGCCTTAGCATTTGGCCTGGCTGTGGTAATAGCCTCGAAATAGTTCTTGACATCGGGTATCGAATATGCTATTGTCGATGTGATGTCCGGCATCCTGCCGGAGCTTGGCGCCTCTCGGATTCTCCCACCACGAGAGGACAAAATACAGAGGGGAAAGAAGGGCGGTCCTCAGTGGTCTGTTGTCGGTTGTCAGTAACCGCGCTTGTCGCCGCCCCTTTGCGCCGGGCATCACGGAAAATCGATGGCTGCGTACTGAGTACCGAGGAGGGTTCGTTTCCGCGCGGAGGGAGAGAAGATGACCACCAAGGCACAAAAGCACCAATTGGAGGATTCCAGCATTCGACAGATTTGGGCGATCAGAAGCTTGGCGCCAAGGATCAAATGCCAGGCCCAGGAGGAATAAGCTTCTGAGAGCCTCTCGTGATCCTTGAATGTTGATGAGAATCCAGCAGCTTAGCGAAAATCAAGAGGAAGGCGGTGGCAGTAATCAAGATTTCCATTTCTTTGAAAATAAGGCGGTTAAAGAACATCTCGGGACGAGGGCGGGAAAAAAGTTGAAACCCCTCGCGAACCTTGAATGTTGATGAAAACAAAGCAAGTTAGCGAGGAATCAGGGAAATTACGATAGTCGTCAAACATTTGAAAATAAGGCATTTATAAAAAATACCGCGCGGCGAAGGGGGAAATAAATGGTTCCTCCGTGGAATTCGTGGGTAAGGCGCGATAGATCGAAAGGGGTAGCGCATCCTGCCCCGAACCTGTTAAGGGATATGTGGACCAACACAAATCCCGAGCACAGGGGGAGGCAGGGCAAGAAGCGAGGCAAGGGGGGGTGCTGGTGGTGGAGGTGCGGCCGCGCGCGCATTGTCTGGGTCGCTGTTCGGCGTGTGGGGAGCGCGGCCCGGGGTATGACCGATTGTCGGCGCGGGAGTTCGAGTACGTGCCGCTGTGGGGAATCCCGGTGCATTTCGTCTACGCGCTCCGCCGCGTGCGCTGCCCGCGTTGCGGAGTTAAGGTAGAGGCCGTGCCCTGGGGGCAGGGCAAGCAGACCTTGACGCGCAGCTACATGCAATTTCTGGCCACCTGGGCACGGCGGGTTTCCTGGCAAGAGGTGGCGCGATTCTTTCACACTTCCTGGGAGAAGGTTTTTCATTCCGTGTGCACGCAGGTGGAGTGGGGACTGGCGCATCGGGACCTGTCGGGCATCGAGGCGCTGGGCATCGATGAAACCTCCTGGCAGCGCGGGCACCGCTATTTGACGGTGGTTTATCAACTGGACGCCCCGGCACGGCGTCTGCTCTGGGTGGGCGAGCAACGCAGCGCGGAGACGCTGCGGCAGTTCTTCCGCGGCTTCGGCCCCGAGCGTACCCGGCAGTTGCGTTTCATCTGCAGTGATCTGTGGCAGCCTTACTTGGACGTGATCGCGCAGT
>JBEKNU010000007.1:0-58979 GCA_049522495.1 Terriglobia bacterium
TTCCGCTTCGCGGGACCCGGATGCGCCGGCACGACGACATTTTTAGGTGAACACCGGCGGGAGTGGCGGGGCAGGCAGTTGGCCGCGCCCCTCGACCGCTCCCGCGGTTTGCGATCAGGACTCAGCGCACCGCCGCCAAGCGCAGGGTTTTAATCTCCCAGGGCTTCATGTGGAACTGAATGGTTGTTCCTTCCCCCACCGGCCCCACGCTGACATCCTCCAGCAAGGTGGTTTCTGTGGCGCGGACTTTGCGCGGGAGTTCAATGGTTACGTCGCCCTCGCGGCCCTCACATTCCACGAAGCGCGCGATGGCATCACGATCATAGAAACCCTCCATCTGCTTCAACGCGTACAGAACCACGTGGTCGCTATTGGTCTTGATGAAGGAGTAGGAGTCAGGCGTGGCACCCTTGGTTCCGGACACCTGTTCTTGCTGGTCGGCGTGCTCGGGCTCCTGCCTGGCCAACAGCGGCGAGTTGAACGCCAGGGCTTGAAACTGCACCTTACCTTCACGCCAACTTCCCAGGTGGGGATAAATGGAATAGCCAAAGGTGTGTTCTCCCTCATCGGCGCGCGGGTCAGGGCTCATCGGTCCGCGAATCACCGAGAGGTGGATGGCGTTGTCCTTGGCATCATAACCATTGCGGCCGTCGTTGAGGATGGCCACGCCGTAGTCGGGGCTCGAAATATCAGCCCATTTTCCCATGACAGCTTCTTCGCCGGTCTGGTCGCGCTCAATGACGCCGTAGGGGATTTCCGCCGACACTTTGCTGGACTCGACGCTCGCGGGGAAGTCCGCTTTGAGGAAGGTGGCGCGCTCGTACCAGTCCATGGTCATGGTGACATCCACGCGTGGCACGCCCGCCATCAGGCTGATGTCCTGAGTGAAGTCGGAGTCCCGGAAGCGGTGGACCACGCGAATCGTGGCGCGCGCCGGGCCCTGCTCAGTGATTTCTACGCGGTCAGCTTTATTGACATACCATTTCTTGCCGGTAAAGCCGACATCCCAGGCCGGCCCCGCATACTCTTTGGAGGTCTTGCGGGCTTGCGCCTCGGTGTCTTCCCAAGCGGTCAGGGAGTTACCCTCCCCGTGAAACGCCTCGCGCATATTCGCCTTGTCATAGAGCCGCGCGATGTTGCCGGTTTCAGGGTTAATCTCGACCCGCAAGAATTCGTTTTCCAAATAGGGGCGGGGTTTCGATCCCACCCGCAGGGTGGAAGGCGCCGCCTTGGCATTACTGGTGTCAACAACGAGCCGGTAGAGTTTCATTCCCATCTGCGGAACGTTCTGCGCGACAAAGGCCACGGTCGCCGACTCGCGAGCCCCCGCCTTCGCCGGCGCCTTCAGAATCTGGACCGGCGCCGTTTCCTCACCGTGCACGGCCACCATCCGCGCCGGCAGCGAAAAGGCGGTAACCTCCGCGGTGACCAAGCCGGTGCGATCAAACGACTGCGGGTTGTAGACCACTAAGGGAATACCCTCACCGCGGGTATCGAATTGGCGCCCCAGATCCTCCAGCGAGTAATTCAGGGCGCGCTCGCCGCGCTCGAAAATCTCCTGGTACTGGTGCGCCGCATCGGTGTATATGGGGCCAATGCCCGAGCCCGCTGCCAGGTCGTGGGCTTGGTTGAGTAACGCCAGCTTCCAGGCTTCGCCGATGTCGCGGTTCGGAAAGTACTCGCGCATACCGAAGAACGCCGCAATCTCCGACATCTTCTCGGCGTTGAGGAGAAGTTGCTCCGTCTGGCGGTTGTGACGCTTCATGTCCACCTGGGTGGTATAGCAACCGGGGAAAACGGGGTTCATTTCTTTTTCGTAGACCGGAAAGTCCTTTTTCTCGGTCAACACGATATCGATGTAATCCGCAATGTTGGTGGGCTTCACGCGCACATCATCCGGTGAAGCGTTCAATTTGGCGATGCCCGCAATATCGTTGGCATGGGGACCGCCGCCGTGATCGCCTTCACCGTAAACCACCATGATATTCTTCACTCCGGCGCGATCGGCGTTGCGCATTCCCAGAACCGTGGTGTGCTGGTGATCCATCGGCTGCGTATATTCGCCGGGCGTCGAATAACCCAGCACGCGGCTTCCGTCCAGGCCCTGCCACCAGATGATCGGGGGGCGGGTCCGGTCATGGGGGCGGTTGAAAACGTAGAGCTCAATGCCGGCCTTCTGGGCAATCTGCGGCATCGAGATGGGATGACCGAAGACGTCCGGCTGCCACGCCATGCGGATGTAGTGGCCGAACTTGTCGCGGCTGTATTTCTGGCCATAAAGGAATTGCCGCACCAGCGATTCGCCGTCGACGACGTTTTCATCCATTTGCACCCAACCCGAGGTGGTGGGAATGAAATTGCCGGTCCGGGCCTTCTCCTGAAGCGCCTTGAAAATGTCCGGGTAGAAGTGCTCCATCGCGTCGAGAACTACGGCTTGGTCTTGCGAAAAAGTGTAATCCGGGAATTGGTCCATCAACCTGAGCTGGTTGTTGAAGGTGTTGTACATGATGTCGTGAATGGACTCTTCCCAGCGCCACAGCCATGCCATGTCCATGTGGGCGTATCCCACCACGTGGGCGGTGTAGTCTTTGGGATTGGGCGGGGGTGGCCCCGGCGTTTGCGCCCGGGTTATGGGAATTAAACACGACGCGATGAAAACGATAAAGAAAAGCTTGCGCACAGGTTGTCCTCCTGGCAGAGAATCTGGCTTCCGGGATGCGTTTTAGGCGCCCCGCTCCTGGCCGGGCTAGTTTTCGGCCGCCTCGGCGCACCCGAATATACACGCGCTCCTGGCCGGTAGCAATTCCATGCTTATCGCTCCGCCGGGGGGAGAAGGGATGCGGAATCCGCATCCAGATAAATTGCCGCGCTGGGATGAGTGCGCACCGACGAACTGGGGCACGCCTCCGTGATCGGCCCCGTGAGGGCATTCTTGACGGCCTCGGCCTTACGCTGATCGGGAACCGTGCAGATCAAGTGCTCGGCTCGGAGCAGTTCGGGACAGGTGAGGGTCAAAGCTTCCTTGGGCATGGCCTCGATGGTGGGAAAGTGCCCTTCGCCCACTTGTTGCCGCCGGCAACGTTCATCCATGGTCACGCGTTTGACCGGCAAGGGGTCATGGAAATCGGCCACCCCGGGGTCGTTGAAAGCGATGTGCCCGTTTTCCCCGAAGCCGATAAAGCAAATCTCGATGGGGGCGGCGTGAAGCAGCGCGGCGTAACGCTCGCACTCCTGAGCCGAATCTGGTGCGGTCCCCTCCATATAATGAACCTTCCCCGGATGGACGATGTCCACCAGATGGGTCTTAAGCCAACGGTGGAAGCTGGCGGGATGCTCCTCGGACATCCCCACGTACTCGTCCATATGGAAAACTTCCACCCGGCTCCAGTCCAGGCCGGGCGCCTGGGCCAGCGCGCGGATCATGTCGATCTGGGAATTGCCCGTTCCGACGATGATGCGCGCGGACCCACGCTTCGCAAGGGCATCACGCAAAATGGACGCCGCCTCCGCGGCGGCAGCCTCGCTGGTTTCCAGCTTGGATGGATAAACGTAAACGCGAGCCTTATCGACTTGGAAACTGCGTAGTGGAGGTTTCTGCATAGTGCCGTGATTATGCACCCAAAAAGCCTTGAAAAACCAAATTGAAGTGGCAAATTGCCGCCACAAGGCTTCTATTTTTGCAAAAATGGGGTCGGTTTGCCGTAAATGTCCGACTTTTCTCCGGGCATTTTGTCCATGTTTTGTTTGTTTTCATACACATTCCGGCTTTGAACGTATCTTTTTTAAAATCTTTTCTTGCGGTATTTCTTGTCGAACCTTCTAGGATATAAGGACTTACGGTCGCGAATCGGCAAATTTCCATCGTGCGGAACCGTCCGGTTCCCGCTGGGGATTAGCGGTCAGAGGTTGGGTACGGCCCGTGCGGGTTCCCCACCACCTACCCGGCTTCTAGCTCCTGGCACCTTGCACCTGACACCTGATACCTGATACCTGATACCTGATACCTGGCTCTTCGCGCCCGGTACCCAGCACCAGACAAGTATACAGACACTTGTAGGCTTTGTCAAGAACAAAATTTGAGGCTAGAAGGCGTTGGCTACGAAGGGGACAAAATGACGGCCCCCGCAAGGGAAGAGAATCGGCGGGCGCCGCGCCGCAGGGCCTTCTCAAGCTGAACGGGTCCTGATACGGAGGCTTGCGAAGCTGTGAAAAAATCAAATTAAGAACAAAACAACTCACGCAAAGGCGCCAAGACGCAAAGGATCGCCAACAAACAAGCCAGTTTTCCTTTGTGCTTCTTTGCGTCTTGGCGCCTTTGCGTGAGATTGTTGATTCTTTCACAGCTTCTGCCACGCGGAACTTTCTACACCGGCAAGCGACCTGGCAGTTCGGCGAAGAGATACCCACACCCTTTCTTCTTAAATCAAACTCCGCCCAATCCTCACGGGCACGGCCCTCTCCGCCTACCGGAGTCTCATATTCCCTCATGGATTCGCGGATTCTGGAGACTGATGTCAGTTCTGATCCTTGAAATATTGGAATTCCGATGTAAGCCATAATTCACCGCCTTTCATTTTGAAGTTACCTACACGGATTGAAAGCTTCCACGCCTGTGGCGTATACTCACCCAATGAAAATCCCACCAGAAAAGCGTCTCTACCCCGTTGTCAGAAGGTGGATGAAGCGGCACTTTCGCTGTTTCATAGCGGAAATCACTAAGCACACTGGATACAGCTATGCTGATGTGGTAGGAGTCCGGGATATTGGTGGTGATTTATCGGGAGATGTGGAAACGATAATCGTCGAGGTTAAACGAGGGTTAGAGCCATTTGCAACAGCCAGCGGGCAAACACTAGGGTACAACATCTCCGCGAATCGCGTTTACATGGCCGATATAAGAGGAAAGATGTTCACTCAGGATGAGTTACAGATTGCAAGTCACCTCGGCATAGGGCTAATTCAAATTAGCCATAAGAAATGCAGAGAAGTTCTATCCAGTCCGTTTTACAATCCCATTCGAAGGTTTAATCTTGCCCTACTGGAAAATCTCGGATTGGGCCTGTGCCAGTTATGCGGCTCCCTCTCTCAGATTGGCACCCCTGAAAAACTACACTCGAATCTGGTGAACGAAGATGTTAAAAAAGCCCTCGATGATTGGAAAGGGTTGAAATTCTATGATGAAGAGATTTCAAAACGGAAAGACAAACTAGGAATTGGGCCTCATCCGCTGGGCAAAGTCTATGATAGACGTTTCATTTGCTCTAACTGCGTAGGAGAACTCCTATCTGTCCAAGAGAAGAGAATTAGAGGTTGGATTCGCGACTATTCACCAAAACGCGGCGGCTGACCTTTCGCAAGGCTTGCTCAAAATTTGACTTTGTAAATGGACGGGGAAAGCGACGAACTAGCAGCGGGTCACGATGATACTCTTTCCGTAGCTTTTCCATTTCTGCCTTCAAATCAACGGGCGAGCTGGGTAGCGCGGAGGTACGCGTACTTTGCGTTCCTCCGCGGCTTTTCAACGCGCCAATATGGTAACGTCATTCACCGAAAAGGGCCGCAAAGGAGGGCAGACTACGCCCACCTTTGCGCTACCCCTACCTCCGGGCTACCCGCTTTTACCCTATTGACTTAACTCTTCCCAGTGTTTAATAATCACATTTGCGAGCGGCGAATCGGGTACGCCCCGGTTTGCCGCTATTTTTTTATGGCCCATCCAGAACTTTTGTCCACAATTCGGATTCGCCCAAAACAACATAAGGAATGATTCCAGAGGAAGGAGACCCATATGATCCAGACTACCGAACAAAAAGAAGTCGAGATAAGGGAAGCCGCTGGCAAAAAGAACATAGACCTAACGCAGCCGGAGAACGCGTACGTTGTGTGCAAGAACGCGCCCGGAGGCTGGAATTTCTACCCTCATTCCGACTTGGATTCGGCGGCCCGTGACGCGGTTAACCACGTATCGCAGGGCAATATCGACGTCTATATCCTGGACAGCGGTGGTGTCCAATTCTCGTTGATAGCACTTGCACTCCTGCGATGAGCGGGCTGGCGACGGTCACGGCTCTTGTGACCGGCTTTTCCTTCGATGACGGACCCGCGGTCAATTCTCAAGACGAATTGACCGTGGCCCGCTTTCGCGGCGGCGTTAAAATAATGGCGGCCAAGGCCGTGACCGCCTGCCTTGAATCAGAGAGGGGAGACAAATGATCGAATACGTAATCCTCGGAACCTCACATGACCTTCAGGGCTTGTCAAAATTTGAGAAGCCAGCGCTGGATGCCATCAGGAAGCATTCGATAAGGCTGGTCGCTGAGGAGTACACTTGCGATAACACCTCCATGGTGTGTGTTACGACGAAACGGCTGCACATCCCATACCTTCAGGTTGACCTGTTCCCCTGGGAGTGGGCTGAGTACAAGATTGACCGGGAGATGGAAGCACGCAAGCAATTCCTGCAGGATCAGGACTGTCGTCTTTCGCACGCCGACGCCGTGCGGGAGGGCTTCTGGCTGGAAAAAATCGAGGCGAGTGTGGATCGCGGTCGAGTACTCATCATCTGCGGCTATCTCCACTTGGAATTCCTCACCCAGAGGGTTGGGGAGCGTGGGGGCAGGGTGGTGGAGAAGAGCATGTTCCCCACAGACCTGTGCGGCCGAAGCCCAACCATGGTTTTGAGTCCCGCCGGGCTGGAGGGGTACCTAAAAAAGCAGCGTGAGGCCGGCGAGTAGTACCCCGCGGGCTGGTGAAGACGGTCGCTTCTTAGCATCTGCGCGAGCGTGCCCTTTTCCCATGTTCCACAAAGAGTCCATTCTGCTACTCCGAGGGGAATGCTGACCTTTCAAACTTATCTCGCAGCCAGAACGCCATGCGTTGAAGTCGTCCTGTGCGCGGTTGGCCCAGCCCCGTACCCTTCAGCCAAAACATTCGCTTGCCTTGCAAGCGCACATGCACCTCGGTCTCTATACATTCATCGAGCGACGTAAAACTCGCTATCGGGGCCACCTCTAGAGATTCGATACTCCCCGGCTTCAGTTCCTTTCCCCAAAGGGATTTGTTGTCATAGGGCGCTACAGGACGCTTGTCCTTAACATATGCGATGTTTCCCAACAAGTAGGTCTTTGATCTGGAGCGGTTCCGTATATCCAAACTCGGCCGCAGATTGCGAGGCTGATCTTGTGCGCCGTCAAATCGCCACTTGTAGCCGATAGTGATATCAGTTATCTGCAAAAACCATTGAATGACCACGTAGCAGATAACGAGCAGCACGCCCGCGAACACATTGGCGAGGAACCCCGCCGCCACTTCCAGCCAGAACCCCATGCAGAAAGTATAGAGCAATGCGTTTCACAAAGGGTGAGTTTTGCACCATTGCGGAAAGGCCCGCAACTACAACGCGGCCACGATCACTGCTTTTGTGGCCGAGGGCTTTTCCTTCGATGACGAACCCATGGTCAATTCCAAACGCGAATTGACCGTGGCCACCTCCGGGCCACACAACCTCAGGCGCTGTTCGAACGGGTGAATGCCATCACGAGATGCCGGGCTTGCCCTACCCGGCGTTCCGCAGGGTGAATGCGGAACCCAGGGGGCGGTAAGCCGTCCCCCTACCGCGAAAGGCCTTTTCGTTGCGAGGCAACCAACGCGGTGCTGACCCGCCTACGAACGGGTGATGAAGCCATTGTCCCGGCACATTGGCCCCTGGAGGGTGCCAATGCATTGCTGATTATGGGCTACGCGGACAAAACCTCAGCGGCCCGCGCCTGGGGAAAATCCCGGTCGGGAAGGAGCCAGAAAACCAGCGCCATCGCCAGCGGGTGCATCAGGCCGGCCACTAGAAAAATCGGCTGATAGGAGAATCGCGTCACCACGTAGCCGGTGCAAAGCGTCGCGATGATCCCGCTGATGGCTCCTCCCATGCCGGAAAATCCAGCCCCCGTCGCCACTTCGTTCCGGTGGAACAAGTCCGCCGGCAAGGTCAGGAGATTGGCGACCCATATGGCGTGGCCGAACAGAACAAAGGACACCGCGATAATGGCCAGGGTTGCGGTGGGCACGCGAGGGGCAATAATCGCCGACGGCAAGAAGCAGGCGCCCACCAGCATGGCCGTCTTGCGCGCCCGCGCCAGGCTCCAACCCGCGCGCATCAGGCGGCCGGAAAGCCATCCGCCCAAAATGTACCCGCTGCCGGCAAAGAAAAAGGGCACCCAGGCGTACTTGCCCACCATGGCGATATCAAATCCTCTTCCTTTTTCCAGGTACCGCGGAAGCCAAAAGAGAATGAAATAGATGACGGGATCAGTGAGAAAGCGCGCCAGAATCAGCATCAAGCACGGGCGCGAGCGCAGAAGTCGGAGCGTGTTGCGCTTACTCGCAAGGGCATCCGCCACTGACTCCACCGGAGAGTCTTCCAGGCCGTTTTCCTTGCGGGCCGCAAACCAGCGGGGGGAACCCGGCGATGGGGTAATGATTAGCCACAGGACCAACCAGACAAACCCAAGACCGCCGGTAAAGAAAAACGCTGACCGCCAGCCGTAACGGACCGTCAGGAAGGCCGCCACCGGTGCGCCCAGAGCCGCGCCCATTGAAGATCCGGCGTTGAATATTCCTACAGCCGCTGCGCGCTGGTGGGGAGGGAACCACTCGTGGGCGGTCTTGACTCCTGCCGGAAAGTTGCCGGGTTCGGCAAGCCCCAGGCCGAATTGGGTCGCCGCCAGCGACCACTTCCCAAGTGCGAATCCCGTCAGTACCTGGAAGGCGGACCACACCGACACAAACAGCGCAAACCCGCGTCGTGTTCCCAGGCGGTCCACCACATATCCCGAGCCCGCGTACATCACCGCATAGGCCACCAGGAAAAGGCTGACAATCTGCGCATAGTCCCGTTCCGTCATCGAGAACTCGCGGAGGACATTTCCCACGACCACGGAAAGCGTCAGGCGGGCGGTGTAATTGATGAGAGTGGAACAAAACAGCATCCCGGCAATCAGCCACGGCAGCTTGGGAATTTTGATCACGCTTTCTCACCCATCAACTGCACAATCAGAATGGCCCCTCGGGGCAAATGAAAGGGATCTTTAACCGGCAGCGCAATCACTTCGGAACTAGGCTTGCCCTCGCGGGTAAGGCGCTGATACCACTCGCCACAGTTCGGCATGGGGAAATGCGACCACGCCCAATCCGCCACTTTCTTGTACCATGCCAGGCACCAATCCTGGCCCGTCAATTCGTATGCCAGGAGCGTCGCGTACAGGGCTTCCACGTGCGGCCACCAAAGCTTCTTTTGCGAGTGGGGGAGAAACGGCTCGCCTCCGGCGATATCGCGAGACAAAAGCAGACCCCCATACTCCTCGTCCCATGCGTATTCAAGATGCCAACGGATGACCTCCACCGCGCGTCGGATCAAATCCTGGTCACGGCGATGCCGGGCCACGTGCAGCACAAACCACATTGACTCGATGGCGTGCCCCGGCATCACGAACGTTCCGGCAGGAGGTGGAAGCTCTTGGAAGTCGCGAGTCAGGAATTCCAACAGTACCTTTCGCTCCGGTCTCACGAAATGCGTCATGATCCGGTCCACGTATTGGCCGGCCAAAACTTCCACCTTATCGTCTCCCAGGGTTTGCCCCAGCTCATGAGCAACCTCGGTCATGATCATCGGTACGCCGTGATTCTTCCATCCCGGGGGCATGGGGTAGGGCATTGTTTCGTTGAAATCGGGTTCTTCGATGCGACGGACCACTCGTTCAAACGACTGGCGCGCTACCGAGAGGGCCTGCTCATCCTTTGTAGCGCGGTAGTACTCGCTCAGCCCGTAGATGGCGAAGCAATCGGCATAGATGCTGGTGGCGCCTTCCAGCACACGGCCTCCGCGGTCCGTGTGATAAACCCAACGCCCGCGATCATCGCGGCCATGCGCCAGGAGGAAGCGGACGGAGTTCCGCGCGGCTTCAAGAAATTCCGGCCGCGGCTCGATGCGGTTGTAAAGCGCCGAGAAAGTCCAAACCGATCGAGCCTGCGACCAGATGAATTTATCGCCGCTCAGCACCTGGCCATCGTCGCTCATGCAGGAGAGCACGCCGCCGTGCTCGCGATCGATACCCCGCTCGAGCCAGAACGGCACGATGCCGTCCAGCAAGAGACTTCGATACTGGGCGTAAAGCTTTTTCTTTTCTTCAATTGGTAATCCCATGTGATCGGGGCCACCTTTCCCCCGTCGTAGGTGCAACCCTTGTGGTTGCCCGAGGGCGGCCACAAGGGACGCCCCTACCTTACAAACCTCACCATTTCGAGTCCACGTCCGGCGAAAGAATGTCGGCGAGGGCGCGGCCCGTGAGGCTGGTGGCGGTATTGAAGGAGTTGGCCCTTGCCCCTCCTTCCGCCCCGCGATTCAGCAGGCCAAACGATTTGGCCTTTTCGGGATCGAGAATGAAGGCGTCAAATCGCTGCACCGCCTGGGCAATGCGCGGGTCTTGATTGACACGCTCGTAGTACCAAATCAAATAATCGACGATGCCGGGGAAGCGCGTCCGATCCCAAGTGGTCTGACGCAATTTTGACCAAGTGCCCTCCGGGAGTTGATTCTTCAGCAGAAATTCGATGTTGGGCTGCACGGCCTTTTCAATCCAGGCGCGCCATTCCGGTTGGTCACAGTGCAGGTCGAAAGCCAGAATCCCCTCGCCCACGTATCCCGCCGTCCCATAAGTCATGTCCTCCCAAAGGTTGTAATCATTCCTCGGGTCGCCGCGTTTGTCCCAGTCGGCTTGCTCCCAGGCGAGGATGTAAGGGACGTTGCCATCCTCGCGCATGGTGCTGAGAACCCACTTCAGCGCGTGGTAGGCGGTTTCACGGTACTCGTCCTTGCCGGTCACGTGATAGATCCAGGTGAAAATCTCCCCCCCGGTCAGTGCAGAGGACAGCGTGTACTGGTCGGGGATAGGCTTGGTCATGGTGTCGCCTTCGACGTGCCCCCACCCTGTCCCGAAAGCGCCATTGGGGTTAATCATGCCGTTCTTCTCAATCGAATTCGCGTAGTGCAGAATGGCAGCGAGGAATTTCTTCTGCCGTTCCGGGCCGGCGTGCTTGTAGAGCGCGATGAAGAGCCCCAGCGCGCTGCCTGTATCCGCGAGGTAAACGGCCCCGTATCCGGTGGGCCAGAAGCCATTGGACATTTGCTTGCCCAGCAGGTAGTCGCTGTAAGCAAGGGCCGTCTCCAGGTACCGTTGGTCGCCTAAAATCTCGTACCCATCCACCAAAGTCCGCATGTAATAACCGCCCACATAAATCGTGGGCACGGTGGCCTTATTGGCTACGATCCAGTCGCACGTCTGCTTCAGCAGCGTCCGCGTTTCAGCACACCCGGCATCACTGCAAAAGGGATCGCCCTGCTGCGCGCGTGGTGCCGCAAAAACGTTAGAACAAAAAAGAAATAGAAAAACCGCAATAAGGGTACGGGAAACCCATCTTTCAAGCATAGTCACCACCCTCCCACAATCAAATTGAATATTCGCAGTATAACTTACCACGCCGCCGGTCTTTGATGTATAACCTTTCATCGCAGGGTCCAAGGGCGACCCGGAATTGTGGATTTTCATGCTTACCGCGTTTCGATTCGTGCGCTCGCGGGGGAGGGACAGAACTTTAGCTTGCAGAATCTTCAATCGCCACGCACCATGAACGCTTTTACGTTTCCCTGAGGATTTGACCATGCAACGATTCAACCTGTTCTTTGCCTTCATCATCACGTTTTCTCTGGCATTCGCCGCTCACGGCCTTCCCCCGGAGGAGCCACGCGGCTCCTCCATCGTCATCAACAAAGGCGGTGACCAAGCACGTCTTCAGGCGCCCGGCCTCCAGCGCGTACTGCGCATCAGCAAGATCGGCGTGGCGTCCAGCAGCTTCAGAATACGCGGGACGGAACTGCTGGCCGGACCCAGCCACGAGTTCCACGTGCGATTCCAATTCGCTTCGCCGAACCGCAAGCCGCAAGGGTTGAAGCCGGGCGAGGGTGGGGTGATCAACTCCCAGGCCCACTTTCGCAACAGCGGCACCGACACGCTTGACGTGACCGAGGTCGGCGGCGCCATCGATGAAGGCGTCCGCTGGGTCAATCCCGTCGCCGTTCAGGGCGACGCTAGTGGGGAAACCCTCGGGAGGTTTGATGCCACGGCCACGAAGCCGAAGGATGGAGTGACGCGCCTCACGCTGCGCGCCGGACCAGCTCCGCATGGGCCGCTGGCGGGCGTTTCCGTGACTCTGATTTATGAGGTCTACGCCGGATTCCCTGTGGTTCGCAAGTGGTTGGAAATCCGCAACGGCAGCGAGGCCTGGATGAAGATTGACCGCTTGCTGATCGACGACGTGACCATCGCGATGCCCTTCGATCTGCGGACACCGCTGACGCCCGCGGAGCGTGGCGCGGGTTCCAGCCTGGTGGCAATGACGAACCACGCGGCATCGGTTGGCGTGATTGCCGCAAGCGAAGTGCCCTCGGCCTTGCGCCGGATCGCCGAGACTGGCGCGATGGGGTACAACGATGAGCTTTTCGAATGGGTGCTGGGTCCGGGTGAAAGCTTTATCTCCGAGCCGGTGTTTTTCTTCGGCTTCTCCGGCAAGACACAGATGTTGCCATCGGGCGCGTCAACGCCGCTCGACCGCGCGGTAGAAGGCCCCTTTCAAGATTTCTTGCGCCAGCGCCTCGGCATTGCCGCTCACGCCGCGAACCTGACCGCCCCGACCTGGGTGACGTGGTCCAATTTCAAAGAGAACATCGATGATGCCGTTATTCGCCGGCAGGCGGACCTTGCCGCCCAAGCGGGCTTCCGCACGCTTGCCTTCGACGACGGCTGGCAGAAAGGCAGGCTCGGCACGGAAATCGATACGCAGAAATTCCCCGACTTCGCCGCCACCGCCGCGTACGTGCGTTCGAAGGGGTTGCGACTGGGATTATGGGTCTCCTGCTTCCGCGACCCCGATTCGAAGGACCTCGCGGTGATGCCCAATGCGGCCAACCGCCCGCCCATTCGCAGGCTCAACGGCCTGGGCATGAGCTTCGCCAGCCCCTGGCGCGAGTATTACGCCCAAGACCTCGCCGGGCTCGCGCACCGCTATGGTGTGACCTACTTCAAGCAGGACTTCACGAACATTCGCTTTGGCGACGCCGCCGCGGAACATGAGAGCAGGGCACGAAAGGAATCACTGCTGCGTGGCTTGCGGGGGCTCTTGGAATCGCAGGACCTGATTCGGCGCGAAGCACCCTCAGTCTCGATGGAGATGACCCACGAAATCTACTGGGGCACGCCTGGTGTTCCATGTGACCTCGCCGCGGTCGAGCACGCCGATCTTTATCACACTCCGCCTAATGATTATTCCGGTGATGGCAACAGCAGCCAGGTGTGGGACCCCTCGCGGAAATACGACACCGAAAAACTGCGACAGGGTTTGATCGACGGCGCCTACCACGCGCGCCAGCGATTCTACGCCCTGCGCGGCCTCCCCCTCGAAGCCGTCGAATATTATGCGGCGGCCACGTTCAACGGCAGCGGGAGCCTCACGCCACAGATTCAAGATCGCCAGATCGCCAGTTGGCTGATGGGAGCGCCGCAAACGTTTGCCGGCGACCTCAATTCTCTCACTACGGAAAACCTCAGCCGCTATCGCGAGCGCTTTCAAATGCTGGCGCGGCTGGAATCCACTTATGGGATTTACGAACACTTTGAGTTCAGCGGAGCCCCTGCGCCCACGGACGTGGACTGGCACTGGTGGGGTAAGCTCAATGAGAAGGGAGAAGGCGCGGTCGTTGTCCTGCGCGGCAGTGCTGGCGGCGATTCCCGGCAGATCGTGATTCCCTGGGTCGTCCCAGGCCGGCGCTACCAGCTCAAGGCCCTCCTTGCCGCGAAGGATTTGGGGCCCTTTACCGGCCGCGATCTGATCAAAGGCAAGCTGAAACTGGAACTTCCCCACTACGGTCAGGAAATTATCGAACTCTCCGCGACTCAATAATGAACCACAATCTCAGCGCGATGAGTGGGAGGGTTCAGTTGAATTGTCTCGCTGTCAGCGCGGAAATTGGTCCACGGCCGGCCGTTGAGGGTGACTTGTTTCATCCTTTGCTTCGTGGGATGAGGGACTCGCAGGGAAACTTTCTTAAGGCGATCGGGGCGAGCAACCTGCAATTTCAAATCAATCGCAATTCTCCCCTGAAAAACTTGCGAGTTCACCATCAGGTCGATTTTTCCGAAATAGGCAGGCATGTCTTCGATCTGGATGGACTTTCCTTGTTCCAGCCAACGCCGGGGCGCGGCGGGCAACAAATGCAGTTCCGATTCTCTTTCCAGCAACAAGGTGCGGCGGACAATTTTGCAAATGTGCATGCCGCCGGAGCTATCCATGTAAAAGGGGGCGTAGCGCCGGTCGTAGAGCATAAAACGCTCAATGGCGCCCAGTGTCTCCTTGTCCACGCCGAACGCCAGATTGGAATAAAAGCTGAGCAAGGCCTTTTCCACTTCGCCGCGCTTCACCCAAGCTCCATGAAAGGCGTCTTCGGTGGTGGAAACGTAATAGCTTCCCAGGTTCCGCTTGTCGTCCTGATGGCATCGCCCGCTCAATCCCAAAACGCCCAAATTGAAGTGGGTCTTCATGTGGTTCTCAAGCTGCACGAAGGCCGGATCTTCCGGGTCCAACAGTCCCGTGTCAACCAGCGAGAGTGCCCCGCTGCAAAAGCTCCCCCAGCCTTCTCCCCCATGAATCTCTTCCGGGTAGGGCGGCATAAGGGGATCATTGTTTCTCACCCGGCGCATTGCTTCCAGAATGTCTTGCCGGTAACTCTCTGCTTCCCGCACCAGCCGAGGCCCTTCCGAATGCTGAGCGTCGGCCAAAGCTGCGGCAATGCGTTGGAAACCGTGAAACGTATATCCATCGGTCATGCAATAGAAATACTTATCCTCTTTCGTAACGGGGGTATCGTAAGGCTGGCCCGCCGGCATCAAGCCATACTGAAGGACCTTCTCACCCTGCGCGTCGCGCTGCATCGTGGTCTGCCGGGATTCAATGATCCAGTCGCAAGCCTTGACCATGGCCGGCGCGACCCTGTTGAGCCACTGCCGGTCCCGGGTGTAGAAGTAATGCTCGGCGAAAGCCCGCAGCGCGGAACCGGTATTGCACACCCAATTGGGGAAGGTCCCCTCCTTGGCCTCCGTGCGCAGGGCAATCAACCCGTAGATGGTCGATTCGCTGTCGTGCTCCCAGCCGCTTTCCTCAAACGTTCCTGACGAGGGGAAGACGCCCGCGAAGCTCTTCACTTTAGCGTTGGGGGGCCGCCTGCCCTGAAGTTTGAGAAAATAGCTGAGGGACTTTTCCACGTCGTCGTGATACCCAAATTCGTCCAGGCCGGTCAGTTGTTTCATTTGTTCCCAGGGCCAGACCCCCGCCGAGCTTTGCACGGGAACGTAATAGTCGCGGTCGGCCGCCTGCACCATCTGGGTTTGGTTGTAGAGAATCTGCGCCCTGTAGATGTTGTTGACGATTTCTTCCGGCACGTGGATTTTCGCGCCGTGTTCCAGGATCGCCTCCAGCTCCCACACCCGCTGATCTCGCGCCGAGAAAAAGTCGAGGCGGCGCAACCGCTCGATCTCCTCGGGCGTGAAGCCGCCCTTGTTGCTGCTGACTTTCAGGCAGCCGCTTTTCTTTTGCCCGGGCAACAAATCCATCTCCAAGCTTGTGGCCTTTGCGTAAGGCGTCGCCGTCACTCCGGGACCTTCTTCATGGACTCCGAGCAGCGTCGACCCATCCCGCAGGAGGTCATTCGGTTCGTTGGACGATAGTTCCGGTACGGGAGGCAGCGAGCCGGTAACATCGAACAGCTTGTAACTCCAGAAAAACGGTGGCTCATCCGTGGTGGCGACCGCGGCGGGTGCGAAAACCCACCATTTGGCGTGGCGCCGCTCGGTGAAGCTGGTATTCACCACGCTCATCCGGATCAAGGCCACTTGCTTTTCGTGTCCGGTCTTCACTTCACCTCCGTCCAGCAAAGTCGCAAACAGCACCTGCTCGTACCGCAGATCGCCGTCCTGATAGCGGCTGATCAGAATCGGCAGATACCCTTTCAGCAAAGAGCGCTCGACGTCTCGCCAGTGAATCAACACGGGAGGATTCCCAACACCAAAAGCCAGTGGATTGGCCACCATGCCGATTCCCATATCCGGCCGGGCCCACACGATCTCCGGATGCGCCTTCACGCTCACCAAGGGTCCACGCGACATGGGGCCGCCGTAGGCGTCCGCGACCTCTTCGTAATTCACCTCGTGCTGGGCCTGCGCCACTGCGTCAAGAGTGAGATGTTGGTAGGCAGGATCGCCGCCTTCCTTCACCGGCGGAGCGTCAGCGGGAACCGCGGTTGCAGTGGATGCGCCGGCGCTTGTTCCCCTTCCGAGCAGCGTGATACTGGGCGCCCCTGCGCCGACGACGCGCAGGAAATCTCGCCGGGAAGAACCTTTGTTCATGCTCTTGCGACCTTTCACGGTTTCCCTCCATGGGACTCTTCAGCGGGCCTGAATTTTATACCGGGCTAATTTAACCACATGCGTCGAGCTACCGGAGGAATCGCTCTCAAAGGTATCGTAAATGAGCGCCAAGACTCCCGGCTCCACTTCGGCAATGGAATTATAACCGCTGGGACAATACCCCCACCGGGCATTCATAGAGGAAATAACAAAGGGAGCGGACCAGGTTTTTCCATGGTCGCTGCTGAACAACAGAAAGATTCCCGGCCGACCCGATTCGCACACAATTGTGCCGTCTCTCATTTTGAGCAGGCGAGGCCAGACCCCATACTTATAAATTGGGCAGGGCTCGGTCCACGTGCGGCCGCCATCGTGGGAAAAGTTTGCATAGAGAGGCGTGTAATAGTCCGTCTTGCCCTCGGGGCCGGTGTGGCCGCCGCTTCTCATCACCACCAGAAGTTCATTCCCACCCACCGAAATCAGGTCAGGCTCACAATAACCCTCGGCCAATCTCGGCAACGGCGAAGCCTCGGGAGAGGCCACCGTGGCAAGATAGGACCAAGAATTCCCCCGGTCTTTGGAAATACATACCCACGTCCGATATTGCATGGTTCCGTGATGGAAGTAGGGGATGGGGACGTTGTCTCCTCGAAAAGATCCATACATGGTCATCAGCAGGTCGCCATTCGCAAGCTCGACGATGCCATGATCGATTGACCCCGTATACGATTTCCCATCGTCGCCATAACCCGGCGCAAGGTCGGGAAGGGATACTTTGGCGAAATCGTCGACGTGGTTTCCGTCCAACAAGTCCTTCGCGCTTTTGGCTCGGCGGACCTGCGCAATAAAAGGCTGGTAGGTCTGGTGAAGTGAGGCGACGATTTCCTGCACCACGCTGTGAAACATCAATCCTATGATCGTACCGTCGGATAATTGCTTGTAGTCGCCACTTCCCAAGGTATCGAGATACTCTCCTGATTTCCGCTCCACCACTTCTTTCTGCTTCCATGAGCTGCCTTGATCCAAGGAATAGACCGTCAGGCATGATTTGCCATCACTCGAGGACATTCCACAGATGATGGTTCCATCGGCAAAGAATAAGGCGTTCGGATACCACCAGCCGCGAATGATTTCCTTCTCGCTGATGAGGTTCACTTGCCAATCGGGCGGTGCGGGCGAAGCTTCTCCCGCCCCATGTTGGTTAATGAGACGTGCAGGCAATCGGTCTTGGCCTGACGCAGCCTGGGGGGAGGCTCTCAGCAGGGAAGCCGAGCCCGGCATCATGCCTCCCCCCAGACTCAGGAGCGCTCTTCTTGCGAATTCACGTCGTTTCAAGTAAAACACCTCCGAAAGATAATATCGGACGCGGGGCGACCGATTTGTTTACGGTTTCAGATGCCGATCCATCCATTCCCAACTCATCTTATAAAAGTCGCCGCATGAGGTATGAGGCAGGTCCGGATAGTATGCCAGCGCTTTGATTCCCCCCAGCCGGTCGAAGACAGTGCGAATGCCGGCGGCGGGGCAAGTTTGGTCCTTCCCGCCCGCGCTGATCAACGCCGGGGCCTTGATTTGATCGGCGAGATTGTAGGGATCAAAGTAGTCAAGCGTATTCAAACTATTCTCGTTCAAGTCCCCGTATTGCAGGAGCGTCTTGCGAACCAGGGATCCTTCAATAGTTGCGGTCAGCCGGAAGTTGCACAAAAACGGAAGGAACGCGATGACAGCCTTCACCCGCGGATCGAGCGCCGTCAGGGCTAGAACCAGTCCTCCGCCCTGGCTTGTTCCCATGGCCCCGATGCGCGTTGGATCGACATCCGGCCGCGAGACCAGATAATCGATCCCGCGAATGATATCCACATAAACTCCCTGGTAGTAATAGCCCTCCGGATGAGCAATGTGCCAAGTCAACTTGTCGGGGCCATCGATTTTCCAGAGGTCTGCGGACTCACCCTGCGAGCGGGGATAGACCTGCAAGACAATGTAGCCGCG
The DNA here is from genome assembly GCA_049522495.1 of Terriglobia bacterium. Lineage (GTDB taxonomy): Bacteria > Acidobacteriota > Terriglobia > UBA7540 > UBA7540 > Bog-366. Next base: position 18,495 of record JBEKNU010000007.1, read on the forward strand.
CATACATTCGTCCAACATGATTCCTTGTTGCCATCCACCGTAGCCAGGCACGGTGATGATTGCGGGCAGGCGCGCGCCGGGGGCCTCCGCCTCAATCGGCCGGGAGAGATATGCGCGAATTTGCACATCGCCGGTGCTGCGGTAGGTCAGTCGGTACTTTTCGTAAGGCAGATAATCTTTTACCTTCTCCACCTGCGCTTCCAGCGGCACCTGCGCGGACTTCGCCAAGGTCTGCTGCCAGAAGCGATGGATCTCCTCGACGTGCTGAGCAGAGGGAGTTGCGAGAGGATCTTGTGCCGGTGCTGATAAGGAAACCGCTATGAAGAGCAACGAGCAAGCAATTGCCTGATATTGGAATCGAAGGAGCAAGGTGTTGGAGCGATTCCGCCGAAGCGAGCTGGCGGGCCTCCCGGATCCTGCGAGATCTTTCGGAACGCCCGATCGCGTGCCCCGACAAGAGCCCAGCGTCATCGTCTCCCTCCTCGAGGATGGTGCAAACCGGCCTCCCCATTGGCCCACGATGAGGCTCCGCGGTTCTATCTCGTTTTGCGGATTTGGATGAAGCGTGCGGCCAGTGCGCGGTCGGAATGCCCCCACCAGCCCTTATCATACACCAGGATTAACTCCCCGGGTTTGGCCTCGCACAACGCCGCGTAGGACGTCGTCAGTTCATTATTCACTTGCGTGACTTGTGTCCACGTCGCCCCCTGGTCCTGGCTGAAGGCAAGATAGAATCCAAGCCGCGAATCCACGGGCGCGGTGGGATCCTTGGCAACCACAAACGCTTGCCGGGTGCGCCAGCCAAATCCCGCCACCAGCGTACCGTTCTTCATCTCGACGAGGTCGGGACTTACTCCGTGAAAAGGCAACTCGTGCGGCTTTGTCCATGTTTGACCTTCATCATCAGATTCGGTTTGGTAAAGAGGATTGAAGCGCCCGGTGCGCATCAGCACGATGAACCGCCCCGGGTGCTTGCCATGGGTAAGGCGCACGAGGACCGGCTCGTCAAACCCCTCCTGTCCCACCATGGGATCTACGGCGATGGTCGAGAGCAAGATCCAGTTTCGGCCCCGGTCATTTGAACGAAGCAGGAAGCATCGGAACTTATTCATGGTCGGCTGGTATTCCGAGGGAGTCGCATCCCCTTTGAACCACCCATACGCCGTGGCCAGCAGGTCTCCATTGGGCATGGCGATTAAGCTGCGATGAAGTGTGAGGCCCGGCGCGGGCTGTTCGTTATCGGCAAATCCCACCACAGCCTCGGGCAAGTAGATTTTGGCCTGGAGGGGACCCGCGAGAGTCTGCCAGTCATCGCGCGACTCCCAGAGGTCGGAAACAAAGTAGCCCTCGGGTTGGGAAGTTTTCGCCAACCGGCTCAGAATGACGATGGTTCCATCATTGAGTTCAACTCCCGTGCCCTCAAAGATGGGGCCCAACCCTTGCGTTGCCCCCGGCTTCCAGGGCGCCCAAGTGCGGCCACGGTCCGTGGAGCGAATCGTGCCCGGGTACCATCCCCAAGCGTACTTCGGCGCCACGAAATCATGCGGCGCCGGTGCCTGGCCTTGCACCACCAGGGTGCCCTTTCGCGATTGGAACATGAAAGGTTGAAGGCCTTTCCGCAAAATAATTTGCTCGGGGCCCACGGTGATTTTCAAAGGCTTCGCGCCCTGAGTTAAAGTTGGCCAGCCCAGAACCAGGGCTATCATGACGAACGTGGGGCAAACTCTCTTCATTACGTAGTTCCCTCGTTTCTCATGAGCGCTGTGATGAGAGGTGAATTCCGGATCGTCTCATCCCGCGCGTCAATTGACACCTGTTCCGGCGACCTTAGCGGGTGGTGGGTAGCCGTGCACAGGCAGAGTACGATTGACCGTGGCCCGGTTAAGACCGGGTGGGTACTCAATGGGCAGAAATTATGGAGCTGGAAGGCCCTATGTCTCAACCGCACCTTAGAAGGTGACCTTTACGGTAAGAGTGGTGTTGACCGGTTTGCCTTTCGCCGTAGGGGGATTGAACTTCCATGCTCGCGCCGCTTCCTGAACCTGCGGGCCGAAGCCGCTGGTGTCGTTGATAACACGCTGGGGGCTGACACTTCCATTTTCGTCGATTTTGATCATGATCAGCACCAGGCTTCCAGTCGGCGCGCCCTGGACAGGGGGCATGGCGAGATTCATGGCTTTGAGGCCGCCATCCACATTGACATCGGACACTATCATTCCCTTATGGTAAGGGAGCGTAAGCGGCACGAGGCCGCCCGAATAGAGGGGCGTAACGACGGGGTTGCGTCCCGCAGTGGTAGTCGGGGTTGTCCCCGCTGGATTTGGCGGTGCGGGATTTGAGGGCGCGGGATTTGGCGGCGGTGAGGACTTCAATAATTGCGCAATCAGGTCCGCCTTGGCCTGAGCCAGCGGTTGCAAAGGGCTGGGCTTGCTGGCGATGGCCTTGAATTGCGCCAGGGCTGCCTTCAGGTCGCCATTATTCTGCGCTTGCACCGCGGCATTGAACTGTTGCTGAGCCTCTTGCTGTGTAATCTGATCCGTGATCGATTGCACGCGCTGTTGGGCATCATTTTGCCTGGGTCCTGGATTGGCGGCGAGGGCTTTGAATAACGCCAATGCGCCATTCAAATCGCCGCTGTTCTGCACCTTCGCTGCCGCGTCAAACTGCTGCCCGGCTGCCGCGGCATTGAGCTGGTCATTGAGCTGTTGAATGTGCGTTTGGGCATCCGCCTTGAAAGGACCGCCCTTCTCGGCGATCGCCTTGAATTGCTCCAGCGCGCCCTGCCGGTTTCCGCTATTTTCCGTCTGGAGGGCGGCATTGAATTCTTGCTGTGCGCCGGCGTTATTGATCATTTCGTTGAGCTTGGGAATGCGAGCTTGTGCTTCCAACTGATAGGTTCCCGGCTTCCCGGCGATGGCCTGGAATTTTTTCAGCGCGCCCTGGAGGTCGCCCCTATTCTGGGCTCCAGCCGCCGCATCGAATTCCGCCTTGGCCTCGAGGATTGGGTTAGTTGGGTTCAAGTTCGTCTGCGCTTGGGGCGCCGGGGTCTTCTCTGGCTGCTCCGGCTGCGGGATATTTGAAGTACCCGTCTGCTGGTTGGCACCCGGCCCTGCCGGCTGCTGGTTGTGGAGGAAGATGTAGCCACCGATCACTAGGATCACTGCCAGGGCGATGCCTGCCACCATGAGCATGGGCGACTTCTTCGGTGCTCCCTTTTTCGCCTTCATCGGGGGACCGGGCATGACATGCGGTAGCGCGGGCGCGGGGGCCGGTTTCTTCGGTTCGACGCGCGTCGGCGCTGGTGTGGGAGGCGGCGCTTGACCTTGTGGCGGGTGTGTGGGCTGCAACGTAGGCGCTGGAGGCGGGGGAGCCGGTTCCGGAGCCTTCTGCGCAGCCTCGGCCTGCCCCTCAGGGGGCTGCGTCACAGACGTGGCCGCCTCCGCCCCGATAGCGAATTCAGCTTGGGGCGCCTCGCTTAGCGGGGTCGCCTGTGCAGGGGCTTGAGCCATCGGTATCGCAGGCGTGAGCGCCAGCGCCGGAGGTTGGACGGGCGGAGCCGATTCTTCGGTTCGCGGGGTCTCAACCTCGCGGCTTGGTTCCTCCGCAGGTTGCACCGATTTCGCGGCCTCGATGAGCAACTCGCCCTGCGATGGCGCCTCCTCCACTGGAGCGCTGGGCGGCGGTGAGGCGGGTTTCTCCGGTTCCACGAGCGGTGGGGCGGGCGTGGGAGCCGTCGTTTGAACTTCCGGTTGTGGCGGCGGGGCGGGCTTCTCTGGCTCCACAAACGCTAGGGCCGGCGTGGGAGGGGGCGCTTGAACTTCCGCGTGTGGTGGCGGCGGAGGGGGCGGTGGTGGCGCTTCCACAGCCTTTGGCTCCTCCTGGGCTAAAGTCTTGAGGGGAGTGCGCAGTATCATTGTGGCCGCAGGCGCTTCGGCCTCCGGTTCCGCCTCGAGATCCTTGGTCACCTCGGCCGCCTGCGCTGAAGTTTGAGTGATCGGGACCGTGGGCGTGAGCGCGGATTCGAGAGGCATTGCGGGCGGAGCCGGTGCCGCTGCCTCCGGGGTCGCAACGCTGCGGGGGAGTTCCTCCGCATGCTGCACCAATTTCGCGACCTCGCTGAGGGACGCGCCTCCCGGGAGCGTCTTTTCCTCCACAGCGCCCGGCGCCGGCGGTGGTGCGGGCACCTCCGCCAGTGCTGCCCGTGGCCACGTTGCTCCCCGGAATGGAGCGCCCTTCGTAGCCCCCAGACTGGAGGCGATAACCTCCAAGGGTATCGAGACCAGAACATTTGGCCCGAACGCCAACAGTTGTTTGGTAATTTCCGCCACGGTCCGAATTGTGCGCGAAGCAACCAGAACCTCACCCTTGAAAACTCCCAGACTGAGGAGAAGTTCGCCCGCCACTTTGGGAGTCAGCAGGAACGTGCAATGTTCAGAGTCCCGCCCAGGCGGAACCATCAGATTTTTGGTTTGCGACTTGGGATGAAAATCCGGTGAGTCGAGTGTCAGGGCAATTTCCGCGGATTGCGGCGTGCCTTCTTGATTTAAAGGGAATTCCAACCGGAAGGGTTTGGCACCCATACCCTCCACGGCTACGGGAGCTGTTTCCTCAATCTTCATGAAAGCTCTGAGCCCGGCGGATTCGGTCCGCCTGACTATTGCCAGCACTCGCATCGACCTGCCCACGGCCGCGCGTTTGGGAGCCGCGGCTTCCAGCATGCGCGGTTGTGCGCTGGGCTCGACCGGGGGAGCCTGGGGCTCGATTGCTTTGATGATCTCCTCCGCAGCAGTAGTGCTGTCATCGGGGGTAGGCGATGTAGGTCGGTCCGAGGATTCGTCGCGTGGGTCGTCAGCCATCGAGTGCACCACCATCCGTTTGGATCAAGGTAACGGTGAATGCGAACATGGGTTGCTTACACTGACCCAAGAATAACCGCATCATAACTAGGGCCGTCCAGCCAAGTCAATCGAAAACCTGCACTATTGAAGACTTACGAATGGCACTTACTCAGCCAGCGGGCCGCAGGCAGTGAAGTCCTAACTGTGGGATTCTCTCATGCCCAATAACCAGGCAGCGACCACGCGTCGTCAATATTGGCGATCCTGCGGTACCCCTTCCTACCGGTAGGATTCGAGAAAGAAAAATCAGACACAATGCCCGTATTTTTAGCATGTCTGTAAGTGTTTGCCTCGACCCTGGCCACCAACATGCTAGCCTACAGAATGGAGAGCCCTGTCGGGGTGGAATCGCGCACCATCTGCGGACAGTAAGCAGCAAGAAGAAAGCAGTAGGAGGTCGGCAGCAGACGGTGAAAAATATGGGGTCGTTAGCAAGGGGCGCCGACCTTTGGGGCCAGCCCTAAGCGGAGCGAACGGTCCGCAAGCGCGCATGTAGCGTCGACCGGAACCCGTTACCACTTGGTTGCGGTGTCCGCACGTGCTGAGCCAGAAACTCAGCGCCACAAACCTTGTGTCCTCTCGCGATGTGCCGCAAATAAAAGGAGTTAGCGATGTTTAGCGAGAATTCTGCTAAATTCTATCTAATTGAAAATAAAATAGTTATATCATTCTGCGTGGTGGGGTAATGAAAAATGCCGGGGGAAAAAATGAAGGGTAGTTTGGCGATGTTGTTGAAAACAAATGTAGAAAAATGTCAGTTTGCCGGTCTCTCGCGATGTTGATGAAAACACACGAGTTAAAATAGCTCTCTGGCGATGTTGATGAAAGGAAAGGGGAAAGACATTGAACGTAAGATCGAAAACGACCGACCGAAAATGCGCTCTCATGCGCTGAAGGGAGCGCTCAATCAGAGTGTGGCAGGAGAGGCCCGCCGAGTGACCAGCAGATGATTGGACTTTTTCGAATCGACGTAGCCGTATCGGAAGTCCAGCTTGCGTTGCGGCTGACTTGCCCACAAATCCCGGAACTGGTCGCTGTACTCGTCGCTGGGGCAATCGTCAAAGCACATGGCGCCCTGGAAACTGCCATAGGTTTCCTGGACAAAGCCCGCCTGGCGAGCCAATTCGGGGGGAATTCCCGTGCCGTCGGAAATCATGAAGACCATGTTGGCCAGCAGGTAATTGCGGATGCGGGAAAAGCGGGGATTCCACAAACAATAACTGGCGGCTTTGGTCATGGCCGCCACGCGCCCCTGACTTTGGAGATAGCGCAGGATGGGGCCGTCCTTTTTCAGGGAATCATCCCGCAGGTTCGCTCCGATGTGGCGATGGATGCGCAGGGGCCCGCCGCCGCCGACCGGACGAAAAACCAGTTCCGAGTTGGCAAAGGCCTCGGAGAAATCCGGCGAGGTCCACTCCCCGTGGCGCGCCGACGCGATGCGGGTTTCCATCGCGCCGACCTCCGCCGCCGAGTAATAGTGCAGCGAGCCGTCGGCTTGCACGTGGAAATAGCGCAAGGCCACGGGCTCGAATCCGTGCACCGCCAGCGCCACGAGAAAATAGGAGAGTTGGCCGGGAAGGTCGCCCTGTTGGGTGCCCATCAGGGTTTTACTGGTGCTATCGTTCGCGGCCAGCAGCCAGCCGACGTTGCGGTCGACCAGGTCGAGACTCTCATTAAGCTGCTTATTATCTATTTTAGTGATACGCCGGGGATCTCCGGAGAGTTCCAGGGAAAGGGTGGTAATCCGGCGGGCGTCAGGAAAAGTGGTCAAGGCCGCCAGCAGGTCGCCGCCGCCAAAAGGATAGACCACCGTATCCGGCAAACCGCTGGGGCGCAGGGCCGCCAGGTAGGGCTTGGCCCGCGCCAGGTATACGCGACGATATCGCGCCATGCGCGCCTTGAGCGACTGGCAATGCTGGGCGATGATCCGGGGGTCGAGATTGGCGGGCAAGGCGGCGTCGCCACTGCAAGCTACGACGCGATAGAGGAGTTTGGCTTCGGGCCCAAAATCCACGCCCTGCGTGCCGTCAGTTTGCGCCGCCGGCGCTCCGGCTGGCGAGAGGAGGATGCAGAGGATTGCGAGCAACAAGCTTAGCCCTGGCATCGACGCTGATGGGTTCCGAGATTTCAAGACGGTCCTTTCTTGCTGCGGCGCAAGGGAAGCGCGTAAATCAGTAGATGGTGAAGGAGCCGGACGCGATGCGACTCCCGTTCGCAAACAAATCCACCCGGTACGTGCCGCGCCTCCACATCCCGGCGCGCTGCCAGCCGCGGCCGGAATTGTATACCAACTCGGTCAAACCCGCGTCCGCAAAGGTATTGAGGGTTTCATTGCCAAATACCGTGCCATTCGGATTATACCAAGTTGTCGTGAGAGTGAAGTTGACCCGGTAGGCCACGGGAGGGCACGTAACGTGGAGTTCCCATGCGACAAAATGGGTGGTGCGATGATTGAACTGCGCCTGGTAAACACGCCCGCCTATCGCGGGCAGGTTGTAACCCGATTCGAAAAACTTGAGCTCCTTGAAATTGGCTCCCGCCACGGGGAATCCCGGCAGGTTTCCGACCACCGGTTGAACCACCGGCGGGGGCGGGGGAGCGGTTACGCTCACGAAGGTCGTGGCCGTCTTGATCCCTCCGGGGCCGATGGCGGTGAGCGTGTAAGATGTCGACTCGCGCGGCGACACGCTGGTTGCGCCCGCCAACGCGACTTTGCCGACGCCCGGCTCGATGTCCACGTCGGTCGCGTTAACCGACGTCCACCGCAAGTAGACGGACTGCCCCCTCTCAACCGAGCTCCGGTCCGCGTCCAGAGTGACGGTGGGCGAGAGGTTTTGCTTTTCCAAGGTCACGAACGGCGTGACTGTTTCGCCCGCCGTAACGGTCACGGAGTTCTCCCAGGTTTTGTATCCCGTCAGCGTAACGCGCAGGCGATAAGTCCCGGGAGCCAATCCCGACAGGCGCAGATCTCCCGCCGGACTCGTTGTTCCTTTGGGTTCGTCGTTAACATAAACCTGCGCCTCGCCGGGTTGCGACTGGATCTTGAGCGTTCCCGTAGCCGGCGCGGGTGGCGGTGTTTCCACAGGCTTGGAAGCCTTCTTCAAGGCATCGATAAGTTCATCCGTTGCCCCGGCGTCGCGAAATTGGCTCTCCAGCTCGTCAGACATGCGGAAGCTGATGCCGTTTTCCGTGACCACCCGGGCAATCTCCGAGCTCGGCACGCTGCCTTTCAGCAATTCCATTACGTCCTTGGCGGCGAGAGGTTTGCCTTTTTGCGCGACCATCGGTCCGGCTCCGGCTATGGCCGCCAGCATGAACAATATCCAGCACCAACGCAGCAGGCTTTGCCTGCGACCGGTATTGCCAGTACGAGTCTCGGGAGAGTGGGGCATGGTCTTTTCGCTGATTTCTGAGAAACGACTTCACACCGCTGTTGCCGCAGTTCCAGTTGGGGCCGTGTCCCTGCAAGCGAGGCCCTGGACGGAAGCCGTCGATAGGCCCGTTTTCACCGGTCCTGAATGGACCACCGCGCTTCCAGCCGATTCTATCTTAACCACCGGTGATGAACAAGTATCGCTGGCAGGAGAAAGAGTGGGTGTCGGAAGGAGGGGCTGCGCTGAAACCCGGGCGGAGTTTCCCGAAAGTTGCGTCCGCCCCGTCGGTGGGCAGCACTTAATTGATCTGGAAGGTTCCACTCGCGATGCGCGAGTTCTTGAAATAGAGATCAACCCGGTAGGTGCCCGGGGTCCAATGTCCAGGTTCGACCCACCCGAAACCAAGGGAATGCCAGGTGCTTCCCCAATCCGCAAGCACATAAGCGGAAATAGTTTGCCTGGTCATTTCGGATCCGTCGGGCTTGTGCCAGAAGGCGTCGACCTGGAAATCGATGCGTCGTCCCGGCGGGGGGTATTGCAGGTCGAGTTCCCAGTAGATGGACCTCGTGGTAAAGCGGTCGAAACTGTATCGATAGACGCGCTGGGATTGATCCAAGTCCAGGTCGTGCGGCCCCTCGTAGAACTGCACGCCCGAGACTTTTATTCCCGGAATGGGAATTCCGGTAGCCGGAGCGGGCGGCTCCCCGGGAGTAACAGAATGATCCTTGGGCGTGACGTCCGGAGATTTTTGCACGAGGGTGACGTAAACCGTTTGTTCCTCGCCGGCCGCGACCGTAATCGGCTTTTCGTAGCTCTGATATCCCAGCAAAGAAACCCGCAGGGTGTAGGTATCAGGATGCAAATCCGGCAGGCGGATTTCGCCCTCGGGACTGGTCATCCCCTTGGGTTCATCGTTCAAGTATATCTGGGTTTCTCCGGGGGTAGTTTTGATAACCAACCCTCCCGTGCGCGGCTTCTCAGATTCCGCGCGGCGTTGCGACGCCCGTTTCAACGCTGCAACCACGTTGTCGGCGCCTCCGGCGTCGCGAACCTTCTGCTCGATTTCGGGGGTAAAGTCGAAATCAATGCCTCGGTCGTCCACAATCTCGCTGACTCGACTGCTGGGCACCCCGCCCTCCAGCAGCTCAAGCACTTCTTGTTGGTTAAGGGGTTTACCTTTCTGGGCTGCGGGGGCGTGTACCACTGTCATCATCAGGAACGCGAGGAAGGCCGCGCTCAATACTGTCAAGGGGGGTGGGTGGGTTGCGCGTTGCATGCCAGGACCGTTCAGGCCTCGGGCCGACTTCCTTTGGGAGTTGACCTTACTCAAGTGAATTCTATCTTACTGCAAGGGGTGCGACCGCACAAGATGTTGCCCGGAACAGATGGATCGGCGTTCCCCGTTTATTATCGGCATCTCGGCGCGGGAGCAGTTCGTCACCGGGCCTGGCGCGCTGCCAGAAATGCTTCCAGCGCTTGCCGCGTGGTGCTTTGCGGCGCGTATCCAAACACGTTCTTAAGATACGTCGTGTCCGCCACCCAGGGGTAACGGATCAGGTCAAGAATTCTCGCAGGAAAGGGTGAAAGGCGGAGTTTCCAAAGAAGGTTGGTCAGCGGATAGAGAATTGCTGCCGGTAGCGCCCAGGGATGCTTTCCGCTGGCGCGAACTACTTCGCTGTAACGGATGGTTCCGTCGCCCGCGCAATTGAAAATGCCGCCCGCCTCGGCTTTCACGGCACGCAAGAGGATTGCTCCCATGTCCTCCTCGGAAAGAAATTGGAAGGGCGGATCGGTTCCGCGCACCTGGAACATCCAGGGAAACCAGCGCCATGGCCAATCGACCATTTTCGATACGATGTTCTGCGTGTGGGGGCCCAGCACAATCGCCCCTCGCAGAAGGGTGACTTGCATTTCCGGGTGTTGCTCCTGGAAGTCCTGGACCACGCGATCGATTTCCGCTTTGTGGTAGGAGTAGAGATAACGGGGTGTGCCGGTGGGTCTGGTCGCCTCGCACAACCAAGGTTCTTCGCCAGGATTCTGGGGATTTACGTATGCCGTCGTACTGCCGCAGTAGACCACGCGTTTCAAACCCGCGCCCGCTGCCGCCCGGAGAAAGTTGAGAGAACCTTGTACGTCCACATCGCGCTGGCGGCGCTTATCGTGGAGGGGATTGAACTGCCAGGCCAGGTGCAGGCCGGTGTTAATCCGGCGTTTGGTCCAGAACTCCGCGAGCAACTCCCAGGGCGCGGTCAAATCAAAACGCAGAAACTCCGCCGCACAGGGCAGTTCGAATTCCCGGCGGCGGATGTCCATGCCCAGGATGAATTCGCAATCAGGGTCGGCGCCCAGCCGCGCCATAAGCTGCTGGGCCAGGTATCCGCTGCTTCCCGTAATTGCCAGCCGCAGTTTCATGCCGCGTCGAGTCTCAGGGTGCGCCGGAATTGCCTGCGGTTCATCATCGCGCCGAATGTACCTCGCGGCCGGTCGGGCCGAGTGTCTCCCTTACTTGAGGGCCTTTTTCAGCCCGGTTTCCCACTTTGGGGTTACCACGGAAGTGAAAATGACGAGTGGGTAGAGTTCCGCAAAGATGCGCTCAACCACTCCGGCAAAGGCGGGCGTTGCGAGCCCGCGCGAGTTGGGCAGGAAGACTTTGCGCACCACCCAGGCGTGGAGCGTTTGCCAATCTTCCTCGCGGCGCGGCAGCCCCGCGTGTTGCGTCCATTCGCCTTTCTCTTCGCGGTGCCAGTAGGTTTCATATCTCCGGGCTCGAACGACACGCGCCAGAAGGGATTCAAAGTTTTTGTGATGCGATGCAACGCGCTTGCGAAACACGGTTTCAAGCGCTGCCTTGGGTCCACGCCAACTGCCGTAGATGGAAAAGCCCACCGTCAGGCAATCCGCCGAGAGCCCGACGTACAAGCGGCCCGCGTGGCCACGGTCGTGGCGGCCGTCGTAAGCGTAGAGATAGTAATTCGATTTGTAGGGGGTTTTGTCTTTGCTGAAGCGGATGTCGCGGTTGATACGGGAAAAGCTGCCGTTGGTCTTGCCTCCAACTTCGAAGTGCGGGTTGAGCTTTAAAAGGGCCGGGGTGAGCGTTTCCAGCAGGCCACGAAAGGCGCCCACGACGTGCTGGTCGTAGCGGGCGCGGTTCGCGTCGAACCACGCCTTGTGATTGTTACGCGCAAGCTCTTCGAAAAATAGAAACGAATCGGCCGTGAAGCCTTGAAAGGTGGTGGCCACAATATTCTCCTGAGAAAAGCTGTTGATTACGAGCTCCATTATACGCGGCGGCGGAAACCTTGGCTGCTGATTCGCAGACGAGGCAGCATATTAAAAGGCGGCATGGGCGGCCGACCCCGCAGGCGGGAAAGGCGCCCCTCTTTCATCTCCTTGGAGCCGGTCACACACCACAGGGTGGAGACTTTCTCTCAAGCAGCCACGTTGCATCGAGGAATGAATGCGAGTAATGTCTTCCTGTTTTCGAATGGGGCCAATAAGCTTGATACGCAGGGAAAAGGAGGTGTGGAGTGGTGGTGGCAAAGCAGTTTTCCGTAATGGTCGAGAACAAGCGTGGGGCCTTGGCTGGGCTTTGTTCCAAGCTTGCTGAGAAAGCCGTGAACATTGTGGGCTTGATGGTTCCGGAACAGTTGGGAGTCGCGCCGATTCGCCTGGTCGTGAACAATAGCGACGCAGCGCGCAAAGTGCTTGAGGGGATGGGGCTGAAGTTTACGGAAGAGGATGTGCTGGCCGTGCAGGTTTCCAATCGTCCCGGGGCATTGGGGAAACTGACGCGCAAGCTTGCCGACCACGACCTTGATGTGAAGTACGCATACGCCACGATCCAAAAAGGGGTGGACAAGGCCACAGTGATTCTTGCTCTGTCGGAGCCCTCGGCGGCAGCAAAGCTACTATGATTGTACCCGCTGATACGTTACGGGGCATAACAGAAGGTTAAGATGAGCACGCCGCGTTACCGCGTCACTTGGCGTTCTGATTGACAGGGGAAAGGCCTTGCGTCGGCCAGGCGAAATCGTGGAACTCGCCGGTATGATCAAATCCGCCCATGGGGATGGGTTGCGAAGGTTCGACCGGAATACCCGTGCCCCGGACGCGCGCCAGCACTTCCGCTTCATGGATGCGCGACGCGTCATATTCGACGATCAAGTCCTGACCTTCGAAGGAAAGCCCGCGGATTCCGTAAACCGTGGAGAGCCGCGAGAGATGCTCAAGGTCTTTGGGCGTTAATTCCTTCGTTACCTTATACCGGGTCTTCAGAAAGGTCATGGGAATCACCTCTCCACGTGTCAGGTGCTAAGTGCCGGGATGGAAGTTCGAAATTCGAGGCATTACTGGCGATTTTCGAATTTCAAGTTTCTTCATATCGTGGCGTTCCGCAGCCGCAGGGCATTGGTGATGACCGAGACTGAGCTAAAGGTCATGGCCGCCGCCGCCACCATTGGACTTAACCGCCAACCCAGCAGAGGGTAGAGCACTCCTGCCGCCACCGGCACCGTCACCATATTATAGACGAAGGCGAAGAAAAGGTTTTGGCGGATATTGCGCAACGTGCTCCGGCTCAAACGGCGCGCCCGCACGATGCCTCGCAGATCGCCTTTGACCAAGGTAATCCCGGCGCTTTCCATGGCGATATCCGTGCCGGTTCCCATGGCAATGCCGACGTGCGCTTGCGCGAGCGCCGGCGCGTCGTTAACGCCGTCGCCGGCCATGGCCACGATGTGGCCCTCGGACTGAAGTTGTTTCACGATCTCGCCCTTGCGCGCCGGCTGGACTTCCGCCTCAAAAGCGTCTATTCCCAGATGGCGAGCCACGGCTTCCGCCGTGCTGCGGTTATCCCCGGTTAGCATGACGATGCGCAGGCCTTCCTGATGGAGAAGCTGAATGGCTTCGGGCGTCGAGGTCTTGATGGGGTCTTTCACTGCAAATACTGCCGCGGGCCGGAGGTCGACAGCAAGGAAAATGGCCGTACAGCCATCGCGACGCAACTCCTCACCCTCACGCAGAAAACTGCCGGGTGAGATCGCGAGAGACTCAAGAAGGGCGGCGTTTCCAAGCGCTACGGCCTTGCCCTCCACAGAGCCGGTCACGCCTTGGCCGGTGAAAGAACGGAATTCCTTGACCTCGGAAAGGGCGAGAGAGCGCTCCTCCGCGGCGGCAACCAGGGCGGCGGCCAGGGGATGTTCGCTGCCGCGCTCCAGGCTTGCGGCCAGGCGTAGCGGTTCCAATTCCGTCCAACCCGGTTGGGGCTTGATGGCGGTCAGGCGCGGCTTGCCCGCCGTTAGCGTTCCGGTTTTGTCGATGACCAGCGTATCCACTTTGGCGAGAATTTCGAGGGCCTCGGCGTTACGGATCAGAACGCCCGCCATCGCCCCTCGTCCCGTGCCGACCATGATGGACATGGGGGTGGCCAGCCCCAAAGCGCAAGGGCAGGCGATGATCATCACGGCAACGGCGTTAATCAGCGCGTGGGCGAGGCGCGGTTGCGGGCCGAGGATCGACCAGGCGACAAAGGTGAGCGCTGCGATGCCCACCACCGCCGGGACGAAATAGGACGCCACGACATCAGCCAGGCGCTGGATGGGGGCGCGGGTGCGCTGTGCTTCACTGACCATCGCCACGATTTGCGCCAGCAGCGTTTCACTGCCGACGCGCTCAGCGCGCATTAAGAAGCCGCCCGTACCGTTCACCGTGCCGCCGGTGACATGGTCGCCAGTTTTCTTTTCAACGGGGATGGATTCGCCCGTCACCATCGATTCATCCACGGAGCTCGCGCCTTCGAGCACGCTCCCGTCCACAGGAATCTTCTCGCCGGGGCGCACGCGGAGGCGGTCACCGCGATTAACCTGGTCAAGAGGAACGTCCTCCTCGCCGCCCTCGGCGCGCAGGCGGCGGGCGGTTTTGGGTGCGAGTCCCAGCAAGGCTTTCAGCGCGCTGCTGGTGCGCCCGCGCGCGCGTAACTCGAGCACTTGTCCCAAAAGTACCAACGTCGTAATTGTGGCCGCGGACTCGAAATACACGGGGACTTCGCCGGAGGAGAGGCGGAAAGATAGCGGGAAAATTTGCGGGAAGACCGTGGCGAGGACGCTGTAGAGGTAGGCGGTGCCCGTACCCATGGCAATGAGCGTGAACATGTTGAGGCTGCGGTTGACGAGAGAAGCCCAACCGCGCTGGAAAAAAGGCCAGCCTCCCCAGAGGACCACAGGAGTTGCAAAAACCAACTCGATCCAGGCAAGCAGCCTCGGGGCTATGGCGCGCCCGAGGGATTGCCCTCCCAGCATACCTGACATGGCAATGACGATGAGCGGCGCGGTCAACGCCAGGCTGATCCAAAATCGCCGAGTCATGAGGCGGAGTTCCGGGTTGGTTTCCTCTTCCCGCGAGACGGTGAGGGGTTCGAGCGCCATGCCGCACTTGGGACAGGCACCGGGGCCGCGCTGACGGACCTCTGGGTCCATCGGGCAAGTGTAAATGGCGCCGGGATCCGCTGCCTGCGTCGTGATACGGTGGGAGGGCGGGGCGAGAAAAACCTCGGGGTTAGCCTGGAATTGTTTCAGGCAGGATTCATTACAAAAATAGAATTGCTGGCCCTGGTACTGATAGGAACCCGCTGCGTCCTCGGGGGTTACCTCCATGCCGCATACAGGGTCAATCACGTGACCATACCTCAAATCGATGATATGCCAGCTTGGCGCGAAGCGACAAGTGATGCTTACTGAACTGCGCTGTCTCTGTGTTAGAATCGCGGCGATGCCAAAGCATAAAGGAGGCGGGGTGATGGCGAAGAAAATCGAGTTACCAAACGCGGCGGACAGGGCCGACCCTGCGGTGGCGGCAACGCTGACGGGGATTATCTATCAAGCGAAACTGTTTAACCGGCAGGCAAAGGTCAATGTGCCGGAGGAAGAAGTGCTAGTGGAAGTCATCAGCCTCTGGCGAATCGTGATGGACGCCTTAAAGTCGGAATCGGTTCCCGGGATGAGTGCCTAGCCAGGGGATCGACGGGAGTCGTGACGCTAGCGGTTGGACCCGCGGGCGAGATCCAGGACAAAATTCTGGATGCGGGGGTCATCCCAGTCGATGGCGTTCGCCACTTTCTCCGCGACCAGTCCGCGCCGGTCCAGTATGTATGTTTCGGGAAATTGATACGTGCCATAGCGGGCCGCGAGCGCGCGGTCCGGATCGCGCCCAACGGGATAGGAGATGTGATTCTTCTGGATGAAATCCTGGAGGGCTTTTTGATCCTCGTCGACGCTTACGCTGACTACAATCACTCCACGGTCCCGCATTTTCTCTGCGAACTGTTCCAGACTGGGCGTTTCCTCCACGCAAGGCGGGCACCACGTTGCCCAGAAGTTCAGCACAACGATCTTCCCATGGTAGCTATCCAAATGCAACGAGCCGGAAGGAAAAGCGGGGACGGAAAAATCCAGCGCGCTGTCGCCGATGGCCAAGGGGCGCGCCTGGCGTTGGCGCAGAGCGAAGTAAGCGGTTCCCCCCAAAATCACGGCCAGGACGGCGGCTTTCACGGCGGCGGTTTTGCTCATGTCAGAACCGTCTATTATAATAAATGTTTGCACGTCGTCATGCGAGATAAAGAGGGGCCCCGGCGAGTGTGTGGCCAACGGGGGTCCGGCGGATGAGTACGAGCCATCAGGAACGGGTTTCGGTCATCATCCCGGCACGCAACGAAGAGATTAACATCGCGCAAGTGGTGAGGTCACTTGCGCAGCAACAGGGCATTCGTGAAATCCTGGTGGTGGATGACCAGTCGGCCGATCGGACAGGGGGGATTCTGGCCGCGCTCAAGAATGAAATCCCCCTCCTTCGCACTTTGCGGGTGGAGTCGTTGCCGGAAGGTTGGCTGGGGAAGACCCACGCGGCGGCCACGGGAGCGCGCGCGGCCACAGGGGATTGGCTGCTTTTCACTGACGCCGACACCGAGCACCTTGCGGGAAGCTTGGCTGAACTCGTGCAACGGGCGGAGAATGAGCGTGCCGATCTGCTTTCTCTCTCGCCAGGACAGAAAATCCCGACGTGGTGGGAGAAATCCGTCATCCCCTTCGTGTACGTGAAACTAGCGTCGCTTTACCGCTTTGAGGAAGTTTCCGATCCCAACTCGCCGGCGGCTGCGGCAAACGGTCAGTACCTGCTGGTGCGGAGGGAGATTTATGAGCGCAGTGGCGGACACGAGGCGGTGAAATCGGAAATTCTGGAGGATGTGGAGCTCGCGCGGCGAATCAAGGCGTTGGGAGGGAGGCTGCTGTTCCTCCCGGGCGCTCAGTGGGTGCGGACGCGCATGTACCACAGCTTTCGTGAGATGTGGCAGGGCTGGACCAAGAACCTGTACCTCCTTTACGGGGGGAACCTTTCCAAGATGCTGGCGGCGGTTGCGTCACTCTGGCTTTTGGATGTGTTCCCAGTATTGGCATTTGTGGCGGCGTGTTTGTGGGTGGCTTTTGCACACGCCAGTAGCGTGGTCACGATAATGGCCGCGGCATTGTGCTTTCTGGCGTTGGGGCGCGAATGGAATTACGCCCGGAGGCTGGCGCGTTTGGGGTTTGATCCGGCCCTGGCGAGTTACCAGCCGATCGGCGCCGCCCTATTGGGGGCCTTGGTGCTGAGTTCGGTGCGCGCCCACCGCGCCACGGGAAGCATCGAATGGAAAGGGCGTCATTACGCCACGAAAGGAAAGGGATGATCTACGTAACGCGGCGAGCGGAGTTTTCCGCCTCGCATTATTATCACAATCCGAAACTCACCCCCGAAGAGAACCGGCGGATCTTCGGCAAGTGCAATAATCCCCTGGGGCATGGCCACAACTATAACGTGGAGGTGACGGTCAGTGGCGTGATTAATCCCGCCACGGGCATGGTGTTGGACCTCAAGGAATTAAAGGTCCTCCTGGAGCAAGAGGTTATCCAGTTGATGGACCACAAATTCCTCAATAAGGAGGTCCCGGCCTTCGCGGAGAAGAATCCCACCACGGAAAACATCGCGGTGGAGATCTGGAATTTGCTGGCGCCGAAACTCGCGCATGGCAAGCTGCATCGAATCAGGGTGTACGAGACCCCGGACTTGTTCGTGGATTACTACGGAGAATGATGGTTTACCTGACGCGCCGCTACCGATTCTCAGCCGGGCATCGGCTGCACAACGATGCTTTGAGCGGAGAAGAGAATCGCCGGGTCTATGGGAAATGCAACAATCCCAACGGGCACGGGCACAACTATCTATTGGAAGTGACGGTGGCGGGCCCCATCGATCCGGCTACGGGCATGGTATTTGACATGGTGGCGCTGGATGGAATTGTTGCCGAGCATGTGCTCGAGAAGTTCGACCACAAGAATCTGAACCTGGACGTGGAGAATTTTCGCACGCAAGTTCCCACGACTGAGAACCTCTGCCTGGAGATCTCGAAACTCCTGCGCACTCCTTTGGAGGAGGCGGGTGCAGAGCGCGGCCTCCAACTCGACCGTGTGGGCCTGGAAGAAACGAGCTTGAATTCATTTGAATGCGTCCTCGAGCACGCCGGCCGCGAGAAAGGGAAGGGTTGAGAACGGTTATGAAAGCACATGAGCTGGAAAATCTTGAGGAGCTTGGAACCGCTGCTCCTGCCGATCCGATCGCCGGGGCGGTCCGTAAACTGATTGCGGAAGTTGGAGAGGATCCGGATCGCGAGGGGATCATGAAGACTCCGGCGCGCGTGGCGAAATCCCTGCGCTTCCTGACCAGCGGCTACCGGCAGGACATCGACAAAGTGCTGAATGGCGCGCTCTATTCGGTGGCATATGATGAGATGGTGATTGTGAAAGACATCGAGATTTTCAGCATGTGTGAACATCACTTGCTCCCGTTTTTTGGGCGTTGCCACGTGGCTTATGTTCCCAACGGCAAGGTGATCGGACTTAGCAAGATTCCCCGCATCGTTGATGTCTTCGCGCGGCGGCTGCAAGTGCAGGAGCGCCTGACGGTGCAGATCGCCGAGACCATAATGGAAAAGACCAAACCGCAAGGAGTCGGCGTCATCGTCGAGGCGCGCCACCTCTGCATGATCATGCGGGGCGTCGAAAAGCAAAACTCCGTCGCTGTAACCTCCCATATGCTCGGGGTCTTCCGCGACTGCGAAGGGACGCGCTCGGAATTCCTGCGGCTGGTAAAAGAGCGGGCCTGAGAAGGACGCAGGCATCTGAAGCAGGGAATACAACTGAGGGCGAACTCCTGGCCCGGAATACGCCGACCTATGGGAAAGCTTGAAGGCAAGGCCGTTCTGATAACGGGCGCGAGCCGGGGGATTGGTTTGGCGATCGCGCGAGCGTTGGACCGCGAGGGTGCCAAGCTCATTCTGGTGGGGCGAAATCGCGGGCCGCTGGCGCGCGCTGCGGCGCAGCTTCCCGGCACGGTGATGAGTGTGCCCGCGGATGTCACCCAACCCCTCGCTGTGAAGCGGCTGATCGCCGCGGTGCAAAAGCAAATCCGCCGGCTGGATGTTTTGATCAACAATGCCGGGGTCTTCACTTACAAACCCTTCGCCAAAACCACTCTGGAAGATTGGAGGCGTAATCTCGAGACGAACCTCACTTCCATTTTCCTGACCACCCGGGCGGCGTTGCCGCTCCTCAAGCGCAGCCAGGGTGACGTGGTAAATATCCTTTCCATTTCCAGCCGCGTGGCCTTTCCGAATTGTTCGGCGTATACCGCCGCAAAATTTGGCGCATGGGGATTGACGGGCGTGCTGCGCCGCGAGCTCCGCGCGGAGGGCATCCGAGTGACGGCAGTGTTTCCCGGGATGACGGAGACCCGCATGAAAGATGAACTGGATTTCCCCGTGCGGGGCGAGGACTTGTTGCAGCCGGAGGATGTGGCGGCCGCCGTGCTGAGCGCGCTGGTGCAGCCTCGGCGGGCGACGGTGGAAGAGATTCTTCTCATGCCTTCCGCAGGGGCCCTCGGCGGGGGAGATTAGGGCACACCCCAGCGGGAACCGAAGCTCATGCCGCCTGCGCAGTCGGCTTTAATCCTGTCCAAGGGACAAGCTCACTCAGTCGATATGCTTCTTGCCGATCCGCTCTTGGGAGGGACCTGAACGTTTTCCACATACTGTCGAATGGCGTCGCGGTCCTCAGGTCCGATCTCACTGAAGAGGATTCCCATGCCCATCTTCTCGACGTGATAAGCTACATGAGCGGTGGCGGTAACAACTCTATCCTTATTATTGAGGTTAAAACGCACGGTGAGGAGGGAGCCCACAGGGAGCGGGATATTGGTTTCAATGAACATGCCGCCCGGGCTGATGTCGCGCGAGAAGGCCAATGTCATGCATTGCTCGCATTCAACCTGGGTGGCCAGTGGCGCGCGCCGCTGGAGTCTCCGGTCCCCAGTCTTCTGATGGATCAGGCGGAGGAGCCTTTGACGGGCGTCGTCACTGATTTCCGTAAATTCGATACCCGCGCCTTGCCCCTCAATGAGATGCCGGACGCTGGCCTTGGCTTGAATGACGGGCAGGTGCTTGGCAGGACGAAAGCGTACCCAGATTTCCCTCCCGAGTTCGAGTCCGGTAATATGGGTGAGAAAAAGCCCTCCTCCCCCCAGGCTGTTGGCGACGCAGCGGAAAGACGCTTCTCCCGCAGTGTATTCCACCGCCATTCGGACCCTGAGCCGCGGATATCGCCTTACGTGCGGTACGCCCATGCACCTGCCTTAGATTTTAGTGATGCACCCAAGCAGGCTTTCATTTTAGCATTAATTTCGATGATTGCGATGGCATAGACGAACACCTAAGGGGTAGGACGTTCTCCTGCGCAGGTTCTTTTAATCGAGGACTATTGCGCCTGCTTGCGTCGGGAGAATCGGTCACGGCTTGGCGGTCGGCCATGAGAATAGGGGGAGCAACAAGGCGTTGGGAGGCTCTCCCGGGAACCTCACGCCTTTGGCCGTGGATTTTTTTTGCCAAAACGGATGGTTCATGCTAACCTTTTTGTGTACATAAGAAGAGATGAGAAACGAGGAGAGAGGCGGATGCCGTTGGCCCGTGAGTCCAAAGCCAGCACGATAGAGAGATTTCGAGTCCATCCCAAGGATACGGGCTCACCCGAAGTTCAAATTGCGCTGCTTAGCGAGCGGATCAGCTACCTAAACGAGCACTTCCGCGCCCATCGCAAGGACCATGCTTCGCGGCGAGGGCTGTTGAACATGGTGGGCACGCGCAAGCGTCTGTTGGAGTATTTAAGACGGCGTGACCCCGAGGCATATAAGCAGGTCATCGAAAAGTTGGGCATCCGCAAGTAGTCCGGTGCATAACAAGAAAGTTTCAAGATTCCTGACACGACAAGGTTTATCGTCCAAGCGATCCCCCGGTTTTCCGGTGGGGATCGCTTTCGCTTTTTGGGGGCCTTCACACCGGGCTGGGGGCTCCCATCCGTTCAACATCCACCTCGATTCGCAGCTCCCTGAATAACTTGCATGCCGGATGGCGGGGCGTGGTCTATCGCCTCGGCCGGTCAAAGAGCATGCCATGACGCGCTATGTGGCCCCCTGTGGTGCTCGGCGTGGATTGTTTGGAGGATTTAAATGGAACAAGTTAGTATTACCCTGGGTTCAAATACCCTTTCAATTGAATGGGGCAGAGTGGCGAAGCAAGCCAATGGCTCCGCTTACGTGCGCTACGGCGACACCGTGGTCCTGGCCACCGCGTGTTCAACCAATCCGAGGGAAGGGATAGATTTCTTTCCCCTTACGGTGGACTATCGCGAATATACCTATGCCGCGGGAAGAATTCCCGGCGGCTTCTTCAAGCGCGAAGGACGGCCGACGGAAAAAGAGATTCTCACCAGCCGCCTGATTGACCGGCCCGTACGGCCTCTCTTCGCCGAGGGCTTCCGGGATGAAACGCAAGTTATTGCCATGGTGCTTTCCGCCGATACGGAAAACAACCCTGACGTTATCGGATTGGTGGCCGGGACGGCGGCGCTCTACCTTTCGGACATCCCGTTTCTTGCGCCCGTAGGCGCTGTGCGCGTGGGACTGGTGGACGGGCGCTTGACCACGAACCCCACCTATAGCGAGATCAAGAGCAGTGCACTGAACCTGGTGGTGGCGGGCACGGAAGACGCCATCGTGATGGTGGAGGCGGGGGCGAAGGAAGTTTCCGAAGCGACGATCATTGAGGCGATCCAGTACGCGCACGGCGAAATCCGCAAGATTACGGCCGCGCAGAAGGAGCTCTTCCAGAAGCTGGGCTTGAAGAAGCGTGAGTTCAGTGCCCCGGCGCGCGATGAAGCGCTGTACGCGGAGGTTCGCGGAAAAATCGAGGAAGCTCTCCACGAGGCCATGGATACTTCCAAGTACATCAAGCTGGAAAGCCACCGCAAGATTTCCGAGCTGCGAAAAGCCCTGGTGGCGAGCTATCCTGAGGACGATGAGGCCAAGCGCAAGCTGGTGGCTCACTTTGTTGACGAGGTGGAGGAGAGATTGTTCCGTGACGACGTGCTGCAGAAGCGCCAGCGGCCTGACAAGCGCGCCTTCGATCAAGTGCGGGCCATCGGTTGCGAAGTGGGGATGCTGCCGCGCACGCACGGCTCCGCGCTGTTCACGCGCGGTGAAACGCAGGCGTTGGTTACCGCCACGCTGGGGACCGGCGAGGACCAGCAGCGTCTCGATGTGCTGGAGGGCGAGGCTTTCAAGCGCTTCATGCTCCACTACAACTTTCCTCCCTTCAGCGTGGGTGAGGTCGGGTTCCTGCGGGGCCCCGGCCGGCGCGAGATCGGCCATGGAGCTTTGGCTGAGCGCGCGCTGCTCAGCATGCTTCCGGAAGAGAAAGACTTCCCCTACACGGTGCGCGTGGTTTCAGACATCCTGGAATCGAATGGTTCGTCTTCCATGGCCACGGTATGTGGCGGAACGCTGGCCTTGATGGACGCCGGGGTTCCGGTGAAGGCGCCGGTGGCGGGGATTGCCATGGGCCTGGTGAAGGAAGGGGATAAGTACGCCATCCTTACCGACATCGCGGGGCCCGAGGACCATTACGGCGACATGGATTTTAAAGTTGCCGGGACCAAGGACGGAATCACCGCACTCCAAATGGATATCAAGATCACGGGCATTACGCCGGCGATTATGGCGGAAGCTTTGACCCAGGCTCAGGCGGCGCGCTTGCACGTGCTCGGGAAAATGCTGGAGACACTCGCCGCGCCGCGCACGAACATCTCGGCTTATGCGCCGCACATCTACGCAATGAAAATCAATCCCTCCAGGATCGGTGAACTCATCGGGCCGGGAGGCAAGGTCATTCGCGGCATCATCGAGCAGACGGGCGTGAAGATTGACGTCGAAGATGACGGCAGTGTGAACGTGGCCGCGATCGACGAGCCCTCGGCCTCCAAGGCCTTGAAGATGATCCGCGACTTGCTGGCGGAGGCCGAGATTGGGAAAACCTATCTCGGCAAAGTGGTGCGGCTGGCGGATTTCGGGGCTTTTGTGGAGATTTTCCCCGGCACCGACGGTCTGCTTCACATCAGCGAAGTGGCGGAGCATCGCATCCGCGATATCCGTGACGAGCTGAAGATGGGCGATCAGCTATTGGTAAAGGTCATTTCCGTTGAGGGCAACAAGGTGCGCCTGAGCCGCAAAGCCGTTCTGCGCGACCAGCGCGCCAAAACCGGAGCTCCGGCGGAGCACCCCGAGCATGGCGAGCAAGCAGACCGCTCGGAGCATTCTGACCATAACCCTTCCCGCGGAAAGCACTAGGGCAGGGAAGGCTATAGAGTAGAATTGTCGAGCCGTTTTCGATCAGCGCCGGTTTCGCGATGCGGGACCGGCGCTTTGGTTTATGGACGGAATTACGCGTGGTAAAACCCTTTGCGACTCGGCGGGGGGTTCTGGTAGAATCCGCGCCCGAGGGTGTAGTGCATTCGCACCAGAAGTCAGTATCAGCGTGTAATCGTCCGTTTGCCCGTTCGGGGCGCGCTCCTTCACTTTTGCTGTAATGATAAGCTTTGACCTTCAGGAGGTAGATCCATGGGGTACCTCGATAAACTCGATCTCGAAAAGAAGCTGGAATCGAAGGAAGAGTACGAAGAGCTGTTGGAGGAGTATCAATTCAAGCTGTTGAAGTTGCAGCGCAAGATTATCGAGAAGGGAATTGCCGTCGCCGTTGCTTACGAAGGCTGCGACGCAGCGGGCAAGGGAGGAAACATCAAGCGCATCACGGAATCCCTTGACCCCCGCGGATACGAGGTGCATCCGATCGGCGCGCCGAGCCCGGGGGAGAAAGCCCACCATTGGTTGCGGCGTTTCTGGTTGCGGTTGCCGCCGCGCGGCCGCATTGGCATCTTTGACCGCACCTGGTACGGGCGGGTGCTGGTGGAGCGGGTGGAGAAATTTGCCAAGAAAGAAGAATGGCTGCGCGCCTACCGCGAGATCAACGAATTTGAGAAAACGCTGACGGACGACGGTTTGGTGTTGGTCAAATTCTGGATTCACATTTCCAAGAAGGAGCAGCTCGACCGTTTCAAGAAGCGGGAGAAAGATCCCTGGAAGAGATGTTCGAGAAGACGGACACGGAATTCGCTCCCTGGACCATCATTGAAGGAAACTGGAAATGGTGGGCGCGTATCAAAGCCCTGAAGACGGTGGTCAATCGCATGGAAGCGCACATCTGATGCCATGAATAAATCCCGCAGGGCGTTTCTTGGAACCGGTATGGCGGCAGTGGCGGCGGCCCACGCGCCAAAGGGTTCCGCGGCCGAAACTAAAGAGACTTTCGTGGACATCATCCGGCCGCCCGATTTTGCGGCGGCCCAGGTGGAAGGGTCCGGCCGCATCAGGTTGTCGAGATCCGCTGACCGCTGGCAGGCCGGGGATGTGGAAGTCGCCACCGAAGTGAAGGAGCTTGAAAAGGGAAAAAGCCTGGCGCTTTCGGTGGCATCGCCGCGCAGCCCGCTCGAGCGCTTGCACCTGCGCTGGCTGGGCCGCCTGCCGGAAGGCTCGCGATTTCTCGGTGATCATTGGGAGCGTTCTTACGGCGACTTGGAATGGCGGGGTTTTGCCCCAGACCGCGTCATGCCTTGGTATTTCCTGGTGGCGACAGGGCAGGGGACCCACAGCTACGGCGTGAAGACTGCGGCGGGCGCCTTCTGCTTTTGGCAGGCGGATGCGGAAGGAATTTCCTTATGGCTGGATGTTCGCAACGGGGGCAGCGGCGTGCAGTTGGGCGACCGGCGGCTGGCGGCGGCCGAGGTGGTGGCGCTGCGCGGGCATCCGGACGTTTCCCCCTTCCGTGCCGCCTGCGCGCTATGCCGTGCTCTCTCTGAGCATGCGCGTTTGCCGGTTAAGCCCGTTTATGGCTCCAATAACTGGTATTACCTTTATGGCCAGAACATGTCCCCGGAGAATGTGCTGCGAGACGTCGAGCAGTTGGCCGAGTTGTCACCGCTCGCCGTCAATGCGCCTTACATGGTCATTGATGAGGGATGGGGGAAAGCACGGGGTGGGGCGGGCCCCTGGACGGAAGACAATTTGCGATTTCCGGAAGTGCAGAGCTTGCCCGCCGAAATGAAGAATCGCGGCGTGCGGCCGGGAATTTGGGTGCGGCCGCTTGTCACCGTTGACCCGCGAGCGAACGGATGGAAACTTGCCGGGGACAGAAAACCGCAAGCTGCGGATTCACCCTTTGTCATTGATCCCAGCATGCCCGAGGTCCTGGATTATATCCAGGAGGGGCTGCGAAGGGTAACGGGGTGGGGATACGAGCTGGTAAAGCACGACTTCTCCACTTTTGACATCCTGGGCCGCTGGGGCATGAAAATGGGGGAGGAGTTGACTTCTGAAGGCTGGCACTTTGCTGATCGCAGCAAGACTTCGGCGGAAATTGTGCTGCAATTCTATCGCGCTCTTCGCCAGGCGGTGGGCGATGCCGTTCTGCTGGGATGCAACACCGTGGGGCACCTGGGCGCAGGGATATTTGAATTGCAGCGGACAGGTGACGACACGAGCAGCCGCGACTGGAGCCGGACGCGCAAGATGGGAGTGAATACACTAGGATTCCGCTTGCCGCAACATCGAGCGTTTTTCCTGGTGGATCCGGATTGCGCGCCGGTATCAAAATCCGTCCCGCTCGCCTTGGCGCGTCAATGGCTCGACGTAGTCGCGCGCAGTGGCGCCGTGCTGTTTATTTCTGCCGACCCTGCGGAGGTGACCTTGGAAGAAAAGGGCTTGCTCAAGACCGCCCTCGCCGCCGCCGCTCGAATCCAGCCCGAAGCGGAGCCCCTTGATTGGATGGAAACCACCACTCCCGAGCGTTGGCGGTTAGGGGGGAAGACCGCGCGCTTCTCCTGGTTCGGGGAGGAAGGCGTTGATTTTTTCCCCCCGTGAGGTCGAGCGGAGTTTCCCCGGTGTCGCTCTTGACAGGACTTCGCCCCTCTCGTAGCATTCGAAGTGGATGCCACATTGGGTTTTGGCGGGAAATCTCCAACCATCATCGAGCGCGTCAAATTCCGCGCAGGGCGCAAGGGTGGGGGATTCGGGCGGGTAGCAACGACGAGGTGAAACTGTGAGAATTGCGGTGCGTTTCAAGGATGATGTGGCCATCTTGAGCCTGAGCGGGAGATTCCTGGCGGGCAGTGACGGACCCTACCTGCGGCAGAAGGTCAAGGACTTGATGGATGCCGGAACCCGCAAGCTGATCATCCATTTCGCCGACGTGCCTTACATCGATTCGACGGGTCTGGGGTTCCTGGCGGGAGCCCGTGGGACCGTGCAGAACGCTGGCGCGCGGATTGTCCTAGCCGGTTTGAACCGCCACGTCCGCAAGATTCTGGACGACGTGAACCTGACGCAATTCTTTGTGATCGCTGACACCGAGGCCGCGGCTTTGGATTTGCTGAGTCAACCGGTCCCGGCGGCGGCAGGAGAACCTGAGCCTGGTAAGCGCGAAGGGAAAGGGAAGAAGCGTCCTGGTCCCCCGGCAGGAGTGTAAGCGCGACTGCTTACTTCGATTGACAGTGCCAAGGGGTTAGGTTATTTTCGGTGCTAGGCCCGCAGCGGCTGGTTTGGAGGACGGTTCGGGGGCGCCTCCACGTGCTGGGTAACACTCACCAAATCCGCCGGAGCGTGATGGACGGTTGTAATTCTATCAACAATCGCCTTTTTCAAATCGTGATTTCATGAACATCCTGGGGCGACGCCGCACTGAACGTATCCTGGCACCTGTTCGGATTCAGGTGATCGGGAACGATGCGTCGGGAGTCTCTTTCGCGGAAGAGACCGTGACCGTGAGCTTCAATCAACAGGGGGCGCGCATCAGCCTGATCCACTCCTTGTTGCCCGACGATATTCTGCTGCTCAAGAACCTCGAGAATGGCGTGGAGGAAGAGTTCCGCGTGGTCGGCGCCTTCCAACAGGTTTTTGGAAGCCGTCGCGAATGGGGTGTGGAAGCGGTCGACACGGACACCGGCATCTGGGGCGTGGAGTTCGCTCCCAACGATGATAGCGCCCAACCCAAGCTGCTGGTTGAATGCGCAGCTTGCAAGACGGCCGCGCAGAGCACCCTTTCGAACATGGAGTACGAGATCCTGCTGGCCACCGGCCTCATCTCGCGCCATTGCGACCGCTGCAACGAAACCACCCGTTGGAAGCCCAGCGACCAGGTGGTGACCCCGGAGATTCTGAGCCGCTCCTTGAAACCTGCTTCCAAGGGTGAGAACGGGGTCCGCCGGACGCGCCGCTTGAGGCTCACCATGCAACTGCGCGTGCGCAACCCTTGGGGTGTGGTGGATATTGCCCAGACGCGCGATGTTTCCAAGGCGGGCCTCTGCTTTGTCAGCACCCAGCGCTTCTCGCCCGGCGAGGAGCTTTATATCACCCTGCCGTATGCGCAGGGTCAGGCTCCGGTGGAAACGAAGTCAAGAATCGTGTGGACGGCCGAAGGCACTTCCGGCCGGTTTTACGGAGTCGAATACCTTCGCTAACTGCAACGATTCTTAATGGCAATCAAAGCCTCACTGGGTGGTATGCCGCTCGGGAATCATTTGATGAATCAACCGGCCCGCCGGGACACCTCTGGTCCAACATTCTAGTGGCCGATTCCAGCCACTTTTCTCCCAGCCCGTGGGCATCACAGATGAACAGCCAGTGGCCCGACTCCAACCATATGTGCATTCCGTTGATCTGGGCAAGACCCTCTCTTTGAGGGGTTCGCAAGACAGTTATCGGTCGAAGCTCAAAGCGGGCTTTGATAAGTGCGAACCCCAGAATGCTCGACTCAGCCTTAAATACTACGCGTGACGACACCTCGGAGATCTGCGCCAGCATTGCTGAGTGGGCTGTGCCGCCTCGGGCGGCAAAGATCAATCCCACCGTAGTGCCGCTTTGCTGCCACCGCCTTAAGGACCTGAGGGCTTCCTCTCGGGAAATTTCCATCTATTTTCCGCCGGTTCCCGCCTCACGCAGTTCCTTTGCCGCGACCTCAGGTGAGGGTAGCGAATTAAAATTTACCTCTTTAAAGGAGTAGGAGCGGGACTTCCCTGGAATGATCGGCAGGATTTCAATATGCCAGTGGTAGTCCTCGGCGAGGGTTCGCCAGGTGCCTGCCCGGTAAGGCTTAGCCTTGACGTTGGGCGAAGTATGAAGGAACAGGTGAGATGCCGTGGCCACAGTGGATAAACGGCATAAGGTGGATTTCAACAAACGCGCAAGCTGTAACTCTTTTTCCTGTGAGGTCACATCCTCCTCGAATGAGGCGTGGTGATAGATCGGCAAGACCCAGGTTTCATAGGGTACACGCGAGGCAAACGGACAGAAGGCCATGAAAAGTTCATTCCACTCCACGGTTCTCACCTGGAGGTCCACCTCTTGTTTTACAATGTCGCAAAAAAGACAGCGTTCTTTGTTTTCGTAATGCGCGAGGGCAGCTCGCAACTCGTAGACGGCGCGCCGCGGAAGAAAAGGGGTCGCTGTTATCTCAGAATGCGGGTGGTCGAGCTCTGGTTGGGCCCCGGGACCGACATTGCGGTAGAGCGTTACATAGCGGAATCGGAGGTCCTTCTTCAAATCCGTGATTCTCGCCACGTAGGCGCGTAGGGCCTGGGTTACCTGATCGTCGCTCAGATCCGCAAATTGCATCGCGTGATCGGGATGTTCGATCACCACCTCGTGAGCACCCAAATTGCGCATCTTGTCGTAGAGACCCTCCGCCTGTCGCGCCGGGTCTCCTTCAATTTGGTACATGGGGTTCCGGTGCGGAATGACGCGAACTTGCCAGCTCGCTGGGGCCAACGGATACACGTAAAGGTTCGGCGGGCACAGCGCTTCATGGCCGGGACAGAGAGGACAGATTCCGTCTTGGGCCCAACTATCCTCGGCCGTCTGCTGTATGATCCAGCCCTGCGTAATCAGGTCCCTTCTTAGTTGCATAAAACCCTCACCACGGTCTCCCCGGTGAAAACTCCCTGCCCAAACCTCGGGGGCTGAGATTATACGTCAGTTGCTGGAGAAATGCGGCCACCAGGTGGCCGTAACCGTCAACGGCCGCCTGGCGACTCGCTTGCCTGCAGGTAAATGGTTGTCCGTATTTTCTTTTATGGTTCGTAAAATCTCAAAAACGGGGGGTCTACACTCGAATTCGGAAGGATGAACCTAAGTGAGAACCGCCCCATTGCCTGAGGGGCTGCGCGTAATCCCCGCGGAGATGGAAATGGTTCTTCGGAGGCGCGGGCGCGCCCCGCGATCTTTCCAACCTTCGCCGAGGGGAAAAGGTGGACCGCGACAGGCGTACTCATCAGTCCGTCAGCCGACGGAGCCGGATGAGGGGTCACTTCCGCCGCCTCGACCACCGGTTGCCTGCCCCGCACAACCGCGGGTTGGCCGTATACCGTCAAAGTGGCTTGTTCCCGATTGTGTCGTGATCTGGAAAGAAT
This sequence comes from Terriglobia bacterium, assembly GCA_049522495.1. Taxonomy (GTDB): domain Bacteria; phylum Acidobacteriota; class Terriglobia; order UBA7540; family UBA7540; genus Bog-366. The sequence continues at coordinate 47,691 of JBEKNU010000007.1, forward strand.
CCGCGGAAGGCGTCGTTGGTATTAAGACTTACGCGCTCTGCCAGCCAAATCTTATGAGCAATTGTGCCACGAGTGGAATACACGGATCGGGCAGGCATGGCCCTGGCCGGAGGGCCACGCAAAGGAGCGGTGATGCAGAGTCGAGTGGAGTGCTTCCGCATTGCTAGATACACCAGAGCGACTGACGACCGCAGGAACACTCGGAGAGCCGAGATCCTTATGGCGACTCCCCGCCAGTACGGGAGCAAGATCGTTAGGTATAGAGCGCCCACCCCGCGCATATGCGACCATCATTCCTTCTTGCATCGCCCATGCGTATTCGCCCCGGACGAACCGCGAAATGCCGAGGCCGCAGTAGCATTCACCCACTGCATGATCCCCGTCGACCGGTTTACACTCGGCGAAAATTGCATCCTGAGACGATTGCACGGCGAGATGTTCACGCTTGAGGGACAGCACCAGGTCAGGTTTCTTGGCAGGATGTGTGCCATCGTAGTTGGTCACTTCCGGTGCCCGCTCAACATTCCTGATTCGTCGTCTATCAAACCCTTCTACCTCCTTAGTTTTGAGGAGCCTATCCTCGAGAATCGTATAAAGCTGCCGCGTAATGCCATCTTCATCGGCAGTAGAGAGGACGAATTTAGAAGGGGGATTTTTGCGGAGCAGCTCAAACGCCTTTATCAAAGCCAGGTGCAGGGTCAGAATAACGCGCAACGGGACCGGCGGGTGGGGTAGCCGATGCTTTGGGAGGGCGGTAAAGAATCCTGGGACATTCATGACTTTGGCATGGGGAAGGCGTCCATGTGATCCTGCTCAATGTGCAGACTGCATAGCCGCGCGCGGCTGCGTGTCCAAAATCGGCGCTGGTTCAAAATCCCAACGACCAGCCCCCCGCCGGGCACGTGGAGCACAATTCGACTGGCGCCTGCGTTGTTAGCCTCGCCCATCAGGTTCCTAAGAGACTTGGAAATGTCGGGAAGATCATCACCGGCAAACGTTATCGACACGAACCGCCATGACGGAATCAACTCACCGGTCCCAAGGACGATAGGAAGCACAGTGACAACGCATCTTTGTTCCGCTACCTGAAAAAGTGGTTGAAGCATTTCTTCCAGGTAAGCGCGGAATACTTTCAGATCTCCCGGCTCCGCTGGCTGTTCCGCTAGTTCACGCACTGAACGATAAGGACCGCAGAAGGTGACTGTATCTCGAACGACGGCCGCATCATCTTCATCAAGACCATAGAGACTAAAGATAAAATCGTCGATGTCCTTCCACGGCTTTGTGGCTCGCTTCTCCAACGCTTCGGCAAGTTCGATCAGGCGACCCCTCTGGAGGGCGTTCATCTGTGCCGGGTCTGGAAATGGAAAGGCGTCCAAATCTTCCTTAAGGACCATACGATAACCGGCGCCGATGACTGGGCTTTTCATCAGGCAAACGTATTGGTACAGGCTGCTGTGCACGATCAGGTAAAGAGCGGATGCGAGTAGTTCCCCCTCCGAGGACGTAGCCGCTGAAAAGCCGTAATTGATCTTGGAGAAGGCGATCGCACGTGTCTTAAAAAGGAATGCTTTGGGACTTTCCCTGGATTCTTGTGGCGCTTTCGGAATAATCACCAGCGGGGGTGCATACAAACGTCGGCTGCGCGGGAAGTGCGCAGTTCGGCGTCGGTGTCGTTCTTGCCAAGTGGGCAGTGCACTCAGCCGAATAGTAAACCCACTCTCCGGAAGCTCGAAGTCTGGTAGGTCGAATAAATGATTGGCAGGTCGTTGCTCCAACCCGGGAGACACGTTGTAACCTTCCCCGGAATACAAGCCACGGTTTTCCCAAAGTTCGCGAAGCGAGGCTTGAGGAAGTCTGTCAATTATCTCCACATCCAGTACAGTACCCATGGCAAGTGCCTTCAGCAGCCAGGGCTTCTTAATGACCGCCAGTCCAGCGACTGATTCTGCCGCTTTATAATCCAAGCGAAACTGTCCGCGACTGCTAAGGCGGTTTTCACGAATTGGCGTTACGAAATGGAAGTGATGGCCCGGTTCCGGCAGTGAGTTACGGGCGAACAGCAAAAGGAACGGCAAATCCATGTTCGGCCATACGGGCGTTTTCTCTAGGTCCGAGCCGTTCAGGATTCCCGTCACCGTCAATCCGCGCATTATAGCATCGCGTGCGGCTTTTCCATTTCCGGTCTGCCTAAGAATGACACGACCAGGCAAAGCCATTGCGATGATGCCGTTACGCTTCGCCCATTCCGTAGCCCGCCACAGAAAGGGCAGATCAGGATTGTTATCTGGATTAGCGTAGCGTTGGGCAGACCCCTCGAGCCCCCGCGCGGCGAGGGCATGACGAGTAATGTCCGTGAATGCCCGGTTCATTTCAGCGATTAGTTTCTTGTCCTCAGCTTTCTCTTTAGCATTTTCGGCGTTGGAGCGTAACCGGGTCCACGGCGGGTTCGTTACGACAATATCAAAAGAACTATTGAACGCTGCGGGGACGTTCGGACCGAGACTACCCAAAACGAAGCCGCGCTTCTTGTCCTTTCCCTCCTGAGCGAAATTGAACAACACTTCGTTTCGCAGCGGGCGCGGAAACTTAAGCGCTTTCGGAGGCCGTTGAGTGCGGTTTACCTCAATGGCAGAAACATAGAGTGCAAGCGCCGACAACCGAAGGGCAGATTCACTGACCTCAAAGCCGCGCAGTTGGCCGTAAAGCATTCTTTGAATGGCGTTTGTGTCCGGCCGACGGCCATTTGTTTCCCAGTACTTGCGCACCAACTGACGAAACGCCAGAACTAGAAATACGCCCGCCCCGCACGCTGGGTCAAGTATTGTAGCCTCTGATGGATTATCCAGAGCGGCGAAGGCTTCCTCTATCAGCAACTTGGCGATATGTCTCGGCGTGTAGTAGACACTTGTCACATCAGATTGCTCCTCATCCCATTGTCGACTGAAGGTCTCATAAACTTGGCTCAGAACGCCAATGGGGATGTGGGCGAAATTCAAATCGTTCCAATCGACTGCCAATGGGATCTGAAACGCTGAGTCCCCAACATACTTCCAACCACGAAGAATGGCTTCGAGGTGTCTGAACAACTGTCCCCGCGTCGCGGCACCGGTTGCGCGATAGAACTCCCGATAAGCACGGAGGCGCTCCCTCGCTCCGGTCTCAGCAGTTACGCCCTTGACGAGGGGGAGGAGATCTCCGTTGAATGTTTCGTCGAGCCAGGCGGAGGCCGCGGCAGCCTTGTCCGCGTCAGAGAAGCAACCGCGCAGCCCGGTGGACCGTGGGGAAATGTCGTGAATTTCAGATTCCAGTACTATGTGGCGATCTATGAGGAACCGGAAGAAGAGGGCGCGGCCTGCGGTCGAAAGCACATCCAACCCACGCATCGGGCCAGGGCTGTTTTCAGTTCCAGCGAGATCTTCCGAAGCCGCCTTCAAGAGGTCGTGAATTGCTTCGTAAACATAGTCTGCCTGGCTAGGGCGCCCATCGAGGTTGAAGGTCCCGGTCGCAAGACTTTGAAAGAATGTTTGCGCACCTGGCTCCGCGATCTCAATCGTGCGGAAATTGGCCTGCTCGATAGCTTTCCGGTCAATATTGATCGGGTAGACCTCCAGTGAACCCGGCCTCACCACGCCCAGGCATGCGTGTTCGCTGCGATTGGCAAGCAGCGTCTGAAGGTCGTGAATTTGCACCCGTTGCAGGTGTGACCTTCCCGCTTCATCGACGTCGTCGACAAAGTACAGAAGCGGTCTGCCTTGGAACTCCGCCACCGCGTCCGGCAGGAGGGGGGCACCGGGCTTGGGCAACAGATCGAGGTAGTCCAACTGAGAAGGGTCGCTCTCTGAGCCCAGAGGAATAAGATCGGGGCAGCCCAGCGCGTGGGAATGTTCCTTCAGCCGGTTTAACTTCTTGGACGTGTCTGTTGCAGGCATGGATCAGACCTTTCTCAATATGCCAACCAACACACCAAGAACTCGTGGTTGCTGAGCTTCGGTTACAGAAATCGTAATATCGGGAAACGCTTGATTCTCAGCCTTCAAGACAAGGCCTTCGCGCGTATGATACACCCGTTTGAGTGTTGCTTCATCTTCGTTTAGCACCGCTGTGATCGCTCCTTCTTTTACCTCGCATGCTCTGTCAAGAACCGCAATGTCCCCGTCGAGTATGGCCGCACCCTGCATGCTCGTCCCACGCACTCGGAGTGCGAATAGCTCACTTCCACGAAAAAAACTCACCGGCAGAGTGAGTAACTCCGCTCCATCCTCATATGCGATAACAGGGTTCCCGGCGGGAACATTACCCAACAACGGCACGCGGATCGAACCTGAATCGCTCCGTGCGTCACGCTCAACAAATTCTATAGCACGTGATCGACCAGGGAATCGACGGATAACCCCTTTTTTTTCAGCCAGACGAAGATGTTCGCTTACAGCATTGGGACTCTTGAAGCCAAAATGGTCCGCTGCCTCTTGCAGCGTAGGAAAAATTCCAGTTTGCCGATGATGATCTTTATAGAACGTGAGTACCTGCTCTTGCCTGACCGTAAGTTCCTGGTTTTGATCCATCGGCATATGATACTGTAAATAGTTACAGTATTTAAGTACTTTCTTCCGACCCCCGTAGACATCCGCGGTTGATTTCACGATGCGCCCTCCCGCCACATGCTGTCTGGTGGCGGCAGTCGTCGCATAATCGCCGAACTCGAAAGAATCCGGTTGCGTTGCGGATTGCCCTCAAACATTTGTGTCACATGGTCGCCTTATCTGAAACTGAGGTGCAACACGAATGCGACAGGTGAGAATCGGTCCTGCCTCGTCGCCCACCGTTTGCTAATCCCGACCACCCCCGGGCGGCCAGGCCGGAGCCGTTAGTGGCCGGTCGGCGGCCGATGTTTTCACCCGACGGACGCTGGGTCGCGTATCGTTCCAGCGAATCGGGATCGTACGAGATCCACGTGTGGCCCTTCCCCGGCGGGCGGGGGGGCAAGTGGCAGATCTCGACCGGAGGCGGGCAGTACGCAGTCTGGTCCAGCAAAGGGCGGGAGCTGTTCTACGAGACGGCGGACAACCACATCATGGTGGTGGATTACACGGCGATCGGCGATTCGTTTGTGCTCGGCAAGCCGCGCCTTTGGTCCAAGAAGCAGATCTTTAATGCTGGCCCCGTAAACCTGGCCCTGGCACCGGACGGCAAGCGCTTCGCCGTGTTCCCCATGCCCGAAGATGGGGGACCCGAAAAAGGTTCGCTGCACGTTACCTTCCTGCTGAACTTCCTCGATTATCTGCGCCGCCAGATTCCGGGCCGATGAGCCTGCGGCGCGTGCTGGCAAGCGGCGACGCGTCGGTCAGATCGCACACCACATGGCAAACCCTTGGGATGACTCCGGGAAGACCAAAACATCTCATCCGTCAGCCGACGGACAAAGACGCGGAGGCGCAAAGAAGACGAGGCAGTTGTTCTTTGCGGTCTTTGCGCCTTGGCGTCTTTGCGCGAAATTGTGGATTGCGCAGAGCAAAGCTCTGCGGCCGACTGAAACGCAAAGCTTTGCTCTGCGCAATCCAAGTAGGGGGGCTCGCTCTCCTCTTTTGGCAAGGTGGCAGGGACCTACGAATTACCATGACCGCCGAATCTCCGCACGACATTAGCGGGTTGCTCGCCGGCTGGGCGAACGGCGATGAAGAAGCGCTGGGCCGCTTGATGTCGTTCGTCTACCCGGAGCTGCGGCGAATCGCCCGGCAGCACCTGGGCCGTTTGGCCGCCGGTAACAGTCTGGAATCGGCAGCCTTGGCCAATGAGGCTTACCTCTCTCAAGTTCGACCCCCGCAAAGCCCACGTGGTGGAGTTGCGTTACTTCGGCGGATTGAGCGTCGAGGAAACCGCCGAGGTCTTGGGAATCTCACCCGAGACCGCCAAGCGTGATTGGAAAATGGCCAAGGCGTGGCTGTTGCGCGAACTGAGAGGGGAGAAAGAGCACCCCAGTTCATGACGGGCCCGAAGGTCGGTGCTCCACCTGCCCGGCTGCGCCTCGAACCCGGCAATCTCGCTGCCGAGCCTCACCCGCGGATTGGTGGCGGTCCAGTTTGATATAGACGTGGCGTTGCGCCGCAAAGTGGCGGCCACTACAGGAGCAAACTGCCCCCCTTCCGGAGGCGTGCGAGCAAAGCGACCCCCCAAAAACCGTCCGATCCTGCTAAGTGTATGAAAACAATATAGAAAATCCAAATCAGAAAAACCGGGAATACGGAGTATGTCAATGAAAATAAACGCCTTATAAGCTATCGTGCGACGAGTGGCGGGGAATCATGGGCATTTGTGAATTATCCACAATGATACTCTAGGAAAGCGCTAAATTTCTTGCAGCATCAAAAGTTTTTCAATTAGCGAACTACGTGATGGCCGGATAAACCGATGGCCCGAGCTGCGGATTCCTCCTTGCTCTTCCCACCGCTCGGTGAGAACATCTCGGCCCGGTGTAGAATCGCAACTCATTCTCCCGAGGACTTTGCTCATGACACGCTCTGCCATTTTCCTTTTATTGGCCTCCGGCATTTTCGCTTTGGCGCCGGTGCGAGCGGGCGAGCAGCCCGGCCCGCGCGTCTGGTTTGTGGACTCGCTCATCAAGATCTTCCCCGGCGACGCCGCGGGAAGTCATCGTCTCATCCGGCCGGAGTTGCCGGCGGCGCGCGGCCAGCACGTGAGCGTGCAACTCGCGGTGCGCTCCGCGCGGCCTCTCGATGGCATAACGGCTGAGGTAGGCCCCTTCAAGAACTCGGCCGGCGCGACCTTGGCAGGCGCCACAGTGCGCCCGGAAGGTTACGTGGTGGTGGGCTCGCACTCACGCCACACGCCGGAGGATGAACTCGTGGGGGAAGTGCCGGGCTGGTTTCCTGACCCCTTGTTGGATTTTCCTGTGAACCTCCAGGCTCGGCGCACGCAGCCCTTGTGGATCAGCGTGGCGGTCCCCGCGGACGCCCAGCCGGGCGATTATCGTGGCGCGGTGGTGCTGCGCGCGGGAGACCGGCAAGTGGCGCGCCGGGAAATCCGGGTAAAGGTGTTGGCGGCAACGGTGCCCAGCCAGCGCACGTTGAAGGTCACCAACTGGTTCGGATTCAGCGACGCCAACTCCCAGCAGTTTTACAAGGTCGCCCAGTTTTCGCCCGGCTGGTGGACGCTGATTTCGAACCTCGGCGCGGTCATGGCCGAGCATCGGCAGAACGTGATCATCACGCCGCTGATGAATCTGATCGAGCCGCGAGTGGAACGCGGCCGCCTGGTTTACGACTTTGCCAACTTCGACCGCTGGGTCGAGACATTTCAGCGCGCCGGCGCCATCGGGTACATCGAAGGCGCCCACTTGCTGGGCCGCGGAGGAAGCTACAACTCCGGCCTGAGCGTCAGCACGTTTCAAATCGAAAACGGCAAGGTGGCAAGGCAAACCCTGCCGCCCGATGACCCGCGCGTGGAGCCCTTCCTGATTGGTTTCCTTTCCGCGCTCAATTCCCACCTGGAAGAGAAAGGCTGGAAGTCAATCTATTACCAACACGTCCTAGACGAGCCGCATGGCGCCGAGCCGCCTTACTACACGCGCTTCGCGGAACTGGTGCACCGGTACCTTCCCGGCGTTCCCACGCTGGACGCCGTCGACGCTTCGCACATGCCGGAAGAGTTGCAGAAGAATTGCGACATCTGGGTTCCGCAACTCGGCCGCTTCGACGAGCAGATGGAGATGATCCAGCAACGCATTTCCAGCGGCCACGAAGTGTGGTTCTACACATGTCTGTTTCCCAACGGGCGCTACATGAACCGCCTCATGGACTACCCCTTAATCAAGACGCGGCTGCTGCAATGGCTCGATTTCCGCTACGGTTTTACCGGCTTTCTGCACTGGGGTTGGAGCTATTGGACGCCCGACCCCATTCTCGACACTCAGCCCGTGATCAATGACAACGCCACGTTGCTGCCCGCCGGCGACTCGAACATCGTCTACCCCGACCGGGCGCGGATGTCCGTGTATTCCTCCATTCGCCTGGAGACCATGCTGCAAGGCATTGAGGATTACGAGATGCTGATGGCGCTTAAAGCCAAAGACCCCGCCGCGGCCACGCGCTTGGCGCAAGAAGCCGTCGCGGGACTCACCGACTACGTCCGCGACCCGGAGAAGTTTCGCGCCATCGAAAGGGAATTGCTCGAGGCATTGAGCAAGTAGGGGGAATCGCGCGCTGGCAGGGCAGGGAAACGAGGCATCACTGCAACCTGCTTGCGGGGTGAGCGTCCCTCATCTCGCCTCGCAACGGGGAACAACGCTTTCGGGGCTGCGGGGATTTGTGGCTTGGGGCGCGGCTCCGGGAATCCAGTTTGGATCGGCCTTCGGCGCCGCTTCATCCGAGTTCCGCACTCGAGCCTTGGTGCGTTCGGCGACCAGCCAAAAGGCGCCCAGGGCGGCAGGCAGCAGCATAGCCAAGAGAAACCAAACCAGCGAGGCGTCCACGGCAGCGCAGGAGGGCACGGCGTAAGGTGACAGCAGCAGGGCGGCGGCGCCTTCGCGCACGCCGACGCCGCTGAAGGAAACGGGCAGGTCTCCTGCCAGCACAATATAAGGGTAGGTGGCAAGGGCAGTGGTGAATTTGGTCGGGGAGAACGCGTGAAGGAGGAAGAAGAACGAGGCCAATTCCGCCCACATCGCACTCAATGCCAGGATCGCGAAACGCGGCGTCGGGACCAGCGGCATTCCTGCGGCCGCGTCCATAAAATGCCCGCGAAGATGTCGTGACCATCGCAGCAGCTTGGAAGCATGGGAAAGCAAGGCGGGAAGCCCCATCACCACGGGGAGGAAGGCCAGCCATACCGCCACTCCGAAGACGGCGACAGGGCGGGACGCCAGGAAAAACAGGCTGGCGCCCATCAAAGTGAGCAGCGCCCAAAAATCCAGCAGCCGGTCGTACACCGTGAGGAGCGCCACTTGGGCGCGGTCATCCTTATTAACGAAAACGCAGCGCCCCAGCTCTCCCAACCGCCCGGGGGCGATCAACCCCAGCGCAAAGCCTCCAAAGAGCGCGCGCAATGACTGGCGAGGTTGGCCTTTGCCGGCGGCAGCCATCAGACAGTGCCACTTGTATGCGCGCAGAAAAAGCAAAACCAGAAAACAGAAGAGCGCCAGGGCGAGGCTGCTCATTTCCAGGTTGCCAAATGCCGCTCGCAAGCCCGCGAGGGGGACACGCCAGGCGATCACTAGGCCGACTCCAAGCGAGAAGAACATCTGCTTCCAAGGAATTGAGCGCACGGCCGTTTGCCTCCTGCCCCAGGAGGGGCACGGCACTGTCCAAACTCTTGGTATCGGCGGGTGGAGCGGCGAACTCGCCTCAGATTCTTAGCATCTTGCTGATTCAAAGGGGGATGCGAGTGGGGCTTCGTCGCCGCTGCAAGCATCATATGGGGTTTTCAAGGTCTTCTGATCATAGCCATTGGCAGCAGACGCTGACAGAGGGGTGTCAGCCAAAGACGACAGCGGCATGGGCAGGGGAATGGTAAGGAAGAGGGCAGCGCGACGGGACCGCAGTGAAGCGCTGGCCTTCCGAGCCTGCCCTGAGCGGAGCGAAAAGCCGGCTTTTCCGTGCGCTTAACTAGCCCAGGTGTCTAACCACATGAGACCTTTTCCGTCGCCTGCCACCGGCCCTGGGGAGTCTCTTGGAGCGGTCATTTTGTCGGGCTGTTTTGGGGTTCCCACGATTTCTCGTAACTAGCTTTCTTTCAGCATGTTCTCAGCTTTGGCTTGAGAAAAAGCCCTCTCCCGACCCTTTGTTTTCAAGATGTTGTCAGCTTTGGGAGTTTGTGCCGTGGGTGGACGTAAAGTCGCCACGCAATCTGAGTAGGTGAGGCTAGGAGGATTGGGCATCATCAATCCTTTCTTGCTCTGCGTGCCGAGCGACGAGGTTAAGGACCGGACTAGGGGTTCCGCTGGCGTCCTGCCCGTGCCCATCGCGGCCAGAGCCTCCCGGGAGTGAAACAACGGGAAGGCTGGACTCCGTTCGTCTCCCCGGCGCTGACTGCGCCGGGCGCGCTGACCTGCCGGCCCAGGGCATGGTTGGACCGGCATCGATCCTCACCCACTAATTGTAGCTTACATGGCTGAGGTTGTCAAGTAAAATAGTTGACGGTTGCGGTAAGGGTTCCCCCGGCGATCCGCTAACGGCCTCGGGTTCTGGTGAGAAATCCGCGCCAGCCGTTCGCGGCAGCGTCCTCCCGGAAACAAGAACCTAAACAATATCGCGGGTGGCGCAGGCACTCTTGCCGGTGCCCAAGGCTGATGCCTTCCATGCAGAGCACACCCCCATGCATTGCTACCGTTAAGAAGCCAGAACAGGCCACGGATAGGACGCCGTGACAGAGATGTTCTCCGTGTTTGTGGGGCACCCTCCGTGTCCAAGAACAGAGGTATGGGCCCGGCGGCACAAGTATGAGCTATAAAAGCAAGTTCTCTTCAATGCGCAGGTACGTTATAATTTGTCGAGGCACAAAATGGCGACTGCAACGGGACACCGATACATCGTTAATGACAATGAGATCCTCGGCGGCGAGCCGATCATCCGTGGCACTCGCACCCCAGTTCGGGCGATTGTGGAGACCTGGCGGTTGGGCGTGGCCGCAGAAGAGATTCCCCGCGCCTTGCCTCATCTGACTCTGGCACAGGTTTTCGATGCTCTCAGTTACTATAGCGACCACCAAGAAGAAATCAACGCCCACATCGAGCGGAACCGGATTCTACCCCACGAAATTGACCCTCGGGTGTCCAGCCGTTGAACCAGCTTTTTGTCGACCTATACCTTGACGAAGACGTGAACGTGGTGATCGCGGACTTGCTGCGCGCCCGGGGTTTTCGGGTGACGACAACGCAAGCGGCGGGACAAATTGGGAAGACTGATGCGAATCAGTTGGCTTTCGCCACGAGTCAAGGGAGAACGATTCTCACGCACAATCGGGTGCACTTCGAAGCTCTGGCACAAAGGTATTTTGAGGAGAAGAAAACTCACTCTGGAATTATTATCGCGGTTCGCCGGCCCCCCAAAGAATTGTCTCGACGCATTCTAATTCTCCTCGACTCCGTGACCGCGGATGAGATCGAGAACCAAATACTCTACATCTAACCGCCTGGCACCAGCCCTCCCCATGGGGTGGCACAGGCACTCCTGCCTGTGCCCGAAGCTGATGAATTCCATGCATAGCGCACAGGCAGGAGTGCCTGTGCCACTGAAGCCAGAACGGGCCACGGATTGGACGCGGTGACAGGGATGT
>JBEKNU010000008.1:0-57763 GCA_049522495.1 Terriglobia bacterium
CGCAGCGACCGGGCGATTGCGCCTCACCGACTCCATAAACTTGGTCCTATCCGCAAGGCGAACGCTCTCGTAGCCCTTGCGCCGCGCCATGACTCGGTAGTCAAAGGCGATATTGGAATGCCCACCGCGCAGCTCGCGGACTTCGAAGCCGGTGGCCGTTTCGTGGGTTACGTAAAGCCCCTCGCAGTCACCCTTGGGCGTGAGAAAGACGTGGTATTCCACACCGCTGTTGACGGTTTGGGCGAAGGTTGGTTCCAGCGCCACGACGGCAGAGCCGTTCGAGAGCTGACCGGCGCCGGCATCCTCGAACCAGTTCTCCGGCGCCTCGACAGCGTAGAGAGCAACTTGCCGGGTTCCTTTATCCACGGGAACTACAGCGGACTTCGTGCCCGTACAGTTTAGATCGCCACCATTGTCGAGAGTGCAATTGCCAAACTCACCGACTGCAGCCACAACGTCGGTAAGAGACGGTGTCGTCGTGTCATTCTCCACAATGAGTGTGGAGCAAGCGGTATACCCCCCCGTCCCCTCGTATGCGCAGTTATTTTGAATAATGGCGCCTGTGTTGCCACCCGTGAATATATCCAAGGGGACTGTCGGCGACTGGGTGCCAATGCCGACATAGCCCGCGTTCGTGATGGACATACGTGGATTACCTGCAGTGTAGAAATCAAGGCCGAAGTTGTTGCCACCCGAAGTGCGCTTGGAGGCGATGCCTTCGCCGCTGGAGGTTCCAAAGGTGATCCCGGGGTTTACCGTGCCGTTGTTGGTGCCCTCGGCATCGGGGTTGAGGCTTCCATTCAGATTCGCCGAGCCCAAAAATGAGGCGGTATTGTCAAACTTCGACGTCCCGTTCACTTCCAGGAGGGCGCCCGGTGTGAAGGTCCCGATCCCGACGTCGCCGACATCGGTGATGATCATCCTGTTTGCGCCGCCATTAGTGGCCGCTCCGGGGGTTTTAGTCTGAAACACGATGTGCGCTGAGTAATTGCCGTCGTCATAGCTTTTGATCCGCGCTGCGGGGAAGTTACTAGATCCTGGGTCATACCCGTCGAAATCCACCGACCCTCCGGCGCCCGCGCCGGCCCCGCCATTCATCAGAGTAAGCGTGGGCCCGATACCGCCCGCGACGTCATGCCGAACGTGCAATGTGGTGTAGGGGGCGGTCTGCCCGATCCCTACGCTGACCGCGTTCGTTCCGGTGCCGCCCAGAATCAGGCTGTTACTTTGAGTCACGGTCGCGTTGGCGCCGATGGCGGCGGCGTTGGACAACTGGGTGGATGTACTTGGCCCGGCGCTGAATCCGATGAAGGTGTTGTCGAAGCCGGTGGTGTTGGCGTTGCCCGAGGTGCCTGTTACCCCAGCCAAGGCTCCCACCGCGGTGTTCCCGAGGCCCTGGGTGTTGCTGGAGAGAGCTCCTTGGCCCAAGGCGGTGTTGGCGCGGCCGGAGGTATTGGCGGCGAGTGCAGACTGGCCCATGGCAGTATTGTTGGTGCCGTTGTTGGTTCCGTTGAAGTTTCCGGCTGAGGCGCCGACAAAGGTGTTGGAAGGCCCCCCGAAATCGTGCAGGAATGACGCCCCACCAATGGTCAGGACGCCCACCGTAGACCCGGTGGTGGCGGGCAGGGCCAGATCGCCGCTGCTGATCGTCTCGGTGCCGGTCATGGTCTCGCCCTGCGAAAACGTGACGGTGCTGTCAAACTGCGCGGCGCCGTTTACTTCCAACATCGCGGCGGGCGTCGTTGTGCCGATGCCCACGTTGCCGGTGTTGGTGATCGCCAGGCGGTTGGTGAAATTCGTGTAGAAGTCGAGGCCGTCCAGATTGGGGGTGGTTGTCCGATTGGAAGCCATTCCCTCGCCGGAGCCTGGAAGCCCGAAAACCAGACCCGTCCCCGTCGCCAGGCTGTTATCTATGAACCCGCCGTTGGTGCCGCTCGAATCCACGTTGAGCACGCCCCAGGAGGTGAGCCGCACTTGCTCCACCAGGGAATTCGCGTCCGCGCCGGGAACCTTGGTCAAGAACGTCAGGTGGCTTGAGGAGGCTCCGTCGGCCAAGCTCTGGATGCGGGCGCCGGGTGGGTTGGTACTGCCCGGATCGCGCCCGTCAAAGTCAATAGAACCCCCGGCGCCGGCGCTGCCCGCGCCATTCATCAGGGTGAGTGAGGGGCCGAGCGCGCCGGACACGTCCTTGCGGATGTGTACGAGCGTGTAGGGTGTGTTGGTCCCGATGCCCACGCTCCCCGAGTTGGTAATCGACATTTGACGGGTGGAATTGGTGTAAAAGTCGAGCCCGTACTGATTGCCTCCTGTCGTGCGTTTGGAGGAAATACCCTCGCCGGAGGGGTTGCCGAAGACAATCCCGGGCGTCACGGCGCCGGCATTGGCGTTCAAGTAGTCGACATTGATTGTGGTGTCCAGGTTTTGGGTCTGAGCGAAGGTGTTGACCGTACCAAGCTGCGGCACTTGGGTGAGAGTAGCGAAGGTCTGGCAGGCTAGAGGCAGCGCCACCACCGCCTGTCCCACGCCGCAGGACGCGCTAGCCAGGTTCAGAGTGGTGCTCCCACCCAGAGGCACAGGGCCGCCGCCGCTCAGGCCGCTCCCTGCCGCCACGGTCAGCGATGGATTCAAGAGCATGCTGTTGGTAACTCCTCCCGTGGCGATGCTCAGTGCGCCACTGGTGGTGATCGGTCCACCCGTCAAGCCGGCGCCCGCAGCCACGCTGGTCACCGAACCCGTCCCCGGAAACGTCTGACCGCCGGCAAACTTCACCAAGCCAGTGAAATTCCCGGTTCCATGCACGTCCAGGGTGTAGGCAGGAGTAGAGGTTCCGATGCCGACGTTGACGGCGTACTGGCCCGTTCCCCCCAGCACCAGGGAGTTGCTGGCGCCCACGATGGCGTCGCTGCCGACGGCCGTGGCGTTATTCAGGTTGCCGGTGCTGGCGTCGGCTCCTTGTCCCAAGAAAGTGTTATTCGACCCCGTCGTGTTGGTTTGTCCCGCAACCTGCCCTACGGCCGTGTTGTAATTTCCTCCCGCGTTCTTCGCCAGCGAACTTGCTCCGGCCGCGGTGTTGCTGTAGCCCGTCGTGAGAGCGAGCGCGTCTAATCCGGTCGCCGTGTTATAGATGCTCGGGTTGCTAAAGTTCCCGGCCCCCAGGCCGACGAAGGTATTGGTATAGCCGTTGAAGTTGGGTTGCCCTGACGTTAGCGTCGAACTAAAGCAGCAGTCGTGGATGAATGGCGTCCCGCCCATATTGACCACACCTGCCGTCGCGCCCGTGGTGGCGGAGAGGTCGAGGTTGCCAGTGCTCACAGAGAGATCGCCGGTGCTGATCGTCTGAGTGCCCGCAAACGTGTTGGCCCCGGTGGTGACCGCATAGGAACCGGCAGGCTGAAAGGCGCTCGACAACAATCCGTTCAGCTTGGCCGCGTTCACGTTAGTCACGTTAGTGCCATCCCCCGAGAAAGCGCTGGCCGTGATGCTGCCGGTGAAAACGTTGCTGCTCGCCGCCAGGGTCGGAACTTTGGAGGTGTCGAGGGTCAGCGTTATATTGCCCGAAGTGCCGCCTCCGGTCAGGTCCGTCCCCGCCGTCACGCCGGTGATGGTGCCCGTCCCCGGAAACGTCTGCCCGCCGGCGAAGGTCACCGGGCCGGTGAAGTTCCCGGTACCATGCACGTCTAGGGTGTACGCGGGGGTGGAGGTTCCGATGCCGACGTTCGCGCCATTGCCCAGCACCAGGGCGTTGCTCTCAGCCACCTGGGCGTTATATCCAATTGCGGTGGCATTGGTGAGATTGTCCACGGTGGCGGTCGCGGAGGCACCAATGAACGTGCTGTTGGAACCAGTGGTGGGGAGCGTGTCTGCGCTATTGACTCCAGCGCTGTTTCCGACCGCCGTGTTGTTGCTCCCCGTGGTGTTCGCATAAAGCGCGAAACTGCCGCTGGCCGTGTTGGTGGCCCCCGTGGTGTTCGCATAGAGCGCGTAACTGCCGCTGGCCGTGTTGCCGGCCCCCATGGTGTTCGCAAAGAGCGCGGAAAAGCCGCTGGCCGTGTTGGAATGTCCCGTGTTGTTCGAGGAGAGCGCCCGATAGCCGCTGGCCGTGTTGACGAATCCCGTGGTGTTCGAGGAGAGCGCCTGATAGCCGCTGGCCGTGTTGGAGGTCCCCGTGGTGGTGAAATTGCCCGCCCCCCCCACAAACACGTTTTGGTTGCTGGCCCCGCAGCAGTCGTGCAGGAAGGGGTTGCCAGCAATCGTCACCACACCCGCGGTGGCGGTGCCGTTGGTATCGGGCAGCGCCAGATTGCCGCCACTGATTGTCTGAGTCCCCGCAAACGTGTTCGCCCCCGTGGTGACCGCATAAGAGCCGGCGGGCTGGAAGGCGCTCGACGTCAATCCATTCAGGCTGGCGGCGTTCACGTTGGTCACATTGGCGCCACTCCCCGAGAATGAGCTGGCCGTGATACTGCCAGTGAAAACGTTGCTGCTCGCCGCCAGGGTCGGAACTTTGGTGGTGTCAAGGCTCATCGTGACGTTGCCGGAAGCGCCGCCGCCCGTCAGGTCCGTGCCCGCCGTGACCCCGGTGATGGTGCCTCCGCCCGCTCCAGGGAAAGTCTGACTGGGCGCGAAAGTGATGATGCCGTTGGAGGCGACGGAAACCCCCGTTTCACCCGGCGTCCCACCATTGGCGCTGAATTGGAGATTGAGCGTGGCGGAAGCATTCGAGCTATTGTTGTTGGCCGGCTCCGCCACCCAGCGAAAATCCGGGCTGATGGCGCTCGTGCCATTGAACGCCGATGCCGTCAAGTCAAAGGGATTCGAGTTGTAGCCCTTGCTGGATGTGGCGGCGCCGGTGGCGGGCAGCACGGCGCCCCCGGCCGTCAGCGCCCCGCTGAACGTCGCGCTTGTCCCACTCAACGCTCCCGTGAAGCTCGCCGTTCCCCCTGAAACCGAACCCGTGGCGCTCACATTCCCGGTCACACTCTGATTCCCTGTAAAGCTGTTGCCGATATCCAAGCGCGCGTGATCAGTTGCCGTCACCCCGCCCAGGGATAGGGCATTGCTTGCCGTGGTGGCGGTCGTCGCGCTGCCGGCGGTCGTGGCTGTGGCGGCATTACCCGTGATGCTGATGCCCGCCGTCCCCGCGCTGAGGTTCGCCGCCGTCAGGTTGGTCAATCCCGCTCCGTTGCCCGTGAACGACGATGCGGTGATGCTCCCGTTGAAAGTGTTGCTGCTGGCCCCTAAAGTGGCGTAGTTTCCCGCGGGCTGGAAGGCGCTCGCCGCAGACCCGCCCAGGGTTGCTGCGTTGACGTTGGTCAAGCCGGATCCGACACCAGAAAAAGACGATGCGGTGATGCTCCCCGTGAAGGTGTTGGTGCTTGCCCCGAGCGTCGGCACTTTCGTAGTGTCGAGATTCAGCGTGACACTGCTGCCGAGTTGGACCGAGCCACCGCCCTGCAAGTCAGTTCCCGGCAGCACGCTCAGCGAAGAATTCGCCAGCATGGAGTTGGTCACGCCTCCCGTGGCGATGCTCAGCGTGCCGCTGGTGGTGATCGGCCCGCCCGTCAAGCCTGCACCGCTCGCCACGCTTGTCACCGTGCCTGTGCCCGTTCCCGGGAAGGTTTGCCCGGAAGCAAAGTTGATCTGGCCATTGCTGGCGATCGACAGGCCGGTCTCCGCCGTCGTGCCGGTCCCGGACTGGTACAGCAGGTTCAGCGTCCCCGAGGGATTCGCCGTATCGTTTGCGGCCGGCTCCGCTTTCCAGCGAAACAGTTGCGGCACCGCCGCGCTCGTCCCGCTGTTGAACGAAGAAGCTATCAAATCAAAGGGGTTGGAGTTGAAGCCCTGCGTAGCGGTGGCCGTACCCATGGCAGGCAGCGCGATCCCCGCTGCCGTCAGCGTTCCGGCGAAGTTTCCCGTCCCATGGACGTCCAGTGTGGCCACCGGGCTCGTGGTGCCGATGCCCACCCATCCTCCGAGGCTGTTATAGATTGTCGAATTCCCGATCGTCGAAGCCCCCGTGAACATGGCCGCAAAATTGGCCGTGCCCCCGCCGCTTATAGCGTTGCTGGGGGTGCTGGGGGTAACCGGGCACGGCAGTCCGACGGCGGAGGGGCTGGCGGTGGCGCCATCCACGCATGGGGGCGGGAGAGTAATCAGCGGCGTGGCGCTGCTGCCCTGCGCCGTATTCGCGTTCGGCGCAAGCATAAAAGCCGAAGCGGGCAGCCCCCCCAGCGTATCGGCATCGGAGGATTTCAAGGAATAGGGTACTGCCACCAGGAGCACGCGCGGCTGTTCGGGCTGCCCCGGCAACTGCGGCTGCACCCCCACCCATAACGCCTTGCCGCTAGTGAACAAGTCGAGCGGCAAGCCTTCGGGAGAATTCGCCCCCAGCAGCGCCGTGTAGCGGCCCATTGCGTCGAGAGACAAACTCTGCGACTCCGTCCAGAGCGGATTGCCCCCCTCGGGCAACTCGTAGAGAGAAAAGGTCAGGCCCACTACGCCCGTGGAGACTTTGCCCGTAAGGTCTTTCACCACCCCCGTGAACTTGATCAGCCGCGGGATTGTTCCTGAAGTTGGCTGCAATGGGGCAGGTGGATTGGTGTTGTCAGGGGCGCTCGTGCCAGTTGAAGCGCTGGAATCAGACTGCTGCGCCTGTAACCCCCAAGTGCAAAAAAGACACACTAACACCGCCCAAGCTGAAATATACCTTCGTCGCATGCTGGAACCTCCCGGCGAATTGGTCGAGTTTGTGGCTGCGTTGTCCATGGATTACAGGCGGGCGCGTTCATCTCAGCAGTCTCCTCTTAAGTCGTCTCCAATGAGCGTTTTTCATACGATGGCCCGCCGTGTTCAAGTCCGCGGCTTTTGCTGCTGTTCCCGGTTCGGATTCTTAGCCCTTCTGGAGGGAATACGTCCTGGGCAGCGAAATGGAAGAAAAAGCTAGCCAGCAGAGTTTACGGCTCGCCTGGGGGAACGGAGCCCGCCCAAATTGCCGGGTACTCAAGTAAGATTATAAAAATCAATTGTTTATCGACGTGGACGCGGCCACAGCGGCAGCCTGTCCGGCCTCTTTGCCACAAGCTTGCCGCAGCGAGGCGATTGGGTAGCTCGAATACTCGTTGCTTGCTTGGTGCTATTCCGGCTCTTGTGGACAAAATGTCCAATGTCCATGTCCCCAACCTCGTACCGAGGATCAATAGGCATTTGTCCCCATTTGTGGGGTATCCACAATCGATCCGCTGAAAACGCCCCCAGCCGGAAATTTTTCCTAACGCTATGGCGTGTTAGTCCAAAAATGGTACTAAGCTGACTCTTGGGGCTTCCCGCCGTTAGGCCGCTTTTAGTACTCATTCGTGGTACGTATTTGGACCTTTTCCGTGCGCCGCTTGTGGGTTGATACTAAGGCTCCCTGGAGACTGTCATGGAAAAGCCTATTCGGGTACTAGTAGCGAATCGTCCGCGCCTGATGCGTGAGCTAATTCTCTCGACGTTTTCAGATCAACCCGACATCGAAATTGTCGGAGAAGTGGCGGATGAGGCCGACATCCCGGTGAGTATAGAAAAGACAAACCCGGATGTGGTCGTCATTGCCCAAGACAAGTTGGGGGAGCGGCCTAGCATATGCGACACAGTGCTTCGTCAACGTCCGGACGTACGGGTCATTGCTGTCGCCCCACACCATAATTACTCAGTTCACTATTGGGCATCTCTTGACATACACTCGCACGACGTTGAGGCCTCGGAAGAAGCCATCCTGGGTGTTCTTCGGACCAAGGGCGGCTCGATTTGGGGCTTGACGTGAGTCTTACCGGCCCGGCAAGGAGCAAGAAGATGTTTCACATCCAAAGTTTCTTCCCAGAGAGCCTCGCGATTGCCGAGGCTCATCGTCCGCCCAGCGCGCGTGCGCGCACAGTAAGGCTCCTCACGGGAGTACTCTTTGCGGCTCTTCTTGGGTTCGCTGGGGCCTCCGCCGCGCTCGCCCAAGAACAGGAAAGACCGGAAGAGCAGCCACGGCAAGAAAAGTCGGCGGGGCAGGAACAGCAGGCAGGGCATGAACAGCCGGAAGGACAACAACGGCAGGAACGGGTGTCGGATTGGGCCACAGACAACCTCGAATTGGTCTCCGCCTCGCCTGATCAGATCCGTGAGGTTCTGACCAAAGATCCCGGCCTGATGGTGGAGCTGAAACGCCTGCTGGCCAAAGCGGCTATCGAAAAGGGGCAAATCGTGGCAGAGGAGGATCTGGCGGATGCCGTCATCCAGGAGCGGTTGATATACGATACTCGCTTCCGTGCCCTGGCCACTCGCCTGCTACAGCGGTACGGCTACCTGACGCCGCAGCTCAATCCACTGTCGGCTAAGGGAAAAGAGCAGGATCTGCTAATGAGAGCCAGGGCGGAGCGGCTGGCCCGTGGCACAACCACAGAGTTGGCGACTCAACCGGGAGCTGCCGAGGTCCCGTGCAGACCAGGAAATGACAACCCCAACTGCCTGATGCAAACGAGTAGGCCCACCACGGGGTTGGGGCAGGAATCGGAGAGTTTAATGGCCCCGTGCGATCCGAGCCAAGGCGACGTGGGCTGCCCAGCTCCGGCGAACAGACCCGCACAGGTTCCCAATCCTTCCCAGCAACAGCAGCCAGGGACAGAGACACCTTCCCCAGAAATCCAGCAGCGCCCTGACCTGACGGGTTCTAGTTTGATGACGGCCAGTGCCGTAACAACCACTGGCCAGCCGCGGGCCAGCACGCAGACCGGGGCGCTTCGGTCCGAAGAGCTCACCGATGTTACGGGTGGGATGCCTGCGGTTCTTCCCGAAAATACACTAAGGCAATCGCCACGCCCCCTCGCATCATCGCGCCAGCCGAGGGCAAATGTGAGCCCCGAGCCGGTGGAGATGGTAAGTTCGCCCAACCCTTACGCCTATCTACCGTCGCTCTACGATCTTTACGTGCAAGCCGCGCCGCGCACAGGGCGTCTGGAGCGCTTTGGCCTCGAGGTCTTTCGCCGCAACCCCGGGAGTATAGGGATTCCCATGGATCTCCCGGCTGGCCCGGAGTACGTCCTCGGTCCGGGTGACGGATTGACCATCGACCTATGGGGAGGCGTATCGCAGCGGCTGTTCCGAACTGTAGACCGCGAGGGCCGTCTGGCGTTGCCGGAGGCGGGGCCAGTACTGGTGAGCGGCAAGACGCTCGGCGAGGTGCAGGAAGACGTACAACGCATTCTACGGACACAATACCGGGATGTTTCCGCCGATATTTCCCTGGGACGCCTGCGCACCGTACGCGTCTACGTGGTGGGCGAGGTGGTGTCACCTGGCGCCTACGACATCAGCTCACTATCGACGCCGCTCAACGCCCTATTTGCCGCCGGAGGAATCACTGGGCGCGGGTCGCTACGCCATCTGCGCCACTCTCGTGGCCAAAAGCTCGTCGAGGAGGTAGACGCTTACGACCTGCTGCTGCATGGCATTCGCGGCGACTTGAAAAACCTTGAGAACGGCGACACGCTTTTAGTGCCTCCCGTCGGCCCGCAGGTGAGTGTGGACGGAATGGTGCGCCGCCCAGCGGTTTACGAACTGCGTGGCGAGACGAATCTCGGGGAGGCGCTGGATTTGGCCGGCGGGGTCCTTCCCGCGGCGGCACTGCGCCACATAGAAGTCCAACGGCTGGAGGCGCACGAGACGCGCACGATGCTGAGCCTCAACCTGGACGAGCCGAGCGATCCTGAAGCGGTTCGCCGCCAGCTCGCCACGTTTGGAGTGCGGGATGGTGACGAAGTACACATTTTCCCGATAGCTCCTTACAATACTGCCGCCGTATACCTCCAGGGACACGTCTTGCGGCCGGGGCGATACGCCTACACTCCCGGCATGCGTCTCAGCGATCTCTTGGGCTCCTATCAGGATCTTCTTCCCGAGCCCGCCCTGCACTACGCGGAGATTGTCAGCCTGCGCCAGCCGGACTGGCGGCCGGTAGTGGAAAGCGTCGATTTGGCGGCAGCGCTCGCGAACCCCCAAACCTCCCCGAAGCTTGCGCCGCTCGATACGGTTCGCATCTTCGGCCGATTCGATATAGAGTCCGCTCCCATAGTCTGGCTGTCCGGGGAGGTGCGCACTCCGGGACAGTATCGGACCTCGGGCCAGATGCATCTGCGTGATGCGATTTATCAGGCCGGCGGGTTACTGCCGGATGCGGCCCTTGATTCTGCGCAACTGTTCCGCGCCCAGCCGGATGGCACGCTCAGAATCTTGAACGTAAATCTTGCCGCCGCTCTCGATGCCGACCCGCTGGAGAACGTCCTCGTGCAGCCGCGCGACCGGATCATCGTGCACCGCACCTTGTTCCGCGTGGACCCGCCGAGTGCGTATATCCGGGGCGAAGTGGCCAATCCGGGCCGCTATCCCCTCGCCGAGAATATGCGAGTCGGGGATTTGCTGCGTGCAGCGGGGGGCCCGAAGCGCAGCGCTGACCTCACGAATGGCGATTTGACACGGTATTATCCGGTGACCGGCGCCCCGCCGGGGGGCGAGCATCAGAGTGTGGATCTCACGGCTGTATTCAATGATAAGAGCCTGAACTTTCCCCTCAAAGACGGCGACGTTCTCACTGTGCCGCAACTGCCCGGCTGGAGAGATCTGGGGGCGTCCATCACCGTGAAGGGAGAAGTCAGAAATCCCGGCGTATACGGAATCCGTCCCGGCGAGCGTTTGAGCTCCGTCGTGAAGCGCGCCGGAGGCCTACTCCCGACTGCCTACCCCCAAGGCGCCATCTTTACGCGCAAGTCGGTCCGTGAACTCCAGGAAAAGAGCCGGCAAGAACTCATCCAACGCATCGAGCAGGAAGGCGTGGCAGTGAGAAGCTCCGTAAGCACCACCGGCTCGGAACAAGCCCAGCTCACGCAGGAAGCTGCGCAACAGCAAGCGCGCGTCCTGGAAGCGTTGCGGCGCGCACCCGCTTCCGGGCGACTGGTGGTACGGCTGCGTCCTGGCCTGAGGGGATTTGAGAATTCTTCGCAAGACATCGAAGTGCGCGATGGCGATACACTCGAGATCCCCAAGCAGCCTGGAATGGTCCTGGTGCTTGGCCAGGTGTACAACACCAATGCCATAACTTACGTGCCGGGTAAGAACGCCGGATGGTACCTCTCCCAAGGCGGCGGGGCCACGCGACTGGCGGACAAGGGCGCCATCTTCATTGTGCGCGCGGATGGAGAGGTAACGAGCCGCCAACAAGGAGGGTGGTGGTCCAACAACGTGCTCTCCGCGGCGGTTCACCCTGGCGACACGATTGTGGTACCGGAGCGGCCGGTTATCGGGGACACCCGCTGGAAGAATGTCATTGCGATTGCACAGATAGCGGAGGCAGCGGCGATTACTGCGGCGGTTATCCCCTGAGTGGGAAGCCGTACCAGATGGAGGTGCAGAGGTTCTCGCTGTGGTACACTGGAGTTTCCCGGATTGGCTTCGGAATCAAAAACACCCTGGCGGCTTCCTTGCGACTGACTTCCGGGCATGGGTGGTGGGGCTGCGAAGTGGAAAGAGGAACGAGATGTGGGAGCCGCCCCGATGCGCAGCAATGTCGACAGAAGCGCAACATCTTCTTGCGCACCGTGTTTAAACGAGTAGAGCAGCCTGCAAGAAGAACCCTTTGCACTTAAGGACGAAAGGCGGCGATCGATAAGGAAATGAAGGGACCAGATTCAAAAACCTCGGCCGGACTTTCGGACCTCGAAGCTCCAATTTCGGTGGACCCGGAAAACGGGGAAATCCCGGCAGGTGGGCAGGAGGCTCAGCAGGACTCAGTAGAGGGCGCGACTAGTGTTGGCCAAGGCGTTGCGAGCCTCCGCCTGGTGTGGGAGAGTCGCCGGTTCTTGGGGCGTGTCGCGGGCATTGGCTTGCTGGTTTCCGCAGTAATCGCGCTGCTCATTCCCCGCCGATTTCAGTCGGTGGCGCGTTTGATGCCGCCGGACAATCAGTCCGGTTCCGGCCTCGCCATGGCGGCATCGGCGCTGACCGGAGGCGCTGCTAGCCTCGGAGGTGTGGCGAGCCAATTGTTGGGCTTCAGGAGCAACAGCGACCTGCTGGCGGGCATTCTCGCCAGCGACACAGCGAAAGACAAACTGATCCAACAATTTGACCTGGAAAAGGTCTACGGAGTCCGCCGGATGGAGGATGCGCGCAAGGCTTTAGAGGCGCGAACCGACATTTCGATAGATCGCAAGAGCCAAATCATCACGATTACGGTGACCGATAGTTGTGGCTTAACTTGGTCCTGCGAAAGCCCCAAGAGATCGCAGGCGATGGCGCAAGCATACATTGATGAACTGAACCGCCTGGTGGCCGAGGTGAGCACATCTTCAGCGCGCCGCGAGCGGATTTTCCTGGAAGGACGTTTGCAATCCGTCAATCAGGATCTGGAGGCTGCCGAGAAAGAGTTCAGCCAGTTTGCGAGCAAGAACACCGCGATCGACATTAAGGAACAGGGCAAGGCCATGGTGGACGCGGCCGCCACTCTCCAGGGGCAATACATTGCCGCGCGGTCGGAGCTCGAAGGGCTCAAGCAGCTTTACACGGACAGCAACGTCCGGGTGCGCTCCTTGCAAGCGCGAGTTACCGAACTGGAAGATCAACTCAAGAAAGTGGGCGGAAAAGACGAGAGTAATTCTCTGGGACAAGCGGCGCCGGGAGATTCGCTCTATCCCTCGATCAGGAAACTGCCCATGCTCGGCGTCACTTACGCCGACCTGTACCGCAAGACCAGGGTTCAGGAAGTGGTATTCGAGACCCTAACCCAGGAGTACGAGCTCGCCAAGGTGCAGGAAGCGAAGGAAATCCCCACGGTGAAAGTGCTCGACCCTCCAAACCTTCCCGAGAGGAAGTCCTCTCCCCCACGCACACTTATTACTCTACTGGGGGCAGCGCTGGCATTTGCGTGCGGAGTGACCTGGGTGTTTGGCCGCATCAGGTGGGAGCAAATAGACCCGGCTGATCCTGGGAAGGTCCTTGCTAAGGAAGTCTTCGACACCGTAAGAGCGGCCATCCCATGGAGCTCACGAAATGGATTTCAGAATAGCCCCAAGTCCGAGGTCGCCAGAAGTCCTGCAACGGATAGTTCGGTCCGGGGACAGAAGGATGATGAGTAGGACGTCAGCCAAATTGTCGCTCCATCGCGCAATCAAGACAGGTACTGCGGCTTTTCCAGCTAGCACTCAGAGGTTTTTCTGAAAGCTGAGAAACAGCCGTTATCTTGTTGAGATATTGCCGGTTAGGTCACAAATGCCACTGTAAGTGACAGGGCGGAGCTGTAGAAAGCGTCATCAGTTGTCAAGGGGCAGTCGCATGCAAATGACCTGGGATGCTGTTACCTGAGCACTTTAACCGCGAATCCTCAATCTCATCCAGCGTTGGGCGGTCGTTAAGAGGGATACGACAAATCTGGCCCCCGCAAGATTAAAGAAGAGGGTTAGACTAGCATCGACTAAAGAGTTCGTCGTTCATGTTGAGTGGCAATGGCACGCGAAGCGGCCAGTTTGGCGAATTTGAACAGTTCAACCGATGAGGACAAAATGCGCGCTTTGATCACAGGTGTCACCGGGCAGGATGGTTCGTACCTGGCCGAATTCCTGCTGGGTAAGGGGTACAAGGTTTTCGGCTTAATTCGTCGCAGCAGCTCAGAGAAGTTTGAGCGCATTGAATCGTTCATGAAGGACATCGAGCTCGTCGAAGGGGATCTTACGGACCAGTCATCGTTGGACGGGGTGATTCATGAGGTGCGGCCGGATGAGGTGTACAACATGGCCGCCCAGAGTTTCGTTCCCGTTTCCTTTAGTCAGCCCGTGCTCACCGGAGACGTGACCGGACTCGGTGTGATTCGCATTCTGGAAGCCATTCGAAAACACCATCCTCAAGCGAAATTCTTGCAGGCGTCCAGCTCGGAAATGTTCGGCAAAGTGCGAGAATCCCCGCAGACGGAGAAGACTCCGTTTCATCCCCGCAGTCCCTACGGCGTCGCCAAGGTTTTTGGTTATCACATTACGGTGAACTATCGGGAAAGCTACGGGATGTTTGCGTGCTCGGCGATTGGGTTCAATCACGAGTCACCTCGGCGCGGTTTGCAGTTTGTAACGCGCAAAGTGACCCATCAGGTGGCCAGAATCAAGTGCGGTTTGGCCAAAAAACTTGTGATGGGAAACCTGGATGCCAAACGCGACTGGGGCTTTGCGGGAGACTACGTACGGGCCATGTGGATGATTCTTCAGCAACCAGAGCCGGACGATTACGTGCTGGCAACGGGAAAAACGCACAGCGTTCGCGACTTGCTGGAGGCGGCGTTTGGCGCGGTGGGGCTGAATTGGCAGGAATACGTCGAAATCGATCCCAAGCTGATTCGCCCGGCCGAAGTCGACATCCTTCGCGGGGACGCCACGAAAGCGCGGGAAAAGCTCGGCTGGGAACCTCAAGTCAGTTTCGAAGAACTGATCAAGATGATGGTGGAAGCGGATCTGAAAGCCGTGGGCAGTGGCGCCGTTAAGGAGCCGCTTCTGAGATCATGAGTATTGCGACCGTGTGGTTGGCGCGAGTACAGACCGCTATCCCGCCTGGCTCCTTGAGGGCGCGGTTTGCCGCGGGCACGATCTGGGCGCTGGCGGGTGCGGTGATTGCCCAAAGCCTGCAATTAGCCGCGTCGGTTGCTGTAGCGCGCTGGCTGGGCAAGGTCGGCTTCGGTGAGCTGGGTATCCTGAACAGCACGGTAGGGATGTTCGGCGCCTTTGCCGGCCTGGGTCTGGGAATGACCGCCACGAAATACGTGGCGGAATTCCGCGGTCGGCAGCCGGAGCGAGCGGGCAAGATTTTCGGCCTCTGCATGGCGGTGGCGACGCTTTCCGGGCTGGTGGGTTCCGGGATACTCTTGCTGCTGGCTCCGACCCTGGCCGCGAGAGTTCTGAACGCTCCGCACCTGGTTCCGGAGCTCCGCATCACCTGCGGTCTGCTCTTTCTGAACATCTTGATCGGAGTTCAGAACGGCACTTTGGCCGGTGTTGAAGGGTTCGCGGACATCGCCAAAGTCAATCTGGCCCGCGGGATGCTGAATTTGCCCTGCATGGTGGCAGGGACCGTCTTCTTTGGACTCCGCGGAGCCGTCTGGGGCATGGTGGTGGGCGCGGCGGGCGGCTGCCTGGTAGGCCACCTGGTGGTTAAGAGGGAATGCGCGCGGTTTGGCATTCCCATCGCCTACCGCGGTTGCTGGGAGGAACAACCGATTCTTTGGAGCTTCTCGACCCCAGCATTTCTGGCGAGCATCATTCCCTTCCCGGCGATGTGGGGAGCCAACGCGCTGCTCGTAAACCAGGCCAACGGGTACGCTGAGATGGGGATCTTCAATGCCGCCAATCAGTGGCGAGTCGGTGTGATGTTCCTGCCCGCCATCGCCGATCAGGTCCTCTTACCTATTCTTTCCAACCTGTACGGCGAGAATGACTCAGCACGATTCCGGAAGGTGCTGATCGCCAACATCCTGGTTGTAGGGGGCGTGTGCCTCGCTGTATGTCTCCCCCTTGCTTTGCTGTCGCGCTTCATCATGGCGGCGTACGGCCCAGGATTTGCGCAGGGAGGCTGGGTTTTGGTCGCGCTCCTGTTCGCGGCTTTTTTCGCCAGCGTCCCCGTCATCATCGGGTGCGCCATTGCCAGCATCGCCAAGATGTGGGCGGGATTCATCGTGAATGCCATTTGGCTGGTCGCCTTCATGGCGGCCACATACTCCTGGATCCATCGGGGAGCCATGGGACTAGGAATGGCGTACTTGGTGGCTTACGTAATCCATGCTGTCATCATGACCATCTACGCCCTAAAGTTCATGGCCCCGGTCATTGCACAAGGCGGGCGGCTCTACCCCGAAAGCGCCAAACCAGCAATGTGATTTTCCCAAACGGGGATACCCGCCGGGTGAGAGAAATCTTGACGCAAGTACAAGCCGCTGACGCAGCCATAAGCACACGAAAACGCCGACGCATTTTGTACCTCATGCAGGTGGATTGGCAATGGATAAAACAACGGCCACAATTCCTCGCCGAGGGACTGGCCGCGGAGCACGACGTTCAGGTCTTGTACCCACGTCCTCTCAAAAAGCCAAATTACCCGACAAGAGGCGCGGAGCATGTAGCTCGATTACCTCTATTGCCGATACCGTGGAGATGGAGATCTTTGCAGTGGGCTAGAACGTTGCATCGACAGTGGATTTCTCTGGTGGCCCGCCGGTTTCGCCCGGACACCATCTGGGTGACGCATCCCAGCCTCATGGATCTTATGCCCAGGCGATTAATGGAATGTTCGATCATTTACGACTGCATGGATGATGCGCTAGCTATGGCGTCCGGCGAGAACGAGATGGCACAATGGGCGCAACTCGAGCAAAGACTAGTGAAATGTTCAAGAAAAATTCTCTGTTCCAGCGCTTACCTGGGCGAAGTTCTTGCTGACCGTTACCCTTCCGACATACCCAGGAAGCTTTCCGTTGTCCGAAATGCCGTCTCAACTGAGTTCCTGGCTGGCAGTTTTGAAACACGGACCCAAATGAAGCCGATTGCAGGCAGGCGCTGCAAGGTCGCTTACTTCGGGACGGTGGCCGAATGGCTCGACTTCGACGCTCTTCTGAGTTGTCTGGCGGGTAGGCCGAACATCGAATTCCATCTGGTCGGCCCAGCCACGGTGTTGAGTCCACCCCGGCATGAGCGGCTGCACTATCACGGCGCCATTTCTCACGATAGATTGCGGGAATATGTAGATCAATTCGACGCTTTCCTGGTTCCCTTTCAAGTTACCCGAGTGATTCGAGCCGTCGATCCGGTAAAACTATACGAGTATCTTGCCCTGGGAAAAGAGGTCATTTCAGTTCAATACCCCGAAATAAATCGGTTTGGTGATTTCGTGCACTTCTATAAGACAAGATCTGAATTCATTCAGTTGGTTGACGATTTGGCGGCCGGTAAACTGCCCGTCAAAAACCGTCCGGAAGTGACGCGCGCGTTTCTTGAGCGGAATACCTGGCACACGAGGGTCGCACAGATTTGCGAGCTATTAGATTCTTTGAACTGATATCCTGTAGATGAATATGTCCAGGCTTTCGTGCGTCACACAGCCGGTGGGCAAAGAACCGCGATGTGACCCGCTCTGGACTTTTTGGAGGGCTGCGTAGGAGGCGTCATGATGGGAGCCCAGCGCGAAGGCGGGGCAGCGAAGCGGTCGACGGCAGCACGGGGCCCATTCAACTACGATCTCGCGGTTGCATACCGGATCTATCCCAAGGTTTCCAAGCCTGCCCAGAGCTTGCCGTTCGGTAACGACAAGCTGCGTCAGGCGGAGATTTGCCTGGGATCGTTTCGCAATTCGCTTGGCCCACTTCGAGTAAAGTTTTGGGCGATTCTCGATGGATGTCCGGAAGAATATCGGGAGCTATTCCAGCGTTACTTCTCACTTGAGGACCTGGTTTTCGTCGAGCTCGACAGGGTCGGCAATCGAGCCACTTATGCCAAGCAATTGGACATCTTGCTTTCGCAGCGCGAGGCGGAGGTCGTCTACTTAGCAGAAGATGATTATCTCTATCTGCCGGACCAGTTTCCGCTCATGCTGCGATTTCTCCGTGATAAGCAAGAGGTGGATTTCCTCACTCCCTATGATCATCCAGATTGTTATCAGTTAGACTTGCACCGCGAGCCCAAGTGGCTGACGGTCTTCGAAGACCATCACTGGCGGACGGCGGCTTCGACGTGCCTGACCTTCCTCACGCGAAAGAGCACGCTAGCCAAATACGAGCGCGCGTTGAGGACATATTCGCGCGGAAGCGGTGATTGCGCGATGTGGTTGAGTCTTACAAAGCGGCGGGTGTTTAACCCTTTAGCTCTGCTGCAGCTTCTTGCCAAAGGCGAATTCTCCTGGAAGATACTAGTAAAGGCGTGGCTCTTCTGCTGGCGACAAATCGTCTTTGGCAAAGCGGTCAAATTGTGGGTGCCAATGCCAGGCCTCGCGACGCACTTGTGCGCGGGACTTTTCTCGCCGGGCGTCGATTGGTTTGCGTTGATGCAGGGGCGTGCGGACGGTGTGGGTCCAGGCGAAGTCCCTCGAATGAAGAAAGTGGCCGGGTCGGCAACTGGGCCTCTAGGATCCTCTGGGATTAGCGATTCGGGCCGGAGCGCACGCGTCGTGGTCCTGGTGCTCAACTGGAACAACTGGAAGGATACGAACGAGTGCCTGGAGTCACTGCGCAGCTTGGATTACGGCGACTGGAATACACTGGTGCTGGACAACGGATCAACAGACGATTCGGTGAGGCGTATTCGGGAGAGGTTTCCGGAAGTGGAAATCATGGAGCTCGGGGCGAACCTCGGTTTTGCGAAGGGGAACAACGCGGGGATTCGAGTGGCGCTGGAGCGCGGAGCGGAGTACGTGTGGTTGCTGAACAATGACACAACGGTTGACCCGAAGGCGCTGCGTGCGATGGTCGAGAGGGCGCAAGCGGACCCGAAGATCGGTGCGGTAGGCTCTGCCATTTATTACACGGCGGAGCCAGAGCGTTTGCAGGTGTGGGGCGGGGGCTATGTCAACTTCTGGCTGGGGCGGCCACGGCCTTTTCTCAGACCCGTGGCCGATGAAAAGATTCAATTTCTCACGGGGGCGAGCCTGCTCTTGCGACGGTCGGCTCTGGAATCGGTCGGTCTGCTGGATGAAGCATACTTTCTGTACTGGGAAGATACGGAAATTTGCTTTCGCATACGGCGGGCCGGCTGGCGGCTGGCCGTAGCCGGGGATTCGAAGGTCTGGCACAAGGGAAATGCCACGGTTGGGAAAAAGAGCGTGCTATTGGACACGACCTCCAATAGGTCCGCTGTCCGATTCTTTCAAGCAAACTCTCCTGCGCCACTGATTTCCATCTGGGTAAGTGTTTTTCTTCGAATTGTGAAGCGATCTCTTGCCGGCGATTGGGCTAGAGTGCGGGCGGTATGGACTGGCCTGAAGGGCTGAGTCTAGAAGTCAGGACTTGACTCTCTCACCAGGCACTGAGCGTTTGGTTTTTCGCTGCGCGCCAGAAACGTTGCGCATTATCATCGAGACATCCGCAATCCATGGCCAATAACACTCAAGATTGCCTCTTTCCTAGTCCGCGCCTTCCGGTTTCGGGTGAGCCGCTGGAGGGCTTTCGGGGACACAAGGCCGCGCTGGCGTCGGGCATGGTGGGAGCAGGGGCGGCAGCGCTATTCATCTGTGGTCACTGGAGCATCATGCTCGCGGGTGCGCTCGTGATGTTCGCGCTTTCGTTGGTAGAGAATGAGCGATTTATATTAATTGTCATTTTCCTGCTGCCTGTCGGGTGGGTACTTAATGCCGATGTTCCCATGAAGAATGTGTCCGTTGCTGTCCGCCTCCTACTGGTTGCAGGTTTTTTTCTCGGACGTCTGTTGCGCGGGCAATTGAACGGAAGACTGCTTTTTCGTTCCTCTATAACGCGAGCATCTCTTTTGTTCCTTTGCGCCGCTATTGCTTCAAACGCCTTGGGAGAACTGGGGTGGTCGCACGATTCTCTGCATAGCGTCTATGACCTGGCCTCTTACATAGCTTTCTTTTTAATGCTTTTGGTTTGGCTAGACTCGCGGCAGCGCATTCGAAAGGTTCTGTGGGCGGTGCTGTTTTCTGCGGTCGTTACGGCCCTGTTTGCCATTTACCAGCAAATAATCGGCGGATATAGTTCCCTGTGGTTATACCTGAATCCGCAGGACGAGGCCTTTGATCCGTGGGCCGGCAGGAGCCCCTCTTTCATGGCTCAGTCGAATTGCCTGGCAGGTTATCTAAATCTCATCCTCCCTTTCGCGCTCGCATGCTATGTGCTTGGCCAGGGCAAGTGGAAAAAGTTGGGAGGATGGACAGTTGGGCTAGGGTTTGTGGCTTTGCTCAGCACGCAGAGCCTCGGCGGACTCCTGGCTTTTGTCTCGATCCTGGTTCTGGCGATTTTCTGTTTCGCCCGGAGTCGCAAGAAAAAGCTGGTTCTTCTCGCTGGCATCTGCGCCTTAGTCTGTCTGTTGTACCTGCTAAGACCTATTTTGAATCCGACCCACACGGAAGAATTCGTCGGATATGACGCGCTCGGTCGCCTGGTGCTTTGGGGCGCGGCGTGGGATATATTCAGGCACTCCCCACTTATGGGTGTGGGATGGGGCAATCTCCTCCGTCTCTATCCCACGGACCTCCCCGCCTTTACGCGCGAGTTTGCAGCCCATAATATCTACTTACAATTACTGGCGGAAACTGGCCTGGTGGGGTTCGTGGCCTTTTTCTACCTCGTCGTTCAATCCGGGCGGCAGGCTTGGAGTCAATGGCGTTCCACGGGGGACTTCCTCGACCGGGCGTTGGCGTTTGGCGTTCTAGGCGCGCTCATTTCGGTAATGGTGCACGGTTTTGTAGATTTTCTATTCCAAGGAAGCCAACAATTTGCGGCCCTCTTTTGGGTGGTCCTGGCTTTGCTGGTAGCCAGCGCCCGGCTCCGGGGCATGCCTGTCGTGGGCCGGGTGGGAGCGTCGGGAGCACAGGCCTGAGAAAACGGCCCTCGTTCGTCGGAGGGCTACCGTTCAGGCTTAGAGGACAGGGCGCGGCTAGGAAGGTGTATGTTGGTGGTGGAAGGGAATTACTCACGAATGGAAGACTTGGAAGGCGACCATCCGCTGGCTTAAGAGGGACTACACATTTGCTTGGTTTGCTTTTTAGAAAGTCGACGTGCACAGCGCTCGACCCGAAGGACGCCGTCTGAACCAATTGGAGGACCTGCCGTTTATGGCTGCTAAAGATCTGGCTCTGAAATATCTTCCCGCTCCCGCAATCAGACAACTGAGAGCCGCGAAGTCCTATCTAGCCGTCTGCTTCTTCCGGCCGTATGCGGCGAGACACAATTACGGGGGATTTGATCTCACTATCCATATCACTGATCGGGTGGGGCGATTGTGGTACGACCACGACTGGAAAGAACTAGGAGAGCACACCCTCCTAAAAACTCACAAACTCAAGCCTGGCGCGAAGGTGTTCGACCTTGGGGCACACCAAGGTGTGTTCGCGCTGATGGTTTCCCGTATCGTCGGCGAAACCGGTTCAGTAGTGGCTCTAGAGCCAGGCCAGCACAACTTTGAAACTGCCCTGAAGAACAAGCAGGCAAACGCGGCGCACAACATCACCATGCTCTGCGCCGCCGCGAGCGACCGCAGTGGAGAGATATCCTTCAGCGATGGCATGAACGGGAGAATCGGCCCAGGTGTCATGCGCCCCACGTATTCCGTGGACGATTTAGCCAGGAAGTTTGGCGCTCCAGATTTCGTCAAGATCGATGTTGAGGGGTACGAGTCAAAAGTCCTCGATTGCGCCACCGCTACCCTCGCCGCCAAACCGGATTGGTATGTTGAAGTGCATTCAGGTCTTGGGCTTGAAGCCAACGGCGGCTCTCCGGAGCAAATCGTGGAGCTCTTCAGGGATGCGGGATATAACCTCTACATCCAGGATGACGTCCTTTACCGCTTTCCATTCCGCCCGCTCGATGCCATCCCGCACCGTTGGTTTCAACTTGTTGCTACCGCGAGTTAATCGCGCTCGTCAATGGTCATCTCCTATGCTCAACCAGAAGGATGTTTTGACCCATAAGGATATAGTGTTGTGAAGGTGGCACTAGTTACCGGTCCCTGTCCACCGGGAGGGTGCGGGGTCGGCGATTACACGATATGCCTCGCCAAGGCTCTCAGTGCCGGCGGCGTAGAAACTCGAGTGATAACGTCTGGGGATTGGAGCTTGCTTGGCATCTTCAAAGTGCTCAGGAACCTGCGAGAACAGAAATTCGATATTGTGCACATCCAGTATCCCACGCTGGGATTTGGATACAAATTGGGCCCGCAAGCACTGTCGCTGCTGCGAAGTTGCGTGGTAACTCTTCATGAAGCGAGCCAACGGCGCATCTGGCGAAAACTTTCACTGCTTCCCTTCATGGTTCGCCCCAAGCACCTTGTTTTCACAAGTGATTTTGAGCGGCGGTACGTGACTACGCGGATACCTTGGGTGGCGCGGATCAGTTCTATTGTCCCCGTTCCGAGCAATATCAGAGCGTTTCCACACGAGAGATCGCGGAATCTGGGTGAGATCGTATATTTCGGTCTCATTTCGCCTGGAAAAGGGCTGGAGGAGGTTGTGGAGCTGAGCCGCCTGATTAAGTCGGGGGTGCTGCCCTTGAGGGTGCGCATCATCGGAGGACGCCGTCTTGAGCACATAAAATATCTTGAAAAGTTGAGGTCAGAAACCGCGGACCGGCCGGTGATTTGGGATCTGGATCTCAGCGAAGAGCAAGTTGCAGAGAAACTGGCCTCGTCCGCTGTTGCCTATCTTCCCTTCCCGGACGGAGCCTCGGAAAGACGAACAAGTTTGAAGGCGGCGCTGGCAAACGGAGTTGCGGTGGTCACAACGCTGGGGTCGCAAACTCCGGGGGACGTGCAGAGTTTTCTCAAATTCGCCGGAAGCCCCCGCGAAGCATTAATTGCCGCTCGCTCCCTCCTCGAGAGTCCGGAAGAAAGAGCAAAGCTGGCGAGAAATGCCGGGCAGTACCTGCGGCAATGCACGTGGGAACGCGTGGCAGAGCTACATTTGGCAGTTTACCGGAACCTGTTGAGCTCAAAGCGTGTCTCCCCGACTAGCTAGGTCGAACGCACGCAAGAGGACCCATGAAGATTGCTTTTGACCTCCGTAGAATCAAGAATCCCGGGATTGGCCGATATATGAAGTGCCTTGTGGAGGCGATCCTCGCGGAGGAACCCCAGGGCGACTACCTCTTGATTCTCCCACCGGATGCGGAGGACATCATTAACATAGGGGGCAGCCGGGCGAAAACGATCACTTCCAAACTGAAATACTACTCGATTCAAGAGCAGATTGGGCTTCCAAAGCTTCTCCGCGATCATAGGGTTGATCTTCTTCACGAGCCTCACTTCATGCTGCCTTTGGTCCGACCGTGTTCGTCGGTGATTACGCTCCACGACGTAATCGGCCTGGCCCGGAAGGAGAACATACAATCACGCCTGGGACGGGTGTATTTCAGATTGATGATATCCGCGGCAGTTCGGCTGGCAGATAGAATCATTACCGATTCAAACTTTTCACGGGATGATATCGTCCGCCTCCTGGGGGTCAATCCAGAAAAAATAAAGGTCATTTACCCTGGCATCGGTTCCGACTTCCAGGAAGTTGCTGATGAGGTTGAGCTAAGAAACATTCGCACAAAGTACCGGATTGAGAATGACTACGCCGTTTATGCGGGGTTCTACAGGCCGCGCAAGAATCACGCTGCGCTCTTGCGGGCTTTCCGATGTTTTCTTTCCAAGGGGAGAGACGCCAACTTAGTCCTGGTAGGTCCGCTGAAAGAGGGGGAACACGAGCTGCGGCAATTGGCGAATGAACTCGGCATTTCCGATAAAGTTATCCTCACTGGCTTCGTAGATGATTCCGAATTGCGAGCACTTTATTCTGCGGCAACGGTTTACGCCTGTCCTTCTCTATACGAGGGCTTCGGCTTCACGGTGCTTGAGGCCATGGCGTGCGGGACTCCGGTGATCTGCGCGCGAGAGACCTCGTTACCCGAAGTCGCAGGGGATGCGGCTCTTTACGCCGATCCACGAAATGTGGAAGAATTCGGCCAGGCGCTGTACGACGTTTTTACGGACTCCGATCTGCGCGAGAAGTTGATAGAGAAGGGCCGAAGGAATCTACAACGATTCAGTTGGGCAAATACTGCACGCGAAACTCTCAGCGTCTATCAGGATGCGCTGCGAATCTCCTCGCACAAAAATAGTGAGAGGTCACTGGCAGGTCGGAATGCCTCCTGAGGATTCAAGTGCTGGCGGTCACACACGAAAGCATGGTTGCCATTACTGCCGAAGGGGTTTACGATGTCGTGGTCCAGCAGATCGGGAGGTTTAAGAATCGGCCCCTGGTGACCGGACTCAAAGCCTCGTGAAGAGGTCACTGGCAGGCCGGAACGTCCATTGAGGATTCAAGTGCCGCCTTGGAGGGACGGCATCCCAGCAAGAAACTCCAAATTTGTTCTGAATCCAACGCAGCATGTCAACGCAGGAAACGATTGCCGCCAAGCAAGACTCCGAGGTGAGACCCGCAAAGAGAACCCCTGTCTTGCGGAGCACATTGACTCGGGTTCTCTCTTGGCCGGTGGCGCCGAAGGTGATCTATCTCGCAAGCGATTTGTTTGCTCTGACTCTGGCCCACTTGCTGGCGCTGCGACTGGTGCAACATTTTCTAAGTATTCCGATCAGCGCCCAGAATCCCTTCGAGTATCACCGATTCTACATCCCGTTTTTTGCCGTGGTTCTGTACCTCTTTGAAGGTTACAAGCACCCCGAACTGCGGCGCCCCGAGCAGGAGCTGGAACGAAGTTGCAAGGCGGTAGGCGTAAGTTTCCTGGGCCTCGTGCTCTTTAACTTCGTGGCCTTCCGGTCGCAGCCCTTCTCGCGGTACATGCTGGTTGCCTGGTTTTGCCTGGCCCTGCTCCTGCTCCTTGCCTCGCGATTCACCTTACGCACCCTTTATGGCGCCCTGTGGAAGGCCGGATTGGGTCGCCGCCGAGCCCTGCTGATCGGCTCTGCCGCAGGGATCGCGGAATTTCGGCAGCTCCTTTCCATCCAGCGGCACAATGGCTATGAATTCATCGGTACCTTGCCGGATTCGGTCGAACCGGCCAATTCTTCGCCCTCGGCGCCGCGGCTTCCCGTGCTCGGCTCTGTGGAGGATTGGGAAAGAGCGATTACTGCCACCGGCGCCCAAGTCCTGGTGGTGGCTTCTCCGTCTGTTCCCAATGGCGACGAGTGGCTGGGCGAGTTGCTTCACCGCGCAAAGGAATGGCGCGTGGACGTGGAACTCTACTCGTGCGTCCTGGCCACCGCTAATCTGAATTACGAACACGATGAATTCTCCGGCAGCTTCCGTTTCTTTTCCAAACCCGAATGGTCGCTCACCGTGCAGCGGGGGATGAAGCAGGGAATGGACCTGGTCATGGGCCTCATCGGCAGCGTGGTCACTTTGCTGCTTACCCCTGTCGTCTATGTGCTCGTGAATCTCGAAGGGAGGGGGCCGCTCTTCTATCGCAGCGCCTTTGTGGCACAAGACGGGAGCACGCGATACTACCTGAAGTTTCGAACCATGCATGTGGACGCCGACCAGATCCTGGCGAGGGACGCTGCGCTGCGCGCCCGCTTCCGGGAGAAGCAGAAATTGATCGATGACCCGCGCGTCACGCGAGTGGGCCGATATCTGCGAAAATACAGCTTCGATGAATTACCGCAATTCTTCAGCATCTTGAAAGGCGACTTGAGCCTCGTGGGACCTCGGACGATCCGTCAGGAAGAGGCGGCCCACTATGGCCCGCTCCTGGGGAGGTTGCTTTCGTGCAAGCCCGGCCTGACGGGCTTCTGGCAAGTGATGGGACGGCAGACGACAACCTATCAGGAGCGCGTGCACATGGACATGTTCTACATCGATCGCTGGTCCATTTGGCTTGATCTGGTCATCGCCGCGAAAACCGTCTGGAAAGTGCTGAAGGCCGAGGGCGCGTATTGAAAAGGAGCGATCCCCAGTGAAGATTCTGGTAACCGGAGGCGCGGGGTTCATTGCCTCCCACATCGCCGATGCTTACGTCAAGCTGGGACACGAGGTAGCGGTTCTCGATGACCTCTCTCGTGGCAAGCGCGAAAACGTCAACCCGAAATGCCGCTTCTATCAAAGCGACATCCGGGATCGCGATGCCGTCAATCAGATTTTCCTCAAGGAAAAGCCCGACGTCGTCAACCACCATGCGGCACAAATGGACGTTCGCCGGGGAGTGCGCGAACCGCTGTTTGACGCGCAGGTGAACGTCCTGGGGGGAATCAACTTGATCGAGGCCGCGGTCGCCAACGGCGTCAAGCGATTCATTTATGCGGGGACCGCCGGCGCCGGCTACGGCGAGCCGCATCAGATGCCGGTTCCGGAAGATTATCCCATCAATCCCATTACCCCTTACGGGATCAGCAAGCACACCGTGGAGCACTATCTCTTCACCTTCCGATTCCTCTATGGCCTGGGATATGTCGTGGTCCGTTATGGGAACGTCTATGGCCCGCGGCAAAGCTCCCAGGGCGAAGCCGGGGTCTTTGCCATCTTTGCCGAACTACTCCTCGCCGGAATTCAACCCGTCATTTACGGTGATGGAACCAAGATCCGCGACTACGTCTATATATCCGATGTCGTGGCCGCCAACGTCGCCGCGCTCGATCGGGGCAGCAACGAGATTTTCAACATCTCCAGTGGCGTCCAGACCACCGATCAGGAAGTCCTTGACCTCGTAAACCACCTCGTGGGAAAATCAGTTGAGCCCAAGTATGTGCCGCGCCGCCCGGGAGAGATCGATCGCATCTGCTTGGACGTTTCGAAAGCCGAGCGCCTCCTGGGATGGAAGCCCCAAGTTTCACTAGCAGAGGGTGCGCGTTGCACGGTTGACTATTTCAAGCAAGCTGCCTGCGGGAAAGAGCATTCGCCGGCGCCCGCCACGAGCTAGCGACTTGTGACGGGGACCGACCCACGCCCCTCCGGTGGGCAATGACTCGGTAGTAATCCTTGGCGGACCGGGTTAGTTGCGTTGAAATGGATTCTTGAAACTGGGCCCCTCAGTATCGGTCAACGATCCCAGTGTGAGAATCCCTATATTCATTTGGAGCAGCAATGATTATTACCAGGACACCGTTTCGCCTGACACTAGGGGGAGGGGGAACTGACCTTCCCTCCTTTTACCGCGAGCATGGCGGATTCATCCTGTCCGTGGCCGTCGATAAATACATGTATTTGAATGTGAACGCGCCGATCCTCGACGACAAGATTCGTATAAAGTATGCGAAAACGGAACTGGTGGATCACGTCGACCAAGTCGAGCACACTCTGGCGCGCGAAGCCTTGCGCCACTTCGACATCAGCAAGGGGATTGAGATTGTCTCGATTGCCGATATTCCCGCCGGGACGGGCTTGGGCTCTTCCAGCGCCTACCTGGTGGGGCTGCTGAATGCGATGCACGCGCTTACGCAGAGCCCCGTGGGTCCCCAGCAACTGGCCGAAGAGGCCTGCCACATCGAACTTGAAATCCTTCAGAAGCCCATCGGCAAGCAGGACCAGTACATGGCCGCCTTTGGCGGGCTGACCATGCTGGAGATCGCGCGCGACGGCAACGTCAATGTGACGCGGCTGGGGCTGGACCTCGAGGTGCTGCAAGCGCTCGAACACAACCTGCTGATGTTTTACACGCACGATGAGCGGGACGCCACGGCCATCTTGCGCAAACAAGATTCGGCGACCAAACGGAAAGACAGTATCGTGGTCTCAAGCCTGCGGGAGATCAAGGACATCGGGATTGAAGCTTGTGCGGCGATTGTCGACGGCAACTTGCGCCGTTTCGGAGAATTGATGGATATTCACTGGCAAACCAAGAAGCGGCTGGCCGAAGGCATCACCAATCCTCACCTTGATGCCTGGTACGACTTGGCCAAACAGCACGGCGCCATTGGCGGCAAAATTTCAGGCGCCGGGGGCGGCGGATTCCTGACGCTCTATTGCGAAGAGAACGCAGCGCAGGTGCGCGATGCCATGCGCGCGGCGGGATTGCGCGAACTTAATTTCCGGTTCGATTTCGAAGGCAGCAAGGTGATTTTCGACGTGGTCTCCCGTGACGGCAGGCTGGCCCATATCCAGCGGCAGAACCACCGGGAGCAAGCGAAGGCGGCGCTTGCCGGGCTGACGATGTGATCGCTCTGATTAAATTGGACCGCTCTTCTGCTGCGAAAATAGCTCCCCTCTTAAACGAGGAGGAAGACGGCTTGGAGCACTTCCGATTTATCACCGCAGTAGTTGTTGAGTCGTAAACAGCAACACATCCCGGAGGGGATTCACCATGGCGATCATTTCAGGAACGCAGCTTGAACAAGGATTACGGCACGATGCCTCTGAAAAAGTGGAGCGTAGCGGCCCGTTGCGCCTGAAGGTCAAGATCTATGCTGATGGCGCGGACCTGCCCACCATGCTGGAAATGCACGCGAATCCGATGATCGCCGGGTTCACAACAAACCCCACCCTGATGCGTAAATCGGGCGTGTCCGACTATAAAGCTTTTGCCCAGGAAATTCTCCAACGGATCCATGATCGGTCCGTTTCCTTCGAGGTCTTCGCCGACGATTTTGTGGAAATGGAACGGCAAGCGGCGGAAATAGCGTCGTGGGGAAGCAACGTCCTGGTCAAGATCCCCATCACCAATACCCAGGGGGAATTTTCCGGCCCCCTCCTGAGACGCCTGGCGGAGGCGGGAATCCGCGTTAATGTGACGGCGCTCCTGACTTTGGAACAGGTCCGGATAGCCAGCGAATGCCTGGCGAGTGGGCCGCCGGCAAAGATCTCCGTTTTTGCCGGGCGCATTGCTGATACCGGGCGTGACCCCGTGCCCGTGATGGCCGCGGCGGTGGAACTGCTTCGTCCCTATTCCAACCTCGAGCTGATTTGGGCCAGCCCCCGCGAATTGCTTAACATCTTTCAGGCCGATGCGATCGGCTGCCATATCATCACGGCCACTTCCGACATCTTGAAGAAGCTCGATCTGATCGGAAAGGATCTGGCCGAGTTTTCGCGGGACACGGTGAAGATGTTCTATCAGGACGCGTGCAAGGCAGGCTACCAACTCTAGGCCGGCCGGAATTTCCCAAACTCTTCGGGCGATAAAATCCGTGACAAAACCTGCAAGCGGTCCGGCGATGCGCTACCGGGCAGTCCTACTCGACCGCGATGGCGTCATCAACGCTCTGGTGTATCATCAGGACGCCGGGGTGATTGACGCGCCTTTTACCCGCGCACAGTTCCGCCTTTTGCCCCGTGTCCCGCAAGCCATCCGGCTGCTGAATGACCTGGGCCTGCGGGTGGCCATCGTTTCCAACCAGCCGGGCATTGCCAAAGGGCACCTAAAGCCTGAAATGCTGGAGTGGTTTGACCGCGCAATGCTCAAGCAGATTCAGTCGGCGGGAGCGCATATTGACCGGACCTTCTACTGCCTGCACCATCCCGAGGCCAAAGTGCCGGCCTTGCGCCGCCGTTGCCGTTGTCGCAAGCCACAGATCGGCCTGCTCGAAAAAGCCGCCACAGCGCTTCAGGTTTCGCTCTCAGAATGCTATATGGTCGGGGACGGTCTCCCCGACATGCAGGCGGGAAAGCGCGCGGGTTGTAGAACGATCTTCATCGGCCGCTGGAA
Organism: Terriglobia bacterium; assembly: GCA_049522495.1. Taxonomy (GTDB): domain Bacteria; phylum Acidobacteriota; class Terriglobia; order UBA7540; family UBA7540; genus Bog-366. Next base: position 29,336 of record JBEKNU010000008.1, read on the forward strand.
ATGTGAAATCTGCCAGTATGCCCACCCCTCTGATGTGCGCCCCGCCATTGTGGCCAAGGATCTGTGGGAGGCGTGCCAGGTTATCCGGTCAGAGACAGCAGCCCATTCTCGGGGGATTTTTCCCGCGCCAAAGAAGTGTATCGAGGTTTGTTAGTAGCTGTGTGGCTGCGTGAGGCACAGCAATTTGCGCACGCAAGTTGGGAGGGCGTCGTGCGATGTCAGTTCTGGGGATAAATCCTTCGCCCATCACCCGCCAGACCGTCGCGTGCCACCTTTGCTCAGGCACGGATGAAGTCACGTACTTGGAAGCGCGAGGATATCGCATTGCACAATGCCGGGGCTGCGGACTGTGGTTTGTGAACCCCCAACCCACGGTCGAAGAATTGCGCCAGTTCTATGCCCGCTATGATGATGGGGAGCAATGGCGGAAGGGAGAAGAGCATTTCAACCGGGGGATCCACAAGGCCATCGCGCGGATAAAGCCGTCGGGAGCGGTTCTTGACATCGGATGCGGTTCCGGCAATTTTCTTCGTTGTATGAAAGAGGGGGGATATTCGGTATTGGGAATCGAACCATCAGAGAGTGGCTCACAATTCGCTCGTGAGGAACACTCGATCGAGATCTACCACGGCATGATCGAAGATTTCCTGAAGGCCCATGGCGCCAGAAAATTCGATGTCATCACCCTTTTGAACGTGCTCGAACATCTCACTCACCCCGCGCAGTCCCTGTTACAGCTCCGGCAAATCCTGGCGTCCGATGGCGTGCTTGCGCTCGTCGTGCCGGATGCGCGTTTCCACGACCTGCTGGGCCGGTTGCGCCGCTTTGCCGGATTCAAGGATGCCTACTGGCTTGAACAACCCGAGAGTTTCCTCTCAGGCTTCAAGCTGCCGGACCATTTGTGCTCCTTTCAACCCGGCACCATTGCTTCCCTGTTGCGGCGCTGCGGCTATCGTGTCGTGGCTCTTCGGATTGCCCCGCTGGTGCTCAATCCCGCCTTCCACCGCAATGCGGCGAAATTCCTTGTTCGCTGGGTCTCCCAGATCGTCTACTACCTTACTTTTCAACGTGTGTTGGTGGGCTACTCTACGCTCGTGTTGGCCCAACGAGAGCAGGATTAAGGTTGCGTGCGGAGGAGGGGCATGGTGGATTACGCCGGGCAATACATCGAAGAAGCCACGCTTATTCTCAAACAGCTCGACAAGCAAGCCATTGAAAAGATGGTAGGGCGGCTGGTGGATTTGCGTGAACGGCTCGGGAGGTTATTCATCCTGGGCGTGGGGGGTGGCGCGGGGCACGCCTCGCACGCCGTGAACGACTTCCGCAAAATTACGGGGATCGAAGCCTATGCCCCGACCGACAATGTCTCTGAACTGACGGCTCGGATCAATGACGACGGCTGGGAGACGTCGTTCGCGAACTGGTTGCGCGGCAGCCGGCTAAAAGCACAGGACATGGTATTCGTCTTCTCCGTGGGCGGTGGAGATTTGCAGCGCAATATTAGCGCCAACATCGTTCGCGCACTCCAATACGCCAAGGAGGTGGGCGCCACGATTTGTGCCATTGTCGGACGCGACGGGGGCTACGCCGCGCAGGTCGCGGACGCATGTGTCCTGATCCCTGTGGTGAATCCCGAAACCGTGACCCCGCACACCGAATCCTTCCAAGCATTGGTATGGCACCTCCTGGTGTCGCATCCGCGCTTGAGGGCTTCGCAAATGAAGTGGGAGTCGACACGATAGGTTGTGCGCATCCTTCACCCGCCCGCACAGAAGACTGGTTTTCTGTTCCCCCGACGGCACCCTCTGCCCTTCGTTTCGTGAATTCATGAATCGTCCTTGGGGACTGCTGTCCCCGGGCAACGCCTTTTCCGGTCTGCGGCAGGGCGCACCGCCCACCTGGAACTGCGGGAGAGAATAAGAGGGTGAAAGCATTTTTACTGGCGGCCGGACATGGAACGAGATTGCGTCCGCTTACGGACCGGATCCCCAAGTGCCTCGTCCCGATTCGGGGAGTTCCGCTCCTCTCGATCTGGTTGGAGATATGCCGCCGGAACGGGATCGATGAGGTCCTGCTGAATGTCCATGCCCAGTCTCAAGCAGTCAAGGATTTTCTGGCGCGAACTCAGGCGGACGTCCAAGTGCGCCTCTTTGAAGAACCGGTCCTGCTGGGTAGTGGGGGGACACTGCGGGCCAATCGGGCGTGGGTTGCATCCGAATCTTCCTTTTGGGTCTTCTATGCGGATGTTCTGACCACGGCGAACCTCTCACGGATGGCGGATTTTCATCAGCGACACCAAGGGGTAGCAACTCTGGGTGTCCGCCCGGTTCCGGACCCACACCGATCGGGCATCGTAGTGCTGGACGGAGGTGGGGCAATCCGGCAATTCATCGAAAAGCCGCAAAATCCGCCCGGCAATTTAGCCTTCGCCGGCATCATCCTGGCCCGGCCGGAACTGCTGGAGAGCATTCCCGACCTGGTCCCAGCCGACTTGGGCCATGATGTTCTGCCGCGGCTCGTCAACCGGATGTTCGCTCATTTGATTACCGACTACCATCTGGACATTGGCACTCCGGAAAGCTATGCGGCTGCGCAAAGAGATTGGCCCGGTCTTGCGGCGCCAACAAGGGCTCAACCCTAGCCTCATAAGTGTCCGCACCATCGAAGCCTTGCCGCAATCAGGAAATGCGCTTGAATCGAACCACACAACCTGACATCTCCACCGATTTCGATGCGAAGCATGCCGATGCGGCAGCGCTCGGAGTTTTGGTGAAGATGAGTGTCCGGAAGCGCTTGTTGATCCGGGTGATTGAAGCGATCCTTCGCCCCCTGGTAGCTGGAGTGGAGTGGGTGCGGCGCCAACCTGGGAATGCCGGCGGCGAAGTCTTTAAAATCCTCGTGATGGAGTATTGGAATTTGGGCGACCTCGTGATGCTGACGCCGTTTCTCAGAAGCATGCGGATTCAATATCCCGATGCAAGCATCACGCTGCTGACCAGCCCCAACGCGGCTCCACTTATGGAACAGCAGGGACTGGTGGATCAAGTTCTTACGGTGCGAGTTCCCTGGACACAGCACTATTCGCGCCGGAGGAAGTACAATCCCTTTTCGCCAGGGTGGCTCGAACTTCTGCGAATGGTGAGATTTCTGCGCGCCCAACGTTTCGACCTGGCATTCACCGCCCGAGCCGATATCCGCGAGAATTTTATTCTCTGGCTCGCCCGGGCCGCGCGGCGGGTAGGGTATGGCTTTGGTGGCGGGGGCTTTCTTCTCACCGACACGGTAATACCCGATTTACAGCACCCTCACTTTTCAAATCGCTGGCTGCGGCTTTTGGAGTACGTGGGAAAGCCGGCGCTGGTGCGGCAGCCGAATTTGCGGGTTACTCCGGAGGAGGAGAAATCCGCGCAACAGTACCTGGGAGAACGGGGCCTGCACGACACCGAGTTTCTGATTGGCATTCATCCCGGTGCACGAAGCGCGGTGCGCCAATGGGGCGAAGAGAACTTCCTGACGCTTGCGCAGCGATTGCAAGCCCGATTTCCCATCAATATCGTATGGTTCCAGGATCCCAACCGGACACCCGCGATCGCTGATGGGAATCAACTTAGGCCACTGTCGTTGCCCTTGCGCCAATTTATGGCTGTGTTGAGCCGGTGCAGGCTGCTCATTTGCAATGACAGTGGCCCCATGCATATCGCCACGGCTCTGGGGGTGCCCGTGGTCGCGGTCTTTGGCCCCACGGAGCCCGCTTGGTTTGGGCCGCTAGGCCAAGAGAATCGCGTCGTGAGCCAACCGGGATTCTGGTGCCGTCCGTGCTTCGACTACTGTCTCTTCGACCAGCCCTACTGCCTGCGCACAATAGGTGTAGAGCCCGTTTTCGAGGCCTCAGTTGAGGCGCTCAATTCGTTGCTCTTCAAGACCAAGCAAGGCGCCACCAGCAACGAGTCAACGATTCGTGTGGCACAAGCCAAAGAGACCGCTTGATAGGACTTCCTTTTCCCTCCAGCAATAGACTTTGCCGGGGAAATGGGTTTGACGTTGATTTCCTGAACTCCAAGGAAAAATTGACCTCTCACCATGGGCCGACCGCAGCAGAATGAGCAAGCCACGACAACGGCCATTCGCCCGCTGCGGATTGCGTTGTTTGGTTCCCGCGGCATCCCGCACACTTACGGTGGTGCGGAAGCGTTTCTGGGCGAACTGGCGCCCCGCTTGGCGGCCCGGGGCCATGAAGTGATCGTTTACTGCCGCCGCAGCATGTTTAAAGACCGTCCTGGTTCCTACCGGGGAGTCCGTCTGATTTATTTGCCGAACGTCGAAACCAAGATACTCGGCACGCCGACGCACACGTTGATGTGCATGCTCGACATGCTGTTTCGAAAGGTGGATGTGGCGCTCGTCGTTAACATCGTCAACGCCTTCCACTGCGTTATTCCGCGGCTCTTTGGGAAACAGATTGCGATCAACGTCGACGGAATGGACTGGAAACGGGACAAGTGGGGATGGGTTGCCAAGAAGTATTTCTATTGGGGGGCGAAATGTGTGGGGCGAATCTGCCCGAAGGGGGTAGTGACCGATGCGTACGAAATGCGCCGGATATATCTCGAGGAATTCCGCACCCCCTCGGCGTGCATTGCCTATGGGGCGAATATCGAAGACTCCTCGAATCCGGAGGTGGTGCGCCAGTACGGCCTCTCACCTCTTCAGTATTATTTGATCGCCAGCCGGATGGTTCCGGAGAACAACGCGGATCTGATTGTACAAGCCTTTGAGCGGACAAGCTCCGACCGCCTCCTGGCCATTGCCGGCGGCGCAAACTATCGCAGCGCATTTGTGGACCGCCTCAAGCAGACCCGCGACCCGCGCATCCGATTCCTTGGGCACCTCGACAACCCTGAGCACGTAAAAGAACTGCACTGCAACGCGTACGCGTACCTCCATGGACACAGCATGGGGGGAACAAATCCAGCGCTGCTCAAGGCGCTGGGCTACGGGAATTGCGTTATCGCGTTGCGCACTCCATTTAATACCGAAGTGCTGGGGGATTATGGGATCTTTTTCCAGCGGGACGCGGAGAGCTTGGCCGAAAAGCTGTCGTATGTCGAGAGCCATCCCGAGGTCGTGGCCGAATATCGTCGGCGAGCCCCCCACCGCATCCGCGAGGCGTACACCTGGGATAAGATCACGGACCAGTATGAAGAGCTTCTTGGGCAGCTCGTCGCTGGGCTGGACCCCACCCAAGTGCACTCAACGGTGCCGGACGGGCTGCGGTCGGAGGTTGCCCCGAGCCAATTTGTACGAGCACGCAATAATCGGTAATAAGCCAACTCTACTCTGAGATGCCGCCAAAAATGCGCCTTCGTTTCATGCTGACGATAAAACGCGTTCTTGACGTTTTCGTGGCGGGGGCGGCCCTGGTCCTGGCTTCTCCGCTTTTGGTTTCTGTCGGCGTGGCGGTAAAGCTGACGTCGCCGGGTCCGGCACTTTACCCTTGGCGGGTCGTAGGTTTAGGCGGTGTTCCCTTCTTGAGTTACAAGTTCCGATCCATGTACGAGGACGCCGACCAACGGAAACCACAGCTTCTGGCAGAAAACGAAATGCGGGGCCCGGTATTCAAGATCTCGAACGACCCGCGGGTTACACCGCTGGGGCATTTCCTGAGGAAGCACAGCCTCGACGAATTGCCACAACTTTGGAGTGTGGTTAAGGGTGACATGAGTCTGGTGGGGCCACGCCCACCACTCGTCACCGAGTACGAACAGTTTACAGACTTTCAGAAACTCAAGCTGACCGTAAAACCCGGCATCACATGCTTGTGGCAAGTGAACGGAAGAAACAGCGTTAAGGACTTTGACGAGTGGGTGAAACTCGATCTTGAATACATTCGCAGTTGGTCCCTCTGGCTGGATATCAAAATCCTACTGAAGACTTTTACTGCGGTTTTAGCCGGTACGGGCAGATAGCTGCACGCATCCTATATATGCAGATGAGCGGGGGTGCTTTTGGTTCGCGCTGAGGAGTTGGCCAAATGCGAGTACTAGTCACGGGTGGGGCAGGCTTTATTGGCTCGCATCTGGTGGATCGATTCTTGCAAGAGGGTTTCCAGGTTCGCGTTCTCGACAATCTGGATTCCAGGGTTCACCCCCATGGCCGCCCCTCTTACTTGCCTTCGAAAGCGGACTTCATCCAGGGAGACATAACGGACCGCGCGGTGCTCTTGAAAGCGCTGGAAGGTATTGATGTTATCTCTCACCAAGCTGCCTACCAGGATTACATGCTGGATTTTTCTCGCTTCTTTCAAGTGAACACGGTGGGCACGGCATTGATCTACGAGTTGATTGTGCAGAAGAAGCTTCCCGTGAAGAAGATCATCGTTGCGTCCTCACAGGCGGTGTACGGAGAAGGACAGTTTACCTGCCGAGAACACGGCTTCTTTCAGTGCGCGCCGCGCTCCCGGCAACAGCTTGAGAGAAGTCAATGGGAAGTCGAGTGCCCACTTTGCCGCCAGCCATCACAGCAATGCCCGCTCGAAGAACACCATGCGAACCCCTTCAACCAATACGCGGTCTCCAAGCTGGCCGAAGAGCGCGCGGCCCTGGGCCTGGGATGGTTGCACGGGATCCCCACCGTAGCCTTGCGTTACTCGATTGTGCAGGGGCCCCGTCAATCTTTGTTCAATCACTATTCAGGGGTCTGTCGCATTTTTTTTAGTCGCGCGATGAGCGGGCGCCCCCTCGTGGTTTATGAGGACGGACTGCAGACGCGCGATTTTGTTCACGTCCGGGATGTCATTGACGCCAACATGCTCGTATTGGAAAAGGATGCGGCCGATTACCAAGCCTTCAACGTCGGGAGTGGAATCACCACAAGCGTGTTGGAGTATGCCGAAGCGGTGCGTGCCAAGCTGGAGTGTGACGTGCCCATAGAATTCCCGAATGAATATCGCCGAGGCGACAACCGCCACAGCGTCTCGAGCGTCGCGAAACTCCAGCGGCTCGGTTGGAAGCCGCGTCACAGTCTGCCTCAGATCCTCGACGACTTCCGAGCGTGGGTGGAAAAGTTCGGGGGCTTTCCGGCAGAAATTCCTGATGCCTATGCCGACATGAAACGCGCGGGAGTCGTGCTGGCAGTGGAGCGTTAAGTGCGGGGGGGTTGGACCTTCTGCCTCCCGATCTCGGGGCCGAAGAAATTTCCCATCATTGACATGGCCGGGCGTGTAGTGGGGATATGAGGATCGCTTTAGTTTTTGACATGGACGGGGTTATATTCGATAGCCATCCGGTTCATCGAGGCGCATGGCGGAAGCTTCTGCGTGAGGCGGGAAAGGATGTGTCGGAGGCGGAACTCGATTTCGTTTTGGAAGGCGCGACGCGTGAGGAGATCTTGCGCCATTTTCTGGGGCCCTTAACCCCGGAGCAGGCTGCGCTATACGCGAAGAAGAAAGAAGCTCTCTTTCGAGAGCAAGAGGATCGCGTTCAAGTCATCGAAGGGCTCCAGGGGTTCTTGGACCTCGTAGAGTCCGCATCAATTCCCATGGCGGTCGCCACCAGCGCATCGAGATCGCGGGTAACACGAATGCTGAAGAATCACGCGCTGGCCGATCGCTTTGCGGCCGTCCTCACTGGCGATGACGTACCGGGCGGTAAAACCAACCCCGCTATTTTCCTGCGGGCGGCCGAGCAGCTCCGGGTGAGGGCGTCGGAAGTGCTTGTGTTCGAGGACGCCATTACCGCCGTCAAGGTTGTGAAGCAAATTGGCATGAAATGCATTAGAATCGCAGCAGGGAATAGGGGCACAGGGCTGGTCAAGGCGGGTGCGGATCTTGTGGTTCCCAATTTCACGCATTTAGAATTGTCGGACGTCATGGGGCTCTTTCAAGACTCGGTTGCCGGCGCCCGGATTGTGTCTGCCTGACCTGACGCCTCCGCCTACTGCTCCCCTCGGTTGATTTGCGCCCCACTGAAAGGCTCACGTTGGAAACGAATGTCCAAGCAGGTCGCTCACACGAATATCAATACCGCTCAGAGGCGCACTCCGCTTTTGCAATCCTGCGGCGCCGCAACAAGACTTATTGGGCAGTGATCCTGCGATTGCTCGGCTGCGCCTTGGGACTGGTTCTATTCCAGAGCGTGGTGGCTTGGGGAGAAATCCCGTTGGGGTCCGTTTACGTCCCATTGGATAGCTGGGTTTACGCGGCTTTTGATCGCTTGGCGGGCTTGGGAACAATTAACAAACAGTTCGTGGGCTTGCGGCCATGGACGAGATTACAGTGCGCTCAATTGGTGTTGGATGCAGATGAGAACCTGTCAAATGCCGACGTCAAAACCGGGGAAGCCAAGGAACTCTACGATGCTCTCAACCAAGAGTTCAGCGCAGAGATCAAACTTCTCGACGGGGGTTCGACGCAGCAAGCCGGAGTGGAATCCCTCTATACGAGAACGATGGGAATGTCCGGCGCGCCGTTGCGGGACGGCTATCACTTTGGCCAAACTATTGCCAACGATTTTGGGCGGCCTTTTAATACGGGTTTCAACAATGTGACCGGTTTTTCAGCCCAAGCTTCCCGGGGCCGGTTCTATGCCTACATCCGAGGGGAGTATCAACACTCACCTGCGTATGCCGGTTTGACAGCAGCGCAGCAGTCATTCATCGAGCACTTGGATGAAACTTCCTCGGCGCCTTATTCACAGGCTGCTCGAACGGTTAACCAGCTTGACCTGCTGGATGCTTACGTGGGTGTGCGCCTATGGGTTTTTGACGTAACGGTCGGCAAGCAGAGCCTTTGGTGGGGACCTGGAACCATGGGTCCCATGTTGGTGACTGACAACATCGATCCGATCCCCATGCTCAGAGTTGATCAGGTTGAACCCATTGTCCTGCCGGGGTTTTTGAAGTATCTGGGGCCTGTGCGAATCCAGGGATTTTTTGGCAAGCTCTACGGCCAGTATTCTCCGTCGGGACCCCCTGGACCCTATTTCCATGGAGAGAAAGCCCTGCTAAAACCCACCCCCAATTGGGAGATTGGATTCTCCAAATCAACAGTGGCATTCGGCCAGGGGGTTCCGTTCACCCTCAGCAACCTATTCGCCAGTTATTTCAGCATTACGGACAGTGGCGAATTGCCCTATCGAAAAGATCCCGGTTCCCGCCAGAGTGGTATGGATTTTTCGTATCGGGTTCCTTATCTGCGCAAATGGCTGACCGTCTACACCGACAACTACAGCAAGGATGATCTTAGTCCATTGGTAAACCCTTTGAGGGCCAAGTACAATCCGGGCTTTTACCTGTCACAGATTCCACACCTCCCGAAGTTTGATTTTCGCTTTGAGTTTGCCACCACAGGCCAGGAAGGGGAGCAGGCCTATTGGGATATACACTATTTTGATGCTTATACCAATAAGGGTTTCTTGATCGGCGATACGGTTGGCAGGTGGGGGAAAGCCTTCGACGTCAGCAGCACGTATTGGCATTCCCCTCGCAAACGCGTGCAAGTCGGATGGCGCGAGCAGAGAGTAAGCAAGGAGTTCATCCCCAATGGAGGAGCGCAGGATTCGGTGCGGGTCAAGGCTGAATGGTTTGTCCAAAAGGACATGGCGCTTTCGATCCTTGCCCAGCACGAGCGCTGGTCGTTCCCATTTCTGGCAACCGGAAAACAGAGCGACAATGTTTTTTCACTACAATATACAGTTTATCCAAAGAAACTCTGGGCACGTACCGCCTTGAGAAATTTTGATTGAGCTTCCCCTCCCCCGAACCTTCAAACCCCTTCGCTTCGTCCAACATTAGCCCCGCATTTTTCCCTCCAACAGTAGCTTATTGCCGGAAATGATTGTGGATAATCCACAAATCCCCGCCACTCCCGCCACTTCCCTGAGGTGACATTTTGTCCCTGTGCGCTGTCGGAGGACTATTTGGCCGCTTTCCCGCGCTTGCCACGCCTGGCGCGCATAATGATTTCGAGGCATACGCCGCCCCAGCTATAATCCATATATTTCTTCAATAGGGGGGAAATGGGTGTTTCGTGACGGCTGCAAGCGATTCCTGAGATTTTGGGCCCCTTCGGGACTAATAGAGGCCTATCGCCTATGGCGGGGCGGACCGTCTAGCCGTCTGTTTCCATGGCGGGATAATTATCCGCAGCTTGCGAAAGTCCGGGTTGAGGAACTGTTTCCCGGCATCGATTCCCTGGCTGTCAACATTCCGCTCAATGCAGTCAGCGGAGAAGATGAGTGGGCCCTGCCACCCCGTGAATTGGCGGTATTGGGGGCGATTTGCATATACAGTCGGCCCCAGCGAGTCTTCGAGATCGGCACCTACAAAGGGGCCTCCACCTCAGCAATTGCGCTGGACACGCCGGAGACCACGGAGGTGTTCACAATTGACCCGCTTCGCCTCGACGCAACTCCGATGCTGGTTACGAAAAGATGGATACCTGTGGTTTTACCAATGGCGTACATGTGTAGTATACTTTGCATTCTTAATTTGCAAGGAGAAAGCCGTTGAGTGCGTTCAAGAATACGCTGAAGGCCCTAGCCAAATCAGCTTTCGCCAGCCTGCTTCCTCGCGAACTGTTCGACCATGAGGCAGACATGGGCACCTTACGAGAACTGTTTGGCACGTATGTGCGCACCGTCGAGATCGAAAATCACAGCTACTGCAACCGCACCTGCTGGTTCTGCCCGAACGCGCAAATTGACCGGCACAGCGGCAACATCCTAATGGCCGATGCCGTCTACGATAAAATTCTGTCCGACCTTGAATCAATCGGCTACTCGCAGACGCTGGTGTGGTCGCGCTACCATGAGCCACTGGCGCACGAGTCCATCTACGACCGCATCGCTCAAGCTCGGAGAAGATTGCCACGGGCGCACCTCGCGCTCATCAGCAATGGAGATTACTTGAACCGCGAAACCCTGCGGAGAATCGAAGATGCCGGGGCTGACCGGCTGAAGTTGGACCTCTATCTTCCCGACGGTAAAGAACGCGATCCGTCCGCGATCCAGAGCGAACTGGAGAAGTTCCGTACGCGCACGGGACTGAAGGTCGTCCGCGTCAGTGATTACGGTTTCCGGTGCGACGGAACCAAGGTAAACATCACGATAGTAATTCCCTTCTTCAATGCCGCCAATACGATCACGCGTGGCGGGCTGGTCCAGGTCAAGGAACTGAGCCATTATCAGCGGACTTCCGTGTGCTTCCATCCACTCGACTCGGTAACGGTCGACTACACGGGGGAGTGTGTGCTGTGCTGTAATGTGCGGTCCGATTCGCCTCTTCACCGAGATGCCGTGCTTGGCGATTTGAATGTTCCTGGCTACACCCTGTTCCACTTTTATCGAGATCTGGCGCCAGCGCGCCGCAGCTTACTGGCACCAGGCCCAAAGCTTGGCGTGTGCAAAACATGTACCTGGTCCATTTGTCCGAATGGGATGGTGTGGCGCCCCAAAGCGGCCGCATTCGCGGCCCACATTCCCGGTTTTCATTTCGTTTTCCAATCAGCGGTGAAGCGGGCTTGCCGCATTCGGAAATTGGAAGTGCCCTGAGCTAACTCTCTGCTTGCGGAGAAAAATCCATGCCCCCGCAGATTGCTCCCGATGGAAAGCCATTCAATAGGGATCCTCACGGGACATTCCCGCTAACCGGAGCATCTGAGGGTCCAGTTCGTGCCCCGCTACAAGGTGATGAGCCTGGCTGGTGAACACGCGCAGAGAGTTCCCTCTGCAGACGAAGAGGCTGACCTCATCCTCTTGCGTTCCTGCTAAAGTCTGCACGTTGAGAAAGCAGACCCCGGGGGGTGGACCGCCGAATCCCTCCCACTCGGTCCGCGTTTCTCGGTGACGAGGGGAGCAAGTCACCTGACGCCCACAGGAGTGCAGGGCGCGACTATAATTTATCCAGTTCTGGAACGGGGGGAAACGGGTGATTCCTAACGGCTGCAAGCGATTCTTGAGATTCTGGGCTCCTTCGGGACTGTTGGAGACCTATCGCGTATGGCGGGGCGGACCCTCTGGCCGTCTGTTTCCATGGCGGGATAATTATCCGCACCTGGCGAAAGTCCGGATTGAGGAACTGTTTCCGGGCGTCGATTCCCTGGTCCTTAACATTCCGCTCAACGCGGCCAGCGGAAAAGATGAGTGGATCCTACCGCCCCGTGAATTGGCGGTGCTGGGGGCGATTTGCATGTACTGTCGGCCCCAGCGAGTCTTTGAGATCGGCACATACAAAGGGGCCTCTACCTCGACAATTGCGCTGAACACGCCGGAGACCACGGAGGTGTTCACGCTCGACCTCGATCCCTCCGCAAGGGACACCCATAAGCACGGCCTCGGTATCGGTGGATTTCCACCCTTCGAAGTTGGTTCTCAATTCCGGGCGAGCCCCGCGAGGTTCAAGATACGCCAGCTTTTCGGCAACTCGTTGACTTACAATTACCAGCCGTTCTTACACCGTATGAACCTGGTCGTCGTTGATGCGGACCATACTTACGAATTTGTTCGCAAAGACACGGAGACCGCCTTAGCCCTCTTAGCGCCTTCCGGCATCATTGTATGGGACGATTATGTTTGGAACGAACGTAACCCGGAGTGCGCAGGTGTGACCCGCTCCCTAAATGAGTTGGGCCGAACGAGAAAGGTGTATCAGATAGAGGGCACTCGATTGGCAATCTACTGCGACCGAGGGAGCGCCGGAGGTTCTGACTATTGATAGGGCAAGCTGTGGAGCAATTCATTATCTTGGGCGGAAGGCCGCTGGAATTTCAAAGAGGGCCAATTTGTGTGAACCATATGCCTGGCGGCCAGGGTCGAAAACTGCCGCTCACCGAGGGCCCACAGATAGTCCTCTCCGAGCCAGGGGGGTGCGGAAGTCTGGATCCGCTCCAACAGGCGACCCTCAAGAGCCGCAATGTCGGTCTGGTGCTCCGGAGAAGCCGCGAGATTCACCTCTTCCCCAGGATCGGTGGTTGCGTCGTAGAGTTGCAGGTCCTCCGCAGCATCGCGGATCAGGTGCCACCGCGGTGTTACAACACTCATGGAAGGGCTAACAACCCCCAAACTCGGCATCGCGGCGAGCTCGGAGATGACCATGGGGGCCGAATCGCACGCATTCGGAGGAAGTGTCCAGGAGCACCGCAAGCTGTTCGGCTCCGGAGTGCCGTGTATCCCTCCGGATAAATCCAGGACCGTGGCGAAAAGCTGCTGGAGGCCCACCAGATCTTTGACCCGCCTGCCCTGCGGAACCCCCGGTCCAGCGATGATCAAAGGAACATGCAGCAGTTCCCAATTCAGCCCCCAACCATGCCCATAGTGCCGGTGGGTGCCAAAGGCTTGGCCATGATCCCCAAAGACGATGACGTAGGTATTGGACCACTCGGGGGAGGATTCGAGAAGTTGCAACAGGCTGCCGGCCTGGCTATCGGCATAAGCCAGGCTGCTGTCATAGCCGGCGATCAGTGTTGCCTGTTCCGCGGGGGACCGTGGAACCTCAATTTGCCATGGTATGCCATAGGCTATAGCTCTAATCCGCTGGGCGAGCGTCCGCTGCGCGTTTCCGAATCGATCCCCAATTTCGGGGATTACGGAGTAAGGTTCGTGGACATCCATGTAGTTCACAAAGAGGAAGAAAGGCTGTTTGTCGCGATGGCCTAACCAACGAAAAACGCCTTGATTGAGCGTGCGCGCATCACGCCGCTCCAGGTAGTCGGCCCGAATGAAGGGGTAGTAGACGAGCGACCAGAAAGCCTTCACGAAACCGATGTTTGCTAGGTTTGTGCGCAACGTCCCGTCATCATCATCGTAGAGTCCAAACCCCTGCGCCAAGCCGCTTCGGGCTGTTCCTTCGGCGTAATTGGCATTGAATCCACTCGTCTGATAGCCGCGGGAGCTCAGGATGGAAGCCAAAGTCGAGAATCCTTTGACTAAAGGCCTTTCCAAGCTCGCTTGGTTCTGATGGGGGAAAAGGCCTGTAAACACAGTGGCAAAGGAGGGCAGCGTCCAAGGGGCGGGAGCAACGGCGGTTTCGAAAAGAGTCCCTTTTTTTGCCAGCCGGTCCAGATTGGGTGTCGTCGGCCTGCTGTATCCGTAGGCTGAGAAATGATCCGCGCGCGCCGTATCCAGTACGATCATGACGAAGTTGGGCCGGTTGACACCCATGCCATTGGGGTGCAACTGCGAACGCGCCTCCGGCGCCCTCATGATGATCCCGGCGGTCACCAAGCCTGCAAATGCCGCTCCTGTGAAGAGGCCGCCTTGTCGAATTAATGACCACGAGGGGGGCCAAACCTGGGTATATAGGCTGTTGCAACGGGGCCAGATAATTGGCCAGTACCGGAGGGCCGCGATAGCCACTATCAAGCCGCCTAGGAGCGCAATGCCCCCAGTAACCATGCGCGGGTATTTGTTGACGTGTATCCAAAGGTGAGCCGGCAAGTAAGTCAGGTAGGCGCCAGCGATCGCGATGCCAAGGGTAATAAGATGGCGTATGCCGCAGGAGGACTTCCGATGGCAGAGATCCGCGGCCGAACCCAGAATCACGCCCAGAAAGCCAAATGCCAGAGCATCCACCAGTGGGGCAAGAACCAAGATGGCGGGGCCTACCCCATGGTTAATGGGGGGCTGATTGAGTAAGAGAACAGACCCCTCGCAAATGCCCACGAAGAATCCGATCAGTATACCGGCGAGAGAAAACCTAACAACGAAATGCAACTTTTCCACGTCGGCGAGCACTGCCATTCGATTCGAGGACCCCAATCATTAACTCCTGTGCCTGGAGATTCATCGCGCACCGCACTATTATGTTGCAGGAGTGATCGATGCACAAGGAATTTGGATGCCGTGGGCGCTCCCACTTTGCGGATGGCGGCATAAAAAGGGACGCAGTTGCGTTTAGCCCGTCATGGATGCTGATGATTCCAACAGCCGGGGAGTAAGCAAAGCGGATTCAAGCCGACGGGCGTATTCAGCCGCGGCTGGCGCCCACTATCTCACGAAAAACCTCCAGGAAGGCCTGCACGCGATGATCGTGCGTAAACCGCGCTTCCACGACCTCCCGCCCCTTGTTCCCGATCAGCACGCGCAAGGGTGGATCGCTCAGTAATTTATTGACGGCTTCAGCTAATGCGCCCGGGTTGCCAGGGGGCACGACCAACCCGGTCTCATTTTGGGTAACCATCTCCTCCGTCCCGCCCCCCGAGGTACATATAACCGGCTTGCGCGCCGCCAACCCTTCCATAATGACAACGCCCAAGGGCTCAGGCTGGATCGAGGCGTGTACGATGACGTCACAGGCCGCCATAATGCGTGGAACATCCTCTCTGAAACCTGTCCAGGTCACGGACCGGTTCAGGCCAAGGTCAGCCAAGCGCGCTTCGAGGGCTGCTTGGTAGCGACGGTCGACCTCAGTCATCGGCCGGCCCACAAAGACAAAGCGCGCCGCCGGAAATCGCGCCATCACCTGGGGGATTGCTTCAACTAAGATATGCCAGCCCTTCCAGCGGGTCACTTGACCGAACATCCCGACGAGAGGCACATCTGCGCCAATTCCTTCCTCCGCGCGAAACCGCACGGCGGCTTGAGCCGCCGAATCAAAACTCCTAACGTCGACACCACAATAGATCTGATGAACTTTGGACGGATCAGCTCCCAATCGGACAATCGAGTCCGCCGTCGCTCGCGAAATCGCCATGATGGCTTGGGAGTTTCTGAACGCCGGCCCTAGCGCCAGCCGGTTGAGCCAGCGGTCCTTAACCAGGTCCGGTATCTGCCAAACCCAGGGTATATGCGTGCGAACAAGTACAGGCTCGACAGCGATAGCCGCGTGCGGAGAGGAAGCGTACACCAAGTCGGGCGCCTCTTTATTGAGAAGCCCCCGGAATGTCCGGCGAAAGTAAATCCATTTCAAAAATTCTCGAACCAATTGCAACGACAACCGCATGCCGCCGAAGTATAAAACCGGCACACGGGTAAAATATGGAACGGGCAGATCGACGCAACGCATCCCGATGCCCTCCCAAATAGCTCTAGCAGGCCCCCGCCCCGGCGCGACCACCGCCAAGACCTGCACATCCTCCGGTGGCAGGCGGCACAACAGATCCCGGAGATTCTGCTCTGCCCCACCGTACAGAGTGGTGTGGTTGATCACCAGCAGCCGGATCGGCGCGGAGAGCGGACGTGTTATCCAACCGCCATCTGGTGGAGGATTTGAGGCATGGTCGCTGAGCATAAATCATAGCCGCTCCGGTTCCTTGTAGGAGTGATGGCCGACGTCTTGTGTCTCATCTGAACCGGAATTAGTTTCTTGGCCTCCTGGCAGTCGGGAGTGTTTGACGCCAGTCTGGGCGTCCGACCGCAGTATCTTCTCTCAGACGGCCCCATTGGCTCCCAACCGCCCTTTCCTGATCCATGCCTTGAAAAATGTCTTGGAAGTCACTGGGTAGCCGAGAGAACCCCACGAAATTAAGTTCCTCAATGAAAGATAAGAATTACCTCCGGATCTGAACTAGGACGTAAGGGTTGAAGAATGTGGACCGTAGAGGATTCGGGATAATATTTACATATACCTTTGCGATTGAGGCAAAGGGCCTCAGAAAACCACTTGAGAACCTTCCGAACCCAAAGTAGCCGCGAAGGGGAAGACACTCTAATTCAGAGCCCCCGGCGTTCTTGCAAAACAGGTCCCGAATCTCGCGATAAGAGGGAAGATGATACTTGCCCCAAGTCTTGTGGATATTTAGCCCAGTCCGGTCGAAAAGGGAGGTCCGCAGCCAGTGAGCTTGTCCTGCTTCATCGCTTGGGCCGTGTTGGATATCAATCGGAAAACTCTTATTCGGACAGGCGATGATCACCCTGCCGCCCGGCTTTGTGACCCGCATGAGTTCCCGGGCAAATAACGCGCGCTTTGCTTCATAATCATTGCTCAGGGTGCAGTGCCCAATGGCTGTCCCAATGTGCTCAATGACGCCCAGGGAATACACGAGGTCAAAATAGTTATTGCGAAAAGGAAGATTAGTTGCATCTCCAGAGACAAAGCGTCGCGGATCGTTACCTTCTCGGGCCCACAGGGAGGACAAGACGGGCAGGTCGACGCCATACGCATCCGCGCCTGCCTCCGCGAACAGTTTCGTTATTCTGCCCACCCCACAACCCACCTCCAGCACAGTTTCAAAGGGTTCTCGTTCAATGATGGGTTTCAGGTACTCGACAAAAACCCGATCGCCTGTGACTCGCTGTGCGTGGGCGTAATCTTCGCCTGTGACCGCAGCGTATGGGGCCTCAGAGAGCAGTTCCAGGTAGCCAAACCGGTCCCGCTTATACACCTGCCGACAACCCTCACAAGTTGCATCCCCTTCAAAATCGCACGATAAAGCTTCCCCACATGTTACACATCTGAGTGGGCATGCTTTGCCGGTCTGTTTTCCCTCCATGATTCTGTGGCTCCCTAGACCCTTCACCGTGCAAAGGATTTGCTTGCTGTCAATGGGGCGGAAGCGGCCCGCGCCCTCACACTCGACCACATTTCATTCACCCAATAACGACTCCTCAGGTCCTCGCGATGGGCACCACCATTGCGGTGCCTCGACATCCAATTTTCCAAATTCTTTCGGAGTGATTTCGCTCCAACTCTTCAGGGGTACAACCTGCAAATCAGCATAGAGGCCATCGAGCGATGACGAGGGCGCCAGGTTGTTGCCGGAGATGACGCCCTCGCAAACTAGGAGCAGTCATAGCTTTGTGGCGCAATAGCGATAGCTAATCCAGCGTCTGCCTGCGTCCTGGTTTTCACTTACTTCAATAATTCTTGCCCCACTCCTTTCAAGAACCGTGATGACCTCCTGCCGGTCTATCCCGTGCATTGATATCAAAGATCCGTATCCAAATCTAATCCTGCGATAGATCCCCAGGAGCGTTGGCATTGCCTTTTTCATTCGCTCCTTAATCCAATTCGGATTTACTAGCCGACTGGGTACCTGAAAAAGTAACAGCCCTGACGGAGCAAGTACTCTGACGAATTCTTTTATGTATCCCTTGGAATACTGCGGCTGGATATGCTGGAGGGTGATATTCGAGTAGATCAGGTCAAAACTGTCGTCAGCGAAGAGTTCGAGGGAGCCACTATTATTGAGATGATACTTGCATGTGTCGCCGTAACGGTTATAGCGATTTGCCAGCTCTATCATGGACGGGGCTATGTCAACCCCATGCACCTCGCCAAAATAGGGCGCAAGGGCTTGGGTTAATCTTCCTGCGCCGCATCCGAAGTCGAGGGCTTTTCTTTTCGAAATGCGAACGCCTAGCGACTCAACGTGTTCCATGAGGTCCTTTATTTCTCTCTCACCCGTCTCGAAGAACTCCTGGGCCTGCCATTTATTTCCTCTCTTCGTGGGGTCACCTAGTATCGCCCAGAAAGGATCTTTTCTGCCGAGGTAATCAAAGCTTCTTTGCAGGTCCTCAAGACTCATCATTGGTTCCCCCCAGGTGTGTTTCCACAGTCCAAACGTGGTCGCTTATGCTAGCTTGCATCCCGGGTGTGACTCGAGCGTCAGATGAACGGGGCAGGGGTTATATCAAGATGCGGCAGCTTTGTTGAGTCGATCTGACAAGTCAAACTACCCCTCCGTGCTCCGCTGACGCAGGGAAGCGCGACCGCCGATCACGCGGGAGTGTTTCGCGAAATTAAAGAGGGCAGGGGCCTCACGATGAGGCACCTGCCCTCTTTGAAGTCCCCTTGCCGTCAGCACCGGGGCTGGCTGCCCCGGACCTCGGCGGGGAAAACTACAGTCCACCCACCCCTAGGGGGACGCCAATGCCGCTGCATGGATCCCAGCCAGTAATGGCGGTGTAGCCTTGGTACGGACCACAAACGCCAAAGCCGGGAAGGACGTCCTGGAAGTTCGCCGCATTAACAGCTCCGGGGAATGCGGAAGTAATGTTGCTGTAAATTTTGGCGAGCTCCGCGGCGCTCGACGCCTGGAAGGTACCGCCCGAGTTTGTGACCCCGCTAGTAATTGTATTGGTGCTACCGGCCAAGTTCACTATGCCGGCAACGACAGGGGTGGCAGCACTGGTGCCACCGACGATCCACCACCCGCCCTCATCAGGGGCGTCTGACGCTGGCGGTATATATCCCAAAAGCGCGAACTGGAAGCTGTCAAACACCCAGTATCCGGTATTGGGGTTAGCATTGGCGGCGAGGTCCGGAACTGCCCGGTTGGTTGTAGAAAGACCTACACCATACTCCGAGCCGGTTGGGGTCGTGGCAGTGCTGTTGTTGAGAGCTTGGAGAGTATTGGCGAGGACGTTCTGGTAATTTGGGATGTTTTCATAGATGCTCGAGCCGCCGCCGCTACTATCCCAAGGCCCCTCCTGCGAGTTGTTGAACGCTATACCGCCGGGAGTAGCACTAGGGTATTTGGAAACCGTGGTGCCCCCGACACACACTACGTTCGGAGAAGCACAGGGATAACTAACCCCCGGCGAATCGCCGGACGCGGCAAAGTAGACAACATTAGTCGCGGTGAAGTTCGCGTCATAGCTCGTTTCCCCGCTAAACTCGCCGCTGCCCCAGCTCATGTTCACTTCACCCTTGCCGCTCCCCCCACTGGGGCAAGTGGTAGCCCCGCATATAACCTCGTTGCTGGCAACCCCCACTGCCTGAAGCAAGTCGGTATAGCTGTTTGACTTTGCCTCCACCAGGACGATATTGGCATTGGGCGCCATGGCGCGTGCATACTCGACATCCAGCGACTCCTCGAGTTCCCAGCCGCCATCGCCATTCACGTCGTAAGGAGGCACATCGAAAGGAGGCTCGGTGCCGGAAGCGTAAACCACCTGAAACGTCCCCGTCCCGGTAATGCCGAACTCCGTCATGAAATAATTCAGGTCCTCCCCGATCCACGGGTCGTCAAAGGCATCGACGATAGCGATCGTCCCGCTGCCACCCGAGGTGTTCGTCAAAAGACTGTTGTTGGGATTGCACCCTGCCTGATGTGTGCCGCTCATGACTCGATACCGGCAGGCGATTGAAGCAGGCGTATTGTAACCGAACCCGCCAAAAGGAGGAGTTATTGCGTTAGGTTGAAATCCATCGGGGACAAAAACCTCGATGTTGGTATGGGCGATAACGCCTGCACTGCCCGGTATTGTTATGCTGGACATAGGGACGTACACCCTGCCCACGCCCGTGTTAGGCGGGGCGACGGGCACCGGAACACTTACGCCCGGCGTTCGGGGCACGGGAACACCTGGGCTCACGAGCCTCTGGGCTGGCGCTGACGATGCGAAACCGAAAAGCAGTACGACCGCTGCTACCGCCATTAACTCCATTGAACGTTTCATCGATTTGGACCTCCTCCAATCGCTGGATATATATACTCCTCGCCCACCAGCCGTCTCACCAATCCCCGAAACACGCCGCTTCGAGTACGCCATTGGGCTGCCGAGCTCATGCGTGAACACCTTCAAGTGGAAAACTACCCTTCCCTGTTTTGATTGTGAACTGCCCCAAAACTACAATCAAGCGGGGAAATTGTCAAGGGGAAAATTTCGATTGCGGCGTGCCGATATGCGCTGGGCGTCATTGTGCGCAAAGGGAATGCCCCGGTGGAGCCGCGGGCCTTTCACGCTCCGAGGCTAGGCTTCAATCTTGCCGTTCCAGCCTTCCCCGCAAGGCCCCGCGACGCACACGACCGCCCCTCAGCGAGGAATCTGGTGATATACTGGTTATTGTCGCCAGGGTGTTAGCCAGGGGTGCCCATAGTTTCATACCTTAGTACCATCGTACTCTAGGCATACGCTTCCAGTCATGGTACTTAAGGACTGTCGAGCCATGCCGGGGCGGAAGCAACGCGCGGCGGAGTGGCAATTGGCGAAGGGGACATGGAAGACGCATCCAATCTCGTCGCAGCTCGAAGTTTCGCGCGCAGTCTCAACATCCTGCTGAAAACCGTGCGCCTCTACGGAGCGGAGCACGAACGCACCACCGCTCTGTTGGGGTCTGCCTGGGATGATCTCCGCGCGTCCTTAAAATTTTCCGGTGAGGCAGGCCTGCTCCTGGGAGTTTCAGGAAGCCAGGTTTTGCTGGATGGCATACCTCTGGAGAAGCGCCCCACGGACCGCAGCTTCGCCCAGTTGCTGGCCTCCGCCGGCCTCGCCAGCATCAACTTTTCACATCGGGTTACGGTCGACGATTTTTGGCGTTTTGTGCGCGCCTTTTCGTCGCGCTCGCCTAAGTCCGGGCCGATGGCGGCGGATTTAAGGACCCTCCTGGGAGGAGACAAAGGGGCAATCCGGGTGAATGAAGTGCGGTTTGTCGCGCAGGATTCTTCCCTGGGCGATGCGGGCTTGGCCGCGCAACTCGCCGCCCAATCGCTGGGAGCGGATGCGCAGAAGCTGCAAGCCATGCTCCAGGATCCGCAGCGGCTGCTGCAACTCATTGTCGCGGCAGAAAGCGCTCGGAACCAACCCACCGGCCCGGGCACTGGCCCCGGTCCCGGTGGCGGCGCCGCCGGCCCGGGCGTGCCGGGATTCGCAGGACAGCCCACACAAGAGGCCGATGTCTTCAAGGTATTGGGATGGCTATCGCAGCTTGGCAAGAACGCGGAAGAAACGGAGACGCCGGAGCAAATCCACGCCATCGAGAAGGACCTCAATCAATTGCCCCCACCCGGGCAGGCAGCACTGGCGCAAGCGCTGCTGAGTCTGAACTCCCAGGAAGAACCCCCCAGGCCCGACGACCCCCTGCTGCTCCAAGTCGCGGAACGGGTAGCAGTGCGCTTTGCGCTGGAACGATTTGAGCGCGGCGACGTAAAAACCAATGCCGTCGTCGATCTGCTTGACCGGCTCAAGCGCGAAATCGGCTCGCTGCGGCAAATCCTGCAAGTGCACGAGGAAAAAATGGGGCAGGCCGGCATGGAGGTGGAATCTCATGCCGACATCCTGGATAAGCAATTCTGGGCTCACGTGCCGGAGCGCCACAAACGCAAGATGCTCCTCTCGCCGGAGGCCTGGGCTGTCCCGCCACGCAACATCCGCCTCTATGTGGAAGAGTTGCTCGGGCGCGGCGATTTGGACTCCGCACGCGCCATCTTGGATAATTACTCCCAGTCCGTGTACGCCTCCGATGTGGATGCCCGGCGAAAAGCCGCGACAGGCTTGACGGAAATGGCCGATCTTTTCTCCCGGGCCAACCCCGCGTTGCTGCAATCCACCCTGCATCACATGGGCGAAGCGTTGAGCCGCGAAGGAAACGCGGACTTGCAATCTCTGATGGGGGCCTCCTTCGTCCGCTTCAGTCACGAAGCCGCGGCTCACCGGCAGTATCCCGCCGTCCACGAATCGCTTCAGGCTATGGAGGTTCTGGAGCAGCGGCAGCCCGGATTGGCGCGGCTCCTGTGGCCCCGCGTCAAGGTGGGCAATCCCCTGCCGGAATTCATCGAGGAAGCCCTGCATGCCGAGCGCCTTCCGGAAGGCTTGGTGGAAGTGCTGCAGCGGATGCCTCACGCTACGGTCGACCAGATCGCGACCCGAATCCCCCGTTGCGCTCGCCGGGATGAGTGGCAACGGCTGCTGGAAATGGTGGAGGCGGTAGGTCCCGCAGGGGTCGCGCATCTCAGCAAAATCTTGCAGACCCGCCCGGCGCCGGAAGCCGCTTCCACCATTGCCCTGCTCTGCCGGCTGGAGCCCAAGGATTTGGAGGAGTTGCTTCCCACCCGCCTCCCCGATTGGGACCCCATGGCGCACGACTCGGTGGTGCGGCAACTGGCCAACAGCCTGGCGCCGGAGCGTGGCCGGCTGCTGGATAAGGTCTATGACCTCCTCGACCGCGCCGTCTTGCCGGAGTTGGTGGATGAACTGGGAATGTCGGGCGACCTCGGCACCACCCCCCGGCTGATGCGCATCGTGGAAAACGAAACTTTGGCTCAGGGCGATCCCTACTTGCAAATCAAAGCCATTGAAGCTCTGGGCCGCCTCCGCGAACCCCAGGCGGAAGCCCTGCTTCGCCCTCTGGCCGAGGGCAAGAAATTATGGCGCTGGAAGCATCCCCGCGAAGTGCGCATCACGGCCGTGCAAGCTCTGATGAAAATCGATCCGCAGTGGACCGTGCAATTTCTGCCGAAGTGTGGGCTGAGCGCGGTGGAGTTAAATCTGGCGGCTCTCGATCCCGACCCAGGAACTCCCTGGTTGCGCCAGCGGCGCTATGACCGCGTGAAACTGCCCAACCCGTTGAATGGCATGGTCAGCGCCAGCCAGGGCAATCACAAAGTATCCATCCAACAACTCAGCCTGGGCGGCGGTGTGGCCCGAAGTCAGTGCCACATCAAACCCGGCAGCTCGGTGCCTTTGGAGATCCAATCGGGAATGCATCGCCTCCGCGCCCGCGTCCTGGTGCGGGAAGCCCGGCCGCAGGAATTGACCTTCGAGTTGGTCCAGATTGGCTACCAAGACCGGAGCCGCCTGCGCCGCCCCCTGGCAGGCTTGCATTCCAAGGTGAACTGAAATTCCCAACCAACGGAGATAGGCGCGTATGCGGGCTTGGATGCTCTTTTGTGTGATCGTATTCCTGCCCTTCCCCGCGCTCGGCCAGGACACGCGCAACGTAAGTGAGCCGGTCATTCCTCCCACGTGTGTGGTTTTGAAAGCACGCCTTACGCCCGCGATAGACGGGGCATTGGCAGAATCCGACGAAAGCAAAGTGGATACCGAACGAATTCAGAAGGCCCTGGATGCATGCCCGTCCGGCCAGGCCGTGGAACTCCAGCGCGCTGGGGTGGCAAGGGCGTTTCTTTCCGGGCCACTCCAATTGCGAGCAGGAGTGACCCTGCGGATCGATGCCGAAACCACGTTATTCGGCTCGCGCCGGGCTCGCGACTATGACGTGTCATCCGGAAGCTGCGGAAGAGTGGCCGAAAGGGGCGATGGGTGCAAACCGCTCATCCGCGCCGACCATGTGGCCAACGCTGCGGTGATGGGCGAGGGCGTGATCGACGGACGCGGAGGGGCGCGCCTCGCGGGCGAGAAGGTTTCCTGGTGGGACCTCGCGCAGGAAGCCAAAGTTAAGAACCTGTACCAGAACTGCCCACGCATCATGGTGCTCACGGCGGCCGACAACTTTACGCTCTACCGCGTCACGCTGAAGAACTCGCCGAACTTCCACGTCTCATATCGTGGGGGGAACGGGTTCACGGCTTGGGGAGTCATCATCGATACGCCCAAGAACGCTCGAAATACGGACGGCATCGATCCCGCCAACGCCACCAATGTCACCATCACGCATTGCTATATTCATGCCGGCGACGACCAAGTGGCCATCAAGGCGAACCGCCTCGGACCGTCGTCGCACATCAGCGTGACTCACAACCATTTCTACACCGGGCACGGAATCTCCATCGGAAGCGACACGGATGGCGGGGTCAGAGCCGTGCGCGTCGCCGACTTATCCATCGACGGAGCCGACAATGGCATCCGCATCAAATCCAATTCGAGCCGCGGCGGCTTGGTGCATGACGTCGTCTACGAGGATGTCTGCATTCGGGATACGAAAAATCCCATCTTGATGGATTCCAACTACTCCTTTTATGGCCAGGAACGCGATCGATTACCGAGCTTTACCGATATTATCCTGCGCAACGTACGAGTGTTCGGGCCTGGCCAGATTACCCTGGATGGATTCGATTCCACCCACCGGTTGGGAATCACCTTTGACCGTGTCCTGGTCGACGCCCCGGAAAGAACGCGGGTGGCCGCGGATTTTGCGGACGTCACGCTGGGTCCGGGCCCGGTAAATTTCTTTCCCACGGGGAAGGACGTTCGAGTGGTGGGCAAAGCCGCGCGGGGAAATCCTGCTTCCTGTAAGGAAATGTTTGTCCCTATGCCGGGAAAATGAGCGAACGGGGGAGTGCGGCACGCGCCAAAACCAGGTCAGCGAAGGGCGCGGAATTTCATGCCTGCGGGCTCCGTCTTTTCAATGTAAGTCCGCGCCGGCGTCCCCCGTGCCCGCTTCCTTCAGGGTCACAAACCCCACCGCGCTAAAGAAATGCGGCCCCGAAACGGGCGGATTCGTGAAGCCGGTGTAGAACAGCGTGTATCGGCCGTGCCCTTCCGGAATCAGCCCCAGCGGCGTGCGGACGACATCCGCCCAGAAACCTTTCCCCTTGGGCTGCACCGCCAACTGTTTGCCCAGGGCCCAGTGAACGCCGTCGCCCGGCGCCGACCACGAATAGCCTATAGTATTTGAATATTCAACATCGTTATCATATACTGCAACGTAATATCCATTCTTAAGCCGGGTCACGACGGGGCCTCCGCCAGGCCCACGCGCCAATGCTCTACGGGCAGGTGTTCGGTATTGGCACTGCCATAAAAGCCCAGCCAGCGCCTTCCCACACGGTAAGGGAAGAAGGAATCGGTTCCTTGCAAGCCTTCCCAGGATTGGGAATTGGCGTCAGGCTCCAGGATGACGCCAACGTCCTCATAAGGACCGCCAATGCCGCCGTGGCCCTTCAGTTTAGAGACAGCGCGCCAGATCTGGCCGTCGTAATTGCCACGCCACTCGGTCTTCGTGCTCGGGGCGCAGCAGTAGGCGACGTAAAAGAGGTCCCACCGCCCCTCTTTGTCGTTGTAAACGGGCATCGGTGCCCAGAGGGACGCGCGCGGGTCCTGGCCCGTAAAATCGCCGCTCGACTCATACAAGGTGGCAACACGCCGCCAATGGATCCGGTCGGGACTGCTCCAATGCGCCATCCGCGTCTTCACTGCCCAGTGGCCGGGCAGCATCTCGGTTGTAAAGAGGTGATAAATTCCTGCAAGTTTTATAACGCGCCCACCTTCGAACCCGTATCCGATGTCCTCGGCGCCCGGCGAGGTCTTGTCAATAACCTTCGAAGGGTTTTGCTCGACCAGCGCGAACGAGGGTTCATAAGTCCTGGCCGGAGGAGCGCCACCCAGAGCAATAATTCCCGCGCAGAAAAAGGTGAGCGCCAGCAGTGCAGTGGCAAATAGGCGCGGGGGCGAAGAAGGTTTGAACATGCGATTGTTTCCTGCCGCCGGTGGTGAAAGGGCGGGCACTGTGGCTGCCGAGAGCTGCCGCGCCGTCACGGGGAGAGCGGTGCCGGCCCCTATGCGGGCCGCGCCGGCTTCCCTTCCGAGCGCGCGACGAAGGTGGCGGCCAGCATGTCTCCGGTGACGTTGACGACCGTGCGGCACATGTCGAGCACGCGATCGACGCCCACCACCATGGCGATTCCCTCCCCCGGCACTCCCACGGCTTCCAGCACCAGGATCAGGACTTGAATGGCCCCACTGGGGACGCCCGCGGCTCCCATCGACATCACGATGGCCGTCACCATCACCACGATCTGCGCGGAGAGTGGCAGATTGATTCCGAACACCTGGGCAATGAAGAGGACGGTGACGCCCTCGAACAGCGCCGTGCCGTTCATGCACATGGTCGCACCCAGGGGCACCACGAACCCGCACACTTCCTGCGGCAATCCCAGCGAATCTTCACAGACTTCCAACGTGGTGGGCAGCGTGGCATTCGAGGAACTGGTGGAGAAGGCCGTCAAAATCGCCCTCCAGGCGCGGCGGAAAAAATCCCACGGCGACCAGCCCGTGAACACCTTGATGAGCACGGGATAAACGCCGAATTCGAAAATGGCCAATCCCGCGATCACTGTCAGGATGTACCAACCGAGACGCTCCAGCAGATCCAGTCCAAATCTCGCCGCCACCGTGAAGAGCAAAGCGAAGACCCCGTAAGGCGCAAGCTTCATCACCAAATCGATGATGACAATCATGACGTCGCCCAGCCCTCGCAGCGCTTCCACCAGGATCTTTGTGCGGTCTGACGGCAGCAACGCCAGCGCCACGCCGAAAGCCAGGGAAAAGAAAATCACGCCCAGCATGTCACCCTGGGCAGCGGCCCCCAGAGGATTACGCGGCACGACGTTGACCAGCGTTTGGATTCCAAATTGGCCGCGGGGGAGAGCCGCATTGGAAGGGCTTGTGTCCTGGTGATATGTCGCCAACAAGCGTTGGCGGGCTTCTGGCGATAGTCCTACGCCGGGCCGCACCAGATTCACCAAGCTCAGCCCCAACACCGCGGCGAGGGTGGTGACCATGAAGAAGAAGAGCATGGTCTTCAGACCCACGCGGCCCAGCTTGTGCAGGTCGCCCAGCCCCGCTACCCCCAAGCTCAAGCGTGAAAAGACCAGGGGAATCACCACCATGATCAGAGCGCGCAACCACATCTGTCCGGCGGGCTCGGTGCCGTAGCGGACGAGGTTGGCGAGGACGGCCGTTTTCCCCCACGCCAGATTCGCCACCACCCCGCCCACTGCTCCCAGGATTAGCCCGGCAAGAATGTGACGGGTCTTGGGGCCGTTGCGGGCTTTGGATTGGAGTGTGGGTTCGGGGGCTTCACTCATGCGCGGGCAGTTTCCTTGCGAAATGAAATAGTGCGGCAGAATCGAAATGGGCACCGGCGGCCGCGCAACCCGTTCGGATGATGGGCAATGTTCCTCCTGGCGCTCCTCACTTCTCGCACCGAGTTACTCGTGCTGGGGCGCAGGAATTTGCACGATGACGCGGCAAGGGGCGTGGTGGGCCACATATCGCACGCTCCCGCCCAGCAGCGCATCCCCCAGGGTGTGCGTGTGGGGTTTGTGGTGTCCCATTACCAACAAATCTACACCCCGTTCCTTGGCCACGCCCACGATCGCCTCACCCACTTCCCGAGCACGCAGGAGCTCCGTGGAAAGAGGCTGGGAAAACTTATCGGCCACACGCTGGGCTTGGAGAAGCAAATCTTTGCCAAGGTGGTCGATGGTTTCCTCCTGCGCGTCGAGGGGAGTTGCGAGAGGCACCTCCACCACATGCAAGGCCAGGAGGTCAGCACCCATACCTCGGGATAACTGGCATGCCAAGGTCACCAAGCTTTCGATCGACTCCGCGTTACGTACTGCCACCATCACCTTGGGTTTACCCATAGCACCCTCCACATGGGAAGTGGGCCGCAGGATATTCTGTCGCCGGGCAATTTGCAAGCGCGGACCCAACGGGATCGGGCCATCGGGTCATCTGGCCATCGGGTGATTTGCGATCTGTGATTTGGGATTCGGGAAGCCAGAAAATTGGTTCATCTTCTCACCCGACATTGCCGATAAGGGATATGGGGTAGTGTGGCACGCTGGGCAGTAACGTTAGGAATTCCTGCCATTTGCGGTAGAATTGGTTTCTCGCTGTCCGCGCAACGGCGCGCTACTCCGTCGGTGCAACCCTCGTGGTTGTCCAGGGCGGCCACAAAGGCCGCCCCCTGGAGTTTCTACATTTTTCACGCGTCGGCGGCCTGGGTGAGGGCGCGGTCGGTGAGTTGGAAGCCCAAGGATTGGGGGCTTTCGGGGTGGTCGACCATTTCTTTGCGCAGCAGGGTGAC